>DASUOK010000138.1:0-9922 GCA_036276675.1 Gaiellaceae bacterium | reverse complement strand
GACGGGCTCGACGTCAGCTTCTGGACGAAGCTGCCGCCCTGGCCCGAGTGCAGCGTGCGGTCGAAGCCGGCGCGGTGCAGCGCCCGCCAGACGAGGCCGCTGACGACCTTGGCCACGAAGTAGCCGATGACGAGGATGGCGAGAGCGCCCAGCAGGGCGGGCAGCCACGCGAAGAATTCGGTGAACCCTCGTTCGACGCTGTTTCCGATGTCCATCAGACCCCCTTGGGTGGTTCGGTTACGGCACCGAAAGCGGCGCCCCGGGAGTCAACGGCGGCGGGAGCTCAGTGGTTACGCGACCAGACGATCCGCAGGCCGTCGAGCGTGAGGAACGGATCGATGCGGTCGAGCGTGCGCGCGTGCGGTGCGATCAAATCCGCGAGGCCGCCCGTCGCGACGGTCTGGGCGTCGGTGCCGAGCTCCTCGCGAATGCGCGTGACGATGCCGTCGACCTGGCCGGCGAAGCCGTAGACGAGGCCGGACTGGAGCCCGCCGACCGTCGTCTTGCCGATCACCGTCGCCGGCGCGGCGAAGTCGACCTTCACGAGCCGCGCCGCGCGGGCGAAGAGCGCCTCCATCGAGACCTCGATCCCCGGCGCGAGCACGCCGCCGACGTACTCGCCCGCTGCGGAGACGATGTCGAAGTTCGTGCTCGTGCCGAAGTCGACGACGATGCACGGCGCGCCGTAGCGGTCGAAGGCGGCGACGGCGTTGACGATCCGGTCCGGCCCCACCTCGCGCGGGTCGTCGTAGCGGATCGCGATCCCCGTGCGGGTGCCCGGGCCGACGACGAGGAGCGGCGCCTTCAGCCAGCGCTCGGCGACGAGCTCCCACTCGCGCTGGAGCGCCGGCACCGTCGTCGAGAGGCAGACGCCGTCCACGTCCTCCAGCTCGAGCAGGGCGGAGAGCGTGACGCCGAGCTCGTCGCCCGTGCGGCTGCGGTCGGTGGCGAGGCGGAAGTGGTCGGTCAGCTCCGCGTCTCGGTAGAGCCCGAGCGCGGTCTGCGTGTTGCCGACATCGACTGCGAGCAACATGCCGCGGAGCCTAGTTGCTCGGCGCAACGAGCCAAGCGTGGCGCTACGGCGTCTCGTCCTCGCCGGAGAGCGACTCGCCGATGCGCTCCGCGAGCGCCTCGGCCGTCAGCTTGGGCTCGTCGCCCTCGCCGCGCAGCTCCTCGACGGTGACGTCGCTCGAGGTGTAGACCTCGGCGCGCGGGATGATCCGTGTGGGCCGGTTCTTGTCCCACACCCACACGTCCTCCATGGTGATGTGGAAGAACGGGTAGTTCGCGCCCTGCGACACCTGCAGGTCGAGCTTGTTGCAGAGGTACGTCGCGTCCTGGGTGAGGATGCAGTAGCGGAAGAGGCCGAAGACTGCCGTGTACTCCCGCTTCAGGCGCAGCTCGAGATCCGCTTCGAACTCGTCCAGGTCGTCGAGGTGGCTCATCGGCGTCAGTCTAGCTCCGCAAGCAAGCGCTCCACGGGACCGCGACCGGGCACGACGAGGCCGGGAGCCAGCTCCGCCAGCGGCTCGAGCACGAAGCGCCGCTCGTGCAGGCGCGGGTGCGGCACCACGAGGTCGGGCTCGTCCAGCTCGACCCCGTCGTAGAGGAGCAGGTCGAGGTCGACGGTGCGTGGGCCGAAGCGAGGCCCGGAGCGGTCGCGGCCGAGCTCGCGCTCGACGTCGAGGAGCGCCCTCAGGAGCTCCCGCGGCGAGAGCTCCGTCTCGAGCCGGGCGGCGCCGTTCAGGAAGAACGGCTGGTCGCGGTAGCCGACCGGCGCCGTCTCCCGCAGCGACGAGACGGCGGCCACCGTGACGCCGTCGCGGTCGCCCAGGAGCCGGAGCGCGAGCCGCAGCGTGCGCTCACGGTCGCCGAGGTTCGCGCCGATGCCGACGAAGGCCGTGTTCATCTCCCTTTCATCTTTCCCGGCTACCGTGTCGCGCGTGAAGCCCGGCGTGCTCGTCGCCTCGGTCGCGGCCGTGCTCGTCACGGCCGCACCGGCACACGCCGTCGGCTCCGCGCACGCCCCGGCCACGCGCGACGCGCTCGTCGCGATCGAGCCCGACGCACGAGCGGAGCGGCTCGTCCGCTCGGCCGGGGGCGTCCCCGTCGCCGCCGCACTCGACATCTGGAAGCTCGACGGCGCCGCCACCGCTCGGCTGCTGCCGCGGCTCGAGCGCCTCGGCGCGCTCCGTTACGCCGAGGTCTCGCAGCGGCGGGACGAGCTCGTCCGGTTCACCGATCCGCTCTCCACCCCCGAGCTCGGCTGGCACCTCTACGCGGTCGGCGCGAACGGCGCCGAACCGCCCGGCCCCGGCTTCCCGATCACGATCCTCGACAGCGGCGTCGATCTCGGCCACCCGGACTTCGCGGGGCGCCCCGACACGGTCGCCTTGCACCCGCAGGTCGTCTCTCCGAGCGACGACGACGCGTATCACGGCACCGTCGTCGCCTCGACCGCGGCGGCCGCGGTCAACGGCGTCGGCGCCGAGGGCGTCTACCCGCAGGCGGCGGTCCGAGCCTGGGATCTCGGCGACCTCTCCGATGCGTCGCTGATCGCCGGGATCATGGGCGCGGTCGCGGCGGGCCCGAGCGTGATCAACCTCAGCCTCGGCGGCGACGCCGCCTCGCGGGCCGAGTACGAGGCGATCGCGTACGCGGTCGGCACCGGCTCGCTGGTCGTGGCGTCGGCGGGGAACGAGCTCGGCGAGGGCAACCCGACGCTCTACCCGGCGTCGTACCCGCACGTCCTGACCGTCGGCTCGACCGGCCGGGAGGGGAACGCGTCCGCGTTCTCCTCGGCAGGCCCTGCGGTCGACCTCGTCGCTCCCGGCGAGGACGTGCCCGCGCAGGATCCGGTGACGGGCACGCATCGGCTCGAGACCGGCACGAGCTTCTCCGCCCCGATCGTGTCGGCCGCGGCGGCCTGGATTCGCACCGTTCGCGGCGCGATGAGCCCGACGCAGCTGGGTGACCTGCTGCGCGCGAGCGCCAAGGACGTCGGCCAGCCCGGCTTCGACGAGCGCTCCGGCTTCGGGCTGCTCGACATCCCGGCCGCGCTCGGGTGGCCGATCCCGGCCGCCGATCCGCAGGAGCCGAACGACGACATCCGCCAGGTCGTGGCCGGCGGCCTCTTCGCCAAGGCGAAGCCGCTGGTCTCGAACCGCTTCCGCGCCCGGCTCGACGCCACGGAGGACCCCGACGACGTCTACCGCGTCTCGGTGCCCAGGAACCGAACGGTGACGATCACGGTCACGCCGACCTCGGACGTCCGCGTCGCCCTCTTCGGCCCGGGCGCGCGCACCGTCTCCGGGCGCACCGCCCGCCTCGCCGCCTCCGACCGCGCCGGCCGGCGGGCGGAGGTGGTCGGCTACACGAACCGGGAACGCGCCGCCGCCGTGCTCTTCCTCCACGTGCGCCCGGGGCTCCGCGCCTCGGTCGCGAACCCGCAGTACACGGTCGCCGTCAAGCGCGCTCCCGCACCGCGCTGACGGCCGCGTGCTCGACGGGCGGGTCGAGCTGCACCTCGGGCTTCAGCACGCGCACCTCGACCCGCTCGGCGGGGAAGCGCGCGAGCAGCTCGTCCGCGAGCGCGGTGGCCAGCGCTTCCAGCAGCCGGAAGGCCCGCCCGTCCGACACCTCGCGGACGCACGCCGCGACGTCGCGGTAGTCGACGGCGTCCTCGAGCCGGTCGGACGCGCCCGCCTCCCCCACCTCGAGGACGACGTCGAAGAGGAACCTCTGGCCGCGCTCGCGCTCCCACTCGAGCGCCCCGTGGAAGCCGTGCAGCTCGAGGCCCTTCAGCTCGATCCTCACGCCGACACCGCCGCGGCGAGGGCGAGCGCCTCCACGTGCTCGCGCACGTCGTGGACGCGGAAGATCGAAGCGCCGCGCTCGAAGGCGGTGACGGCGGCGCCGACCGAGGCGGCCGCGGTGCCGGTGAGCGCGTCGGGCTCGCCGAGCACGCGTCCGAGCATGCGCTTGCGGGAGACGCCGACGAGGACGGGCCGGCCGAGGCCGACGAGCACCTCGAGCCGGCGCAGCAGCTCCAGGTTGTGCTCGACGCTCTTGCCGAAGCCGATCCCCGGGTCCAGGCAGACCAGCTCCTCGGCGATCCCCGCGGAGACGGCGAAGGCCAGTCGCTCCTCGAGGAACGCCGCCACCTCCGAGACGACGTCGTCGTACCGGGGCTCCCGCTGCATCGTGCGCGGCTCGCCCTGCATGTGCATGAGGCAGAGGTACGCGCCCGCGTCGGCGACGACGCCGGCGAGCTCGGCGTCGCCGCGCAGCGCCGTGACGTCGTTGACCAGCTCGACGCCGAGCGCGAGCGCCTGCCGCGCGACCGAGGCCTTGGACGTGTCGATCGAGAGCGGGAGCCCAATCAGACGCTCGAGCACCGGCTCCACGCGCCGCAGCTCCTCGTCCCCCGAGACGGCGGCGGCTCCGGGTCGCGTCGACTCGCCGCCGATGTCGACGAGCGCCGCCCCCTCCGCCAGCATCCGCCGCGCCGCGCCCGCGGCGGCCTCGGGATCCAGGTGCACCCCGCCGTCCGAGAAGCTGTCGGGCGTGACGTTCACGACCCCCATCACCGCAGGGCGCCGCAAACGTTCCTCGAGCGGCGGTCGTCTCATCCTCTGATGGACAGTAGACCACGTGCCCGCGGCACCCTGCTGACGGCACTGGGCGTGCTCGCGGCGCTCGTGGTCGTCGCGCTCACGGCCCGCGGGGGCGTGTCTGCGGGCGAGCCCGGCTCGCGTCGGCCCGCGGACGCGGTGCTCGACACTCTCATCAGCCTCCTGCTCGTCTCGATGGCGCTCGCCACCGTCGCCGTCGTCGCGATCTTCGTCTTCAACCGCGACGTCTTCCGCTCGACGGTGGAGCCGCTGCGGCGGCGCCGGAGCTCCAGGCGCACGATCGTGGTCGTGCTGTTGTTCGTGGTCGCGCTCTCGCTGTTCGTCCGCTTCGCGGCCGACCGGCGGGCCGAGCTCGAGCTGCCACAGTTGACGACGCCTCCGGAAGCGTCCGCAACGGCAGGCGAGGCTGAGGCCGAGGGGCGGTACGAGCCCGAATTCGCCTGGCTGCCGGTCCTGATCGTGGTCGCGCTCGCATCCGCCGGCGTCGCCGCCGCCTGGTGGTCGGCGCGGGCACGGCGCCGCGCCCGCGGCGAGGAAGGCGATCCCTCGTTCGCCGAGGCGCTCGACGACGTCCTCGCCGAGACGCTCGACGACCTGCGCGCGGAGGCCGACCCGCGCCGCGCCGTCATCGCGGCGTACGCCCGGCTCGAGCGCGTCCTCGGCGCGTACGGGGTGCCGCGCCGGCCGGCCGAGGCGCCGCTCGAGTTCCTCGAGCGCATGCTCGCGGAGGCCGAGGTCGGGCCCGTGGCCGCCGAACGCCTTACGCTGCTGTTCGAACGGGCTAGGTTCTCGCAACACGACGTCGGCCCCGAGATGAAGGAGGACGCGATCGACGCCCTCGAGACGGTGCGGGAGGACCTGCGGTTGGCGGAGTTGCGCGCGCAGCAGGCACGGGCCGAGGCGTTCGCCCTCGCGCGGGAGCGGGCGGCGTCCTCGTGACGCGGCGGCTGCTCCGGTCGCTGCGGCTGCCGCTGCTCGCCACCGTCGCGCTCCTGCTCGCCCTCTCCTTCCTTCCCGGCCGGCGCGACCTCGCATTGCACGTCTACGCGCTCGTGCTCGCCGGGCTCGCGCTCGGCTGGCTCGTCGGCGTCGTCCGCCGCGCGAACCCCGTCGCGGACGTCTCCGCCTTCGACCTCGGCCTGCGCGGCCGCAGCGACCTGCGCGAGCCGGTGGCGGAGCTCGAGCGCCTCGAGCGCGAGGTCTCGATGGCCGCGAGCACCGACTTCGACCTCCACTTCCGCCTGCGGCCGCGCCTGCAGCGGATCGCGCGGCAGCTGCTGGCCTCCCGGCGCGGCGTCGATCTCGCGTCGCAGCCGGAGGTCGCCCGGCGCCTGCTCGGCGAGGAGGCGTGGGCGGTCGTGCGCCCCGGGGCCGAGCCGCCGGCGAACCGCTCGGCACCCGGCCCGGGGCTGTCGCGCCTCGGCGACGTCGTCACCGCGCTGGAGCGGCTCTAGTGCTGCCGCTGGCGCGCGTGCAGGAGCTCTCGAACCGCGTCCTCGACGAGGTCGAGCGCGCAGTCGTCGGCAAGCGGGACGAGCTCGAGCTGATCCTGCTGGGGCTGCTCGCGGACGGCCACGTCCTGCTGGAGGACTACCCGGGGCTCGCGAAGACGCTGGCGGCACGCTCGTTCGCCCAGGTGACGTCGATCGGCTTCTCGCGCATCCAGTTCACGCCCGACCTGATGCCCTCCGACGTCACGGGCTCGTCGATCTGGAGCCAGCGCGACGCCGAGTTCGAGTTCCGCCCGGGGCCGATCTTCACCAACCTGCTGCTCGCCGACGAGATCAACCGCGCCCCGCCGAAGACCCAGGCTGCGCTGCTCGAGGCGATGCAGGAGCGGCAGGTGACGATCGAGGGGACGACGCACCGGCTGGCGCGCCCGTTTCTCGTGCTCGCGACGCAGAACCCGATCGAGTACGAGGGCACGTATCCGCTGCCGGAGGCGCAGCTCGACCGCTTCCTGCTGCGCGTCGGCTTCGGCTATCCGGCCGGGGACGACGAGTGGGAGATGCTCTCGCGGCGGCTCGAGCGCGGCGCCGACGACGTCGAGCTCGAGCCCGTGATCGACGGCGCCATGCTGCTCGAGCTGCAGGCCTCGGTCGAGCAGGTGCACGTCGGTCCCAGCGTGGGCCGCTACATCGTCGAGGTCGTCGGCGCCACGCGCGCGAGCGGCTCGACGGCGGTCGGCGCCAGCCCGCGCGGCTCGCTGGCCCTGCTGAAGCTCTCGCGCTGCCGCGCGGCGCTCTCGGGCCGCGACTTCGTCACGCCAGACGACGTCAAGTCGATCGCGGTGCCGGCGCTGGCGCACCGGCTGATGTTGAAGCCGGAGCTCTGGGTGCAACGGCTCTCGGCCGACGACGTCGTCCGCGACCTGCTCGAGAGCGTGCCGACGCCGGCGGCCGACGAGCGGGCGCTCGGCCGCGCTGCCGAATGACCCCCTCCGCATCGCCGCGCGTGGCGGCGTACGCGGTGCTGACGGCGGCCGGGCTGCTCGGCGCGCTCGCGCTCCGCCGTCCCGAGCTGGTCGTCCTCGTCGCACCCTTCCTGCTCGCCCTCGCGCTGGGCCTGCGCACGGCGCGGGAGCCGCGGCTCGGCGTCTCGCTCGCGGTGGCGCGCGAGCGCGCGCTCGTCGGCGACGAGGTGGAGGTGGAGCTCGACGTCTCGACGGACGTGCCGGTCGAGCGGCTCGAGTTGCTGCTCGTCATGCCTGACGGGCTCGAGGTCGCCTCCGGCGAGAACCCGGTCGCGGTGCGGCTCGGCCGCGACGAGAGCCGCACCGCCGCCTTCACGCTCCGCGGCGTCCACTGGGGCAGCTACGTCCTCGGCGACGTGCGCGTACGCGCCCGCGGCCGCTTCGGGCTCGTCGCGTGGGAGCGGCGGCTCGACCGGACGACGCACCTGCGCGTGTACCCGCGGCCGGAGGCGCTACGGCGGCTCGTCGCGCCCGTCGCGACCCAGCCGTTCAGCGGCAACGACGTGGCGCGCCAGAAGGGCGAGGGGCTCGAGTTCGCCGACCTGCGGCTGTTCGCCCCCGGCGACCGCGTGCGCTCGATCAACTGGCGGGCCAGCGCCCGCCGCGACGTCCTCGTCGTCAACGAGCGGCACCCCGAGCGCAACACGGACGTGATCCTCTTCGTCGACAGCTTCGCGGAGGCGCGACTGGGGACGCGCTCGACGCTCGATCTCGCGGTCGGCGCCGCAGCCACGATCGCGACGCGCTACCTCGAGCGGCGCGACCGCGTCGGCGTCGTCGCCTTCGGCGGCATCCTGCGCTGGCTCGTCCCGGGGACGGGGCTCGCGCAGCGCTACCGGATCGTGGACACGCTGCTCGAGACGGAGGTCGTCTTCAACTACGCCTGGAAGGACGTGTCGGTGATCCCCGCCCGGACGCTGCCGCCGCAGGCGCTGGTGGTCGCGCTGACGCCGCTCCTCGACGAGCGCTCGGTGTCGGCGCTGCTCGACCTGCGGGCGCGCGGCTACGACCTCGTCGTGGTGGAGGTCTCGCCGGTGCCGTTCGCCGAGCCGGGCAGTGGCGAGCTCGAGCAGCTCGCCTACCGGCTCTGGCTCCTGCACCGGCAGGAGCTGCGCTCCCGCTACGAGAGCCTGGGCGTCGCGGTGGCGCCCTGGGGCGACGACGTGGCCCTGGAGGCGGCGCTGGAGGGGGTGAGATCGTTCCGTCGACACGCTCGGCTCGCGCGCGCCTAGCCTCGGCCGGCGCCGCGGCCTCCCTCGCCGTGGCGACCGGCGCGTGGCTCGCGCTCGGGAGCGACGATCCTGTCGCGCGGTGGGCGAACGGCCTGGCCGCGGCCGTCGCCGGCGTCCTGCTCGCCGCCGGGCTCGCCCTGCGGCAGCCGGTGGCGGTCCCGGCGGCGCTGCTCGCCCTCGGCGGCGGCTACGCGACCCTGCTCGGGCTCGAGGGCGGCGCCCTCGACGAGCGGGCGCCGGTCCTCGCCGCCGCCCTCTTCCTCGTCGCCGAGCTCGCGTACTGGTCGCTGGAGCTGCGCGAGGCGGTCGCGGACGAGGCGGGCGCCTACGTGCGCAGGCTCGGCCTGCTGGCCGCCCTCGCCCTGGGCGCGCTCGCCGTGGGCGCCGGGCTGCTCGCGGTCGTCGACGCGGGCGGGCGCAGCGGCGTGGGCCTCGAAGCGCTCGGCGCCGCCGCGGCCGTCGCCGCGCTCGCGATCGTCGCGCTCTCGGCGCGGCGCCCCGCCGCGTCGGGCTAGCCCTTGGCGGCTTCGGGCGGAGGCTGCATGCCAAGGCCCGGCACGGGACGCGGCTGCGGCTTCGGCTGCGGCTTGCGCTCGGCCGAGTCCTCGGGCGCCGGCGGCGTCACCTCGGCGACCTCCTCCGGGAAGACGGAGGCCTCGTCCTCGCCGGCGAGCAGCCGCTCGAACTGATCCTTGTCGATCGTCTCGCGCTCGATCAGGATCGCGGAGAGCTTGTGCAGCTCGTCGATGTGCTCGCGGAGGACGCGGTGCGCCGCCTCGTGCGCCTCCTCGATCACGCGGCGGATCTCGTCGTCGATCTCGCGCGCGATCTCGTCGGAGTAGTCCGGCTCGTTGCCCATCTCGCGGCCGAGGAACGGCTGGCTGTGGTCGCGGCCGAGCACGCGCGGGCCGAGCTTCTCGCTCATCCCGTAGCGCATGATCATCGCCTTCGACGTGGCCGTGACCTTCTCGAGGTCGTTGGCGGCGCCGGTCGTGACCTCGTGGAAGACGAGCTCCTCCGCGGCGCGGCCGCCGAGCGTCATCGCCAGGTCGTCCATCAGCGTGGACTTCGTCGTCAGGTACTTGTCCTCCGTCGGCAGCGAGATCGTGAGCCCGAGAGCCTGACCGCGCGAGACGATCGTGATCTTGTGCACCGGGTTCGTGTTCTCGAGGTAGTGCCCGACGAGCGCGTGGCCCATCTCGTGGTAGGCCGTGATCTTGCGCTCCTTCTCGCCGAGCAGCCGGGCCTTCTTCTCGGGGCCGGCGATCACGCGCATGATCCCCTCCTCGAGCTCCTCCTGGCCGATCACCTTCTTGCCGTGGCGGGCGGCGAGGAGCGCAGCCTCGTTGATCAGGTTGGCCAGGTCGGCGCCCGTGAAGCCGGGCGTGCCGGCGGCGAGGGTGTCGAGCTCGATCTCGCCGGCGAGCGGCTTTCCCTTCGAATGCACCTCGAGGATCTTCCGGCGGCCGTTGCGGTCGGGCCGGTCGACGACGATCTGCCGGTCGAAGCGGCCGGGGCGCAGGAGCGCCGGGTCGAGGATGTCGGGCCGGTTGGTGGCGGCGATCAGGATGATGTTGTCCTTC
>DASUOK010000137.1:0-6701 GCA_036276675.1 Gaiellaceae bacterium | reverse complement strand
TCCTTGGAGATGATGGCGAAGCTCGTGTCGAGCATCTCGGCGAACTTCTTCGCCAGCTTGGCGCGGCCGGCATCGGCGGAGACCACCACGGCCCCCGGGCCGTTGATGCTGGCGTCGCGGAAGTACTGCGCGAACATCGGCACGGCCGTCATGTGGTCGACGGGGATGCGGAAGAAGCCCTGCACCTGGCCGGCGTGGAGGTCCATCGTCAGGACGCGGTCGGCGCCGGCCGTCTCCAGCAGGTCGGCGACGAGGCGGGCGGTGATCGGCTCGCGCGGGCGCGACTTCTTGTCCTGCCGCGAGTACGGGTACCACGGGATCACGACTGTGATCCGCTTCGCGGACGCGAGCTTCGCGGCGTTCACCATGATCAACAGCTCCATCAGGCTCTCGGCGACGGGCTTCACGCCGGTCTGCACGATGAACATGTCGGCGCCGCGGACGGATTCCTCGTAGCGGCAGTACGTCTCGCCGTCGGCGAACTGCTTCAGCGTCACCGCGCCGAGCTCGATGCCGAGGTTGTCGGCGATCTTCCGGGCGAGCTCGGGATTGGAGCGGCCGGCGAAGAGCATCAGCCGCTTCTGCGGCGCGAGCGGGATCGCGCGGCCGATGCTCATCGGGGCCGGCCCCGACGCGCCCTCGAGCCCGGGCAAGGCCTGCTCAATCGTCCCGCTTTCCACCGCGTCCTTCCTTCGTCACCTGCGGGGCGCGCGCGATCGCGAGCGCGTTGGGGGGAACGTCCTCTGTGATCACCGAGCCGGCGCCGATCCACGCATCGTCTCCGATCGTCACGGGTGCGACGAACGCATTGTCGACGCCGGTCCTGACGTTGCGGCCGATCGTGGTGCGACCCTTCGGCCGACCCGGCTGGTGGGGGAAGTTCACGGTCACGTTGCTCGCCGCGATGTTCGTGTCCTCGCCGATGTCCGCGTCGCCGATGTAGGAGAGATGCGGCACCTTCGTGCGCGCTCCGATGTGGGAGTTCTTGATCTCGACGAACGTCCCGGCCTTGGCCTTCGCCTCGAGCACCGTCCCGGGACGAAGGTAACAGAAGGGGCCGACGATCGCTCCTGCTCCGACGACGGCGTCGACGGCGACGGCGTGCGGCCCCACCTCGGCGCCGGCCGCGACCCGGGTCGCGCCGCGCAGGACCGTGAACGGATGCACGACGCAGTCGGGCTCGAGCTCGACCGTCGGGTCGATCCACGTCGAGCTCGGATCGACGATCGACGCACCGGCGAGCAGATATGCCTCGTTGACGCGGTCCCGCAGCACCGCGGCCGCGGCGGCGAGCTCGACCCGCGTGTTCACGCCTTCGGTCTCCGCAGGATCGCCGGCGAGGTGGGCGCCGACGCTCGCACCGCCCTCGACGAGGATGCGTACGGCATCCGTCAGGTACAGCTCGCCCTGCGCGTTCACCGGCCGCAGCTGCTCGAGCGCCGGCCAGAGCTGCGCCGCGCGGAAGACGTAGATCGAGGCGTTGCACTCACGCACGGCGAGCTGCTCCGGCGCGGCGTCGCCGGCCTCGACGATCGCGGCGACGCCGCCGTCGTCCCGGCGGAGCACGCGGCCGTACGAGCGCGCATCCGCCGGCTCGAAGGTCAGGACGGTGGCGGCCGTCTGGTCGCGCCGGTGCGCCGCGACGAGCTGCTCGAGCAGCGCGGTCGTGAGGAGCGGCGTGTCGCCCGAGAGCACGAGCACGTCGTCGGCGCCCTCGAGGGCGACCCTCGCGGCACGGACGGCGTCGCCCGTGCCGAGCGGGCGCTCCTGCACCGCGACCTCGACACCGCCGAAGGCGTCGCGGAAGTCGGGCGAGGCCACGACGACGAGCCGCTCCGGCCCGAGGGGGCGAACCGCCTCGACCACCCAGTCCACCAGGCGGCGGCCCAGGAGCGGGTGCAGGTGCTTCGGCAGCGCCGAGCGCATGCGCGTGCCCAGGCCGCCGGCCATCACGACTGCTGCGAGCTTGGTCTCGGTCACGGGTGTCGAGGAGATGGCTGGGGCGCCAGGATTCGAACCTGGGATCGCGGGACCAAAACCCGCTGCCTTACCGCTTGGCTACGCCCCAGCGTCCGGGATCGAGTATAGGGCGCGGTCATCTCAGCGTCGGTCGAGCAGCAGGAGCGCGAGCACGCCGAGCGCCACCAGCACGAGCAGGACGATCGCGAGCGCAGTCAGCACGAAAGCGAGCACCGGGACGAGCACGACGACGAGCTGCGAGACGGCTGCGATCCAGCTGCCCTCGCGCACGGCCACGCTGCGGTGCCCGCGGCCCACGGCGATGTAGAGGGCGAAGGAGCCGGCGGCCAGCAGGAGCACCGTCCACCACGGGATTACGTCGAAGAGGACCAGGAGGCCTTCGATGAGCACGATCCAGAGCACGAGAGCCCAGCGGCGCTCGTGCAGCAGGCCGCCGAAGCGCCCCTGCCGGTGCTCGATCGGCGTCGGCGTGTCCACGGCGAAACCGTACCCGGTCAGCCGTACCACACGGGCACGGTGAGCCACGTGCGGCCCTGGGCGGCCAGGGCGCGGCGGGCCGCCTCGGCCGCGCGACGATGGTGGAAGAGGCCGTAGACGATCGGGCCTGCGCCCGAGACGTCCGCGCGGAAGGCGCCGAGTGCACGCAGCTCCTCTGCGACCGGTGAGCCGGCCAGATCGTTGGCCGGCAGCGCGGCGAGGTCGCGCGGCCGCCGGACCGCGTCGAGAGCGTGCTCGAACACCCGTCGTCGCTCCTCGTAGCCCTCGTGGCCGCGGCGCTCGTCGAAGCGGCTGTAAACCGCTGCCGTCGAGTCCTTCGCCGCACCGTGCGGGAGCACCAGCACGACCCAGTAGTCCTGAGGCAGGTCGAGCGGCGTCAGCTCCGAGCCGTCGCCGCGGCCGAGCTGAGGGCCATCGGCGAGGAAGAACGGCACGTCCGCCCCGAGGCCGGCGGCGAGCGCGTGCAGCTCCGGCGGCGGGAGCGGCTCGGCGAGCGTCCGGTTCGCCAGCCTGAGCGCCGTCGCGGCGTCGGAGCTGCCGCCGCCGAGCCCGGCGGCGACGGGGATCCGCTTCGTCACGATCGCTCGCCAACGCGGCTCGACGGCGGCCGCCTCCGCGAGGCGGCGGAGCGCCGCGCGAACGAGGGTGTCACCGTCGAAGCCCTCGACGACGAGCTCGGGGGCGGGCGCGAGCGCGATGCGGTCGCCGAGGTCGACGCGCTGGAGCACGGTGACGACCTCGTGCTTGCCGTCCTCGCGGAGCGGGCCGACGACGAGGGCGAGGTTGAGCTTCGCCGGTGCAGCTGCGCGCCTCACAGCGCCTCCGCCAGAGCGAGGAACTCCGGCGGCGTGAGGGCCTCGGCGCGAACCGCGGGGTCGCGGCCGATGCGTCCGAGCGCCGCCACCGCCTCCTCGCGTGTGGCGACGCCGGCGAGCTGCAGCGAGTTCGGGAGCGTCTTGCGACGGTGCGCGAACGCGGCCTCGACGACCGTGCGCACGCGCTCGAAGCGTGGCGGGAGCGGCGCGCGCCGAAAGGCGACGAGGGCGGAGTCGACGTTCGGCGGCGGCCGGAAAACGGTGCGGGCGACGGCGTGGAAGCCCGTCCGACGGGCTGCGAGCTGCACGAGGACGGATACAGCGCCGTACGCCTTCGTCGACGGAGCCGCGAAGAAGCGGTCGGCGACCTCGCGCTGCACCATCACGCACCAGAGCTCGAGCGAGGGCAGGCGCGTGAGGCTCTCGGCGACGATCGGCGTGGCGACGTTGTAGGGCAGGTTGGCGACGAGCTTCGTCGGCGGCGGTCGCAGCGCGGCGAGGTCGAGCCGTAGCGCATCGCCCCAGTGCAGATCGACGTCCGGCCGGGCGTCGAGGTCGGCGAGGTGCGGCGCGAGCGAGCGGTCGAGCTCGATGGCGTGGACGTGGGCCGTCCGTTGCGCGAGACGCCGCGTGAGGACACCGAGGCCCGGGCCGATCTCCAGCGCGACGTCGGCCGGCTGGAGCTCCGCCAGGCGCTCGATCACGCCGAGGATGTTCTCGTCGGCGAGGAAGTGCTGGCCGAGCGTCTTCTTCGGGATCGTCACGGCACGGCGAACGCGGCGGCCGCGTTCGCGTCGAGCTGCGCCGCGAGCTCGTCGGGCTCGTCGCCCCGGGCGACCGCGAGTGCTGCCACCGTGTGGACGACGTATGCGGGCTCGTTCGTGCGGCCGCGCACAGCTTGCGGCGCGAGGTAGGGACTGTCCGTCTCCACGAGCAGGAGCTCGGCCGGGACCTGCGCCGCCGCCGCGCGCAGCTCCGCGGCCTTCGGATAGGTCACATTGCCGGCGAAGGAGACATACCACCCGTGCTCGAGGGCAGCCGGCAGCAGGTCCGGCTCGGAGAAGCAGTGCAGCACGACGGTGCTCCAGTGGGCTCGCAGGACCGCGGCCGTCTCCTCGTTCGCCGAACGGGTGTGGATCACCGCCGGCAGCTCGAGCTCGTCGGCGAGCGCGAGCTGCGCCTCGAAGAGCTCACGCTGCTCCCGCTTGCGGTCGGCGCCGTAGTGGTAGTCGAGGCCGCACTCCCCCACGGCGACGGCCCGCGGGTGCGCGAGAAGCGCGCGCAGCTCGCCGACGCGACCCGCCTCGGCGGTGGCCGCCTGGTGTGGATCGATGCCGAGCGCCGCATAGACGCCCTCGTGCGCGTCGGCGAGCGCGAGCGCGGCCCGGCAGGAGTCGATGCCCGTGCCGATCGTGAGCACGCGTGTGACGCCCGCCGCCCGCGCGCGCTCCACGGCTGCGGCCGCATCCTCGAGCGCGTCGAGGTGCGCGTGCGTGTCGATCACGCGGCGCCGCTCGTCACGCCGCGGTGGGCGCGTCGATCCGCGGGAAGAGCGGCTGAGCCGCCTCCACCCCGCTCGCGGCGACGGTGCGGCCGTAGCCGACGCCCTCCCACGCCACCTCGACCGGCTGATGGAGCGCCTCGAGGATGCGCGTCGCCGTCTCGGGCACGTACGCCGACAGCGCCACGGCGGCGATGCGCAGCCCGTCGGCGAGGTCGTAGAGGACGCGGTCGAGTGCCTCAGCATCGTCCTCGGAGCGGGCGAGCTCCCACGGCTTCGTCTGCTCGACGTGTCGGTTGAGCCCGCGCACGTACTCCCAGATCCGGTCGACGGCGCCGGTGATGTCGAAACGGTCGAGCAGCTCGGGCACGTCGTCGTGGAGGCTCGCGGCCGCGGCCGCGAGCTCGCTGCCGGCGTCCGGCACCGCCGCGATCTGGCCGCCGCGGGAGCGCGCGATCAGGGCGGTGGTGCGCGAGAGCAGGTTGCCGAGGTCGTTGCCGAGCTCGCGCTCGTAGCGGTCGCGAAAGCCCTCGAGCGAGACGTCGCCGTCCTGGCCGAACTGGACTGCGCGCGCCGCCCAGAAGCGCAGCGGGTCGACGCCGTAGGTCGCGATCAGCTCCTTCGGGTCGATCACGTTGCCGAGCGACTTGGAGATCCCGCGCCCCTCGAGGTTCAGGTAGCCGTGCACGAACAGCTGCCTCGGCACGTCGTAGCCGGCCGAGAGCAGCAGCGCAGGCCAGTAGACGCAGTGGAAGCGGAGGATGTCCTTCGCCAGCAGGTGGCGGACGTCGGCCCACAGGTGCGCGAGGCTCTGTCCGGGTCGGGCGTACTCGAGCGCGCTGCGGTAGTTGACGAGCGCGTCGGCCCAGACGTAGGCGACCTGATCCGGGTCCCACGGGATCGGGATGCCCCACGTCTGCGTCGCGCGGCTGATCGAGAAATCGCGCAGGCCGCCGGCGATGAACCCCTTCGCCTCGTTGGCGCGGAAGGCGGGGAGCACGAAGTCGGGCCGCGAGCGGTAGAGCTCCAGCAGCTGCTCCTGGTAGGCGGAGAGGCGGAAGAACCAGTTGCGCTCCTCCAGCCACTCCGGCTCGATCAGGTGATCCGGGCACTTGCCGTCGACGAGCTCGTCCTCGTTCTTGAACGCCTCGCAGCCGACGCAGTACAGCCCGGCGTAGACGTCCTGGTAGACGTCGCCGTTGTCGTAGATGCGCTGGAGGAAGCTCTGGACGAAGGCCTTGTGACCCTCATCGCTCGTGCGGATGAAGAAGTCGACCGACGCGTTGAGGAGAGCGGGCAGCTCCTGCCACGCGCCGACGATGCGGTCGGTGTACTCCTTGGGCGTGAGCCCCTCCTCGGCTGCGACGCGTGCCACCTTGTCCGCATGCTCGTCCACGCCCGTGAGGAAGAACGTCTCCTCGCCGCGCTGGCGATGATGGCGTACGAGGATGTCGGCCGCGATCGTCGTGTACGCGTGGCCGATGTGCGGCGTCGAGTTGACGTAGTAGATGGGTGTCGTCACGTAGAAGCTCATCGCCGAGGATGATAGGCGCCGCCCTCCGCGCGGCAACACGCGCCGCGACGGCGGCGAGTGCGAGGGTCGACAGGAGGAGCGCGAGCAGCGGCCGCCGGTCACGTCGAGACGAGACCGAGGGCGTCGCAGGCCCCGAGGAGCTCACCGCAGCCCGCCTGCGGGCAGCGTCGGCCACCGGCGTTCGTCGCTCGAACGACCGTGCCGGAGCAGCGAGGCCGACCGGCGGCGCGACGGACGGGCGGCGCTCGCGCGGGGCGACGTCGATCGAGTCGCGCACGGGAGTGGTGGCGCTCCGCTGCGGACGCGCCGCCGGGACTGCCGTGGCAGCGGGCCGCGCCCCCCGTTCGCGCGGAGCCCGCGGCGAGGGCGCGAC
>DASUOK010000136.1:0-6222 GCA_036276675.1 Gaiellaceae bacterium | reverse complement strand
CAGCTCCAGCAGGCCGAGCAGGCCGTCAACGCCGGCGCGAAGGTGATCCTGCTCGTGAACCTGAGCTCCGAGTCCGGCGCCACGATCATCGAGACCGCCCGTGAGGCCGACGTCCAGGTGATCGACTACGACCGCCTCACGGCTGCCGGCGGCGGCGCGGACGTGTACGTGAGCTTCGATAACGTGCGCGTCGGCCAGACGATGGCCGACACGGTCGGGCCCGTGATCGACGAGCTCGACGCCGAGACGCCGCGCGTCGTGATGATGAACGGCGGTCCCACGGACAACAACTCGAAGCTGTTCAAGCAGGGCTACAACGAGTCCGGCGACTACGCGGTCTCGAAGAAGGTCGAGGCCGGGGAGTGGGAGCTCGTCGCCGACCAGGACGTGCCCGACTGGGACAACCAGCAGGCGCTGACGCTGTTCGAGCAGATCCTCGTCGCCAACGACAACGACGTCGACGCGGTCTTCGCCGCGAACGACGGCATCGCCGGCGCCGTGATCTCGGCGCTGCAGTCGGCGAACGCCGGGCCGATCCCCGTCTCCGGCCAGGATGCGACGGCGGGCGGGATCCAGAACATCCTCGCCGGCCGGCAGACGATGACGGTCTACAAGCCGATCAAGGCCGAGGCCGAGGCGGCCGCGCAGGTCGCGATCGCGCTCCTGAACGGTGAGGACGTCGAGTCCGTCGAGGGCGACTGGGAGGTGCAGTCGATCAACAACGGCGAGGCCGACCTGCCGTACATCGCGCTGGAGCCGATCGCCGTGACGGAGGACAACATCGCGGAGACCGTGATCGAGGACGAGTTCCGCACCTGGGACGAGATCTGCACGGGCGAGTTCGAGGAGTTCTGCCCCGAGGACCGCTGAGCGACCGGGCGGGGGTGTCGACCGACACCTCCGCCCAGCCGCGCCAGGGGGCCAGCCAATGACGGAGACGAGTCCCACTCTCGCCCTCCGGGGCGTCTCGAAGCGCTTCGGCGCCGTGCAGGCGCTCTACCGCGTCGATTTCGACGTGCGCTCCGGCGAGGTGATGGCGCTCGTGGGGGACAACGGCGCCGGCAAGTCGACGCTGATCAAGGGCATCGCGGGGATCCACGCCTTCGACGAGGGCGAGATCGAGTTCGAGGGCCGGCGGGTGACGATCCACGGCCCGCGGGACGCGGCCGCGCTCGGCATCGAGGTCGTCTACCAGGATCTCGCGCTCGCGGACAACCTCGACGTCGTCGCGAACATGTACCTCGGCCGGGAGCTCGCGCCGCGGGTCGTCCTCGACGAGCCCACGATGGAGGGCCGCTGCCGCTCGACGCTCGACTCGCTGTCGGTGACCTCGCTCCGCTCGGTGCGGCAGGCGGTGGCCGGCCTCTCGGGCGGGCAGCGGCAGGCCGTGGCCGTCGCGAAGGCGGTGATGTGGAACTCGAAAGTCGTGATCCTCGACGAGCCGACGGCGGCCCTCGGCGTGGCCCAGACCCGGCAGGTGCTCGACCTCGTGCGGCGGCTCGGCGACCGCGGCCTCGGCGTCGTGATCATCTCCCACAACCTCCACGACATCTTCGAGGTCGCCGACCGGATCACGGTGCTGCGGCTCGGGCAGAACGTGGCCGTCTTCGAGCGCGCGACGACCTCGCAGGAGGAGGTCGTGCACGCGATCACCGCCGGGCAGCTCAAGCACGTGCCGGGGATGGCGGAGGAGCTCACGGCGTGAGCGAGCCCCCCGTGACGGAGGCGGCGCCTCCTCCGCCCGGGCAGGGCTCGACCGAGGTCGTCCCGCCGGCGGGAGACACGATCGCGGAGACGCTGCGCGAGGCGCTGCGGAACTGGGTCGCGCGCCTCCGCTCGGGTGAGCTCGGCGCCCTGCCGATCTTCGTCGGCCTGGCCGGCCTGGCGCTTCTCTTCGGCAGCCTCGACGAGAACTTCTACACGGAGCGGAACTTCGTCAACCTGCTCCTGCAGACGGCGGGCATCGCCACGATCGCGATGGGCGTCGTCTTCGTCCTGCTGATCGCGGAGATCGACCTCTCGGTCGGGTTCGTCAGCGGCGTGGGCGCCGTGATCATGACGCTGCTCCTCCGTCCGGCCGAGACGAACTGGCCGTGGTGGGCGGCGATCGCGGTCGCGCTCGCGACGACCTCGGCGATCGGGCTGCTGCACGGGTTGATCATCACGAAGGCCCGGGTCCCGTCCTTCGTCGTCACGCTCGCCGGCCTCCTGACGTGGAGCGGCGTCGTGCTGATCCTGACCACCCAGGCCTCGAGCTCGGGGACGATCAGGATCCAGGACGACGTCGTCCTCGGGATCGCGAACGACTACCTGCCGGACGTCTGGGGCTGGCTGCTGCTCGTGGGCATCCTCACGGCCTACGGAGCGCTCGAGCTGGCGAAGGTGCGTGCGCGCAAGCGGCGCGACGTCTCGTCTCGGCCGCTCGTCCTGATCGCGCTCCAGCTGGTCGCGATCGCCGCGATCGGCGCGCTCGCCGTCTGGTACGCGAACAAGGACCGCGGCGTGCCCGTGGTCGCGGTGATCGTCGGCTCGCTCTACATCTTCTGGACGTTCATCGCCAACCGGACGCGCTTCGGTCGCCACGTCTACGCCGTCGGGGGCAGCGCCGAGGCGGCGCGGCGGGCGGGCATCAACGTCGACCGCGTTCGGATCGCGGTGTTCATGATCGCCGGCTTCATGGCCGGCGTCGGCGGGATCATCCTCGCCTCTCGGCTCCGGTCGGTCGATCCCGGGACGGGCGGCGGGCCGCTGCTCCTGAACGCGATCGCCGCGGCCGTGATCGGCGGGACGAGCCTCTTCGGCGGCCACGGGCGCGTCCTCAGCGCGCTGCTCGGAGCAGCGGTGATCGGCACCGTCGCGAACGGGATGGACTTGCTCAACCTCGCCTCGGGCTACAAGCTCGTGATCACGGGCGGCGTGCTGCTCGCGGCGGTGCTGGTCGATGCGTTCGCGAAGCGGGCGCGCGCCGCTTCGGGCGTTGCGTAGGGCGGTCGCCGCCGGCGTCGCCGTCGCCGCGGCCCTCGCCGCCGCCCTGGCCGTGACGTGGGGCGGAGGAGACGGCCTCGAGAGCGCCGAGGGCGCGGTCCGCCACGGCGACCCGGGAGTCGCCGTCGCCTTCCGCGACGTCGCCCGCGAGCGGGGCCTCGCGTTCCGCCACGGCGCCTTCCGCTTCGGCGTCTCCGCCGACCCGGCCGCGATGCTCGGCGGCGGGCTGTGCTGGCTCGACGCGGACGACGACGGCTGGCTCGATCTCTTCGTCGTCGACGGCTACGCCGAGAGCGACCGGGCCGGGTGGCGCGACCGCGGCGGGCTGCCGACCAGCCGGCTCTTCCGCAACGAGCGCGGCCGCTTCGTCGACGTCACGCGCAGGAGCGGCGCCGCGCTCGCGCTGCGCGGCCAGGGGTGCGTGGCAGCCGACCTCGACCGCGACGGCGACACCGACCTCTTCGTCACCTCGGCGGAGTACCCGGCACTCCTCTGGAACGACGGCGACGGCACCTTCACCGAAGGCGCCGAGGCCGCCGGGCTGCGCGACTTCGGCTGGCACACGGGCGCCGCTGCCGGGGACGTGAACGGGGATGGCTGGCCGGACCTACTCGTCGCGGGCTACGTCGACCTCTCCGCCCGAATCGAGGGCGCGACGGTTGGCTTCCCGGGCACGCATCGCGGGCGGCGCGACCGGCTGTACCTGAGCGAAGGGCGCGACGGCGACGACCCCGTCACGTTCCGCGAGGCCGGAGCGGAGGCGGGGCTCGAGGTCGCGAGCTTCGAGTACGGGCTCGGCGTCCTCCTCGCCGACCTCGACCGCGACGGCGACCTCGACGCGCACATCGCGAACGACACGAATCCGAACCGGCTGTACGAGAACGTCCCCTGGCCGGGCGGGAGCGAGGCGGACCCCGCACGGCTCGGCTTCCGCTTCGAGGAGCGTGCGGCCGCTGCGGGCGTGGCCGACGCCGGAAGTGGCATGGGCGTCGCCGCCGCGGACGCCGACGGCGACGGGCGCCTCGACCTGTTCGTGACGAACGCGCGGCGCCAGACGCACGCCGTCTACCGCAGCCGTCCGCCCGACCCGACGCAGCCGTCGTTCGACGACGTGCGCGAGGCGCTCGGCCCGTCGTTCAGCGGCTCGACGGGCTGGGGCGTGTCGTGGGCCGACTTCGACCTCGACGCCGACCTCGACCTCGCGGTCGTGAACGGCGGCGTCCCCGTCGTCGATCTCGCAGCGGACGCGCAACCGGTGCAGCTCTTCCTCGGCGCCGGCGGGCAGCTCGCGGCGGCGGCGCTCCCGGGCCTGCGGCCGCTCCTCGCCCGCGGCAGCGCGGCGGCCGACTTCGACAACGACGGCGACGTCGACCTGGCCGTCAACTCGGTCGGCGGCAGGCTGGTGCTGCTCGAGAACACCGGCACGACCGGGAACTGGCTCGTGGTGGGCGGGCTGGCGCCGGGCAGCGAGGTGACGGCGGTGCTGCCCGACGGGAGCGAGCTGCGGCGCACCGTGCTGGCCGGCAGCAGCTTCCTCTCGTCGGAGGATCCGCGCGTGCACCTCGGCCTGGGCTCGGCGCGGCGCGTGCGGGAGCTCGTCGTCCGCCGGCCGGACGGCTCGGTCGAGCGTCTTCGCGACGTCGCCGCGAACCGGCGCCTGGTGCTGGAGCCGCGGCGATGAGACGGGTCGTGCTCGGCCTCGCGCTGACTCTCGCCCTGGCGACGCTCGCGGCCGGCTGCTCGGTGGGGCGTGACTCCTCCTCGGCGGCCTACGTCGAGGGCGACTGCGTGCGCGCCGATCTCGACGGTCACTCGGTCGCGCGCGTGTGGGACGAGGCCGTGCTCGACGCGATCCGGCGCGACGTCCCGGCGCCGACGGTGCACGCGCGGAACCTCTTCCACGTCTCCGCGGCGATGTGGGATGCCTGGGCCGCGTACGACCCGGGAGCGGACGGCTACTTCGTGGACGAAGAGCAGTCGGCCGAGGACGTGCGCGCGGCCCGCGAGGCGGCGATCAGCTACGCCGCGTACCGGATCCTGCTGCACCGGTACTCGCTCGCCGCCGGGCTGGAGCAGACCTTCGACGACCTCGTCGCGACGATGGAGCGCCTCTGCTACCGGATCGACTACACGAGCGTCGACGGCGGCTCGCCGGCGGCGCTCGGCAACCGCATCGCGGCGGCCGTGATCGCGCAGGGCCGGAGCGACGGCTCGCTCGAGGCCCAGCGCTACGCCGATCCCGACTACCGGTCGGTCAACGCGCCCCTGGTCGTGCGCGAGGGCGCCGCGACGATGAGCGACCCGAGCCGCTGGCAGCCGCTCGCGCTCGACCTGCTGATCGCGCAGAACGGCGTCCCCATTCCGGGCAAGGTGCAGCGATTCGTCGGCTCCCACTGGGGCAGGGTTCGCACGTTCGCGCTCCCACCCGGCGGAGACGGGCTGCCGGCCGACCCCGGCGCGCCGCCCGTCTACGGGGAGACGGCGTTCACGGCCGCCGCCGTCGACGTGATCCGCTACAGCAGCGAGCTCGACGCCCGCGATCCGACCACGATCGACATTGGCCCGCGTGCCCGCGGGGGCAACGAGCTCGGCCGCAACGACGGTCGCGGTCACCGGCGGAACCCGGCGACGGGGCAGCCGTACGCGGCCAACCTCGTCCGCCGCGGCGACTTCGCGCGCGCGCTGACGGAGTTCTGGGCGGACGGGCCCGAGTCGGAGACGCCGCCGGGCCACTGGAACACCGTCGCGAACGCGGTCTCGGGCTCCGCGGGCTTCCGGCGCGAGCTCGGCGGCCGCGCCGTCGACCCGCTCGAGTGGGACGTCAAGCTGTACTTCGCGCTCAATGGCGCCCTGCACGACGCGGCCGTCGCGGCCTGGGGCGCGAAGCGGCACTACGACACGGCGCGGCCGATCTCGATGATCCGATACCTCGGCGCGCGGGGCGAGCTGCCGCTCGTGCCGGGTCTCGTCGAGCGGGTGACGCGCGCGTCGAGCGCCCCGGGAGCCCGGCACGAGCACCTGCGCGCGCACCTCGGCGAGCTCGCGGTGCGCTCGTGGCTCGCCGACCCGCAGCCGGGGCGGGCGGCCGGCGTGGGCTGGCTGCCCGCGACGCGCTGGCTGCCGTACCAGCGACCGACCTTCGTCACGCCGGCGTTCGCCGGCTACGTCTCCGGGCACAGCACGTTCAGCCGCGCCGCGGCCGAGGTGCTGACGGCGATCACCGGCAGCCCGTACTTC
>DASUOK010000135.1:0-3357 GCA_036276675.1 Gaiellaceae bacterium | reverse complement strand
CGTCCTGCACCGGCACCATCGCGAGCGCGGCGCGCGAGGAGAGCGCGAGCTCGAGCAGCGCCCACGGGTCGTTGCCGGCGAAGTGCCCCGCCAGCGTGTCCGTGTCGTGCGTGGAGGTGTAGACGGCGGCGCGCTCGCGGTGGTTCGGGAGCCGGTGCGGGTTGTCGGGCGGGCCGGTGAACGCCCAGAGCAGCACGACCATCCCGGGGAAGCCGAGCTCGTCGCGCAGTGCGTGCACGTCCGGGGTGATCGCGCCGAGATCCTCGGCGAGGACGGGCAGGGGGCCGAGCTCGGCCTCGGCGGCTCGGAAGACCGGCGCCCCGGGGCCCGGCTCCCAGCGTCCCTCGCGGGCCGTCGCCGCGCCCGCCGGAATCGCCCAGTAGGAGGCGAAGCCGCGGAAGTGGTCGATCCGGGTGAGATCGAACAGCTCGAACGCGCGGCGCAGCCGCTCGATCCACCAGCGGTACCCGTCGGCCGCGACCGCGTCCCAGCTGAAGACGGGATTGCCCCAGAGCTGCCCCTCCGGGCCGAGGTCGTCGGGTGGTGCGCCCGCGACGACCCCGTCCTGGAACAGCTCCGGGTGCGACCGGTGGTCGACGCTGCCGTGCGCCGGGTAGATCGGGACGTCGCCGATCAGGCGCACGCCGCGCGCGCGCGCGTGCTCGCGCAGCGCCGTCCACTCCCGCTCGAACCGGACCTGGTCGGCCGGGTCGCCGCCGGCCTCCTCCCAGTCGTCCGCCCAGTAGGCGTGGCGCTCCCTGAAGCGGGCGACCTCCGCCGCAGCGACGGGGGCGTCGGGCTCGGCGAGGAAGCCGTTCCACGCCGCGAAGGCCGACGTCGAGGCGTACGGTGAGCCGTGCTCGTCGGGCGGGCCGAGCGGCAGCACCTGCCACCAGCTCTGCCCCGCGGCCGCGAGCCAGTCGACGAAGGCGAGCGCCTCGGGGCCGAGCCGGCCGCCCGGCAGCGAGGTCGGGTGCAGCACGATTCCGCTCGATCGACGAAGCTCCATCGCTCGCTGTTTACCGTTCACGCAGCGCTGAAAGCCAACGAACCGTGCCGACTCCTTCCGCCAAGCAGCCCCCGCCGCGCATCCAGATCCAGAACGTGCGCCCGCAGGTCGACTGCGGGCGCTATCCGGTCAAGCGCACCGCCGGGGATCGCGTCGAGGTGACGGCGGACATCTTCAAGGACGGGCACGAGGTCCTGCGGGCGGTCGTCCGCTACCGCCTGGCCGGGACGCGGAAGTGGCTCGAGCGCCCGCTCGAGCCACTCGGCAACGACAGGTGGGCGGGCTCGTTCGACGTGGCCGACGTGGGGCGCTGGCAGTACACGATCGAGGCATGGGTCGACCGCGGCGCCACGCTGCTCGACGAGCTCGACCGCAAGCTGGCGGCCGAGCAGGTCGACCTCACGGGCGAGACGGCTGAGCTCGAGGCGCTGCTCGGGCCGGGCACGCTCGACGACTGGCGCGCCCGTGCGCTCGAGGTCGGCCCCAAGGACCGCCACGGCATGACGTCGCTCGTCCGGCCGCTCGAGGTCGACGTCGAGCGCGAGCGGGCGCGGTTCGGTTCCTGGTACGAGCTCTTCCCCCGCTCCTGGGGCGGCTTCCGCGGCGTGACGGAGGTGTTGCCGGAGCTCGCGGAGCTCGGCTTCGACGTCGTCTACCTGCCGCCGGTGCACCCGATCGGCACCACGAACCGGAAGGGCCGCGACAACGCGCTCGTCGCGGAGCCCGGCGACCCGGGGAGCCCCTGGGCCATCGGCGGGCCCGAGGGTGGGCACGACGCGATCGATCCCGCGCTCGGGACGTGGGACGACTTCGACGCGATGGTGGAGGCTGCCCGTGACGCCGGCCTCGAGATCGCGCTCGACTTCGCGATCCAGTGCTCGCCCGATCACCCGTGGCTCGAGGCGCACCCGGAGTGGTTCAACCGCCGCCCCGACGGCTCGCTGAAGTACGCCGAGAACCCGCCGAAGAAGTATCAGGACATCTACAACGTCAACTTCGACTCGGAGGACTGGCGCGGCCTCTGGTCGGCACTCGCGGACGTCGTGCTCGGCTGGTGCGCTCGCGGCATCCGCGCCTATCGCGTCGACAACCCGCACACGAAGTCGGTGCCGTTCTGGGAGTGGCTGATCCGCGAGGTGCGGGCGGAGTACCCCGACACCGTCTTCTTCGCCGAGGCCTTCACGCGGCCGGCGATGATGACGACGCTGGCGAAGGTCGGCTTCGGCCAGTCCTACACCTACTTCACGTGGAAGAACACGAAGCCGGAGCTGGTCGAGTTCCTCGGGCAGCTGCTCGGCTGGGCGGAGTACTACCGGCCGAACTTCTTCGCGAACACGCCCGACATCCTGCACGAGTACCTCCAACGCGGCGGGCGGCCGGCCTTCGAGGCCCGGCTCGTGCTGGCGGCGACGCTCTCGCCGTCGTACGGGATCTACTCCGGGTACGAGCACTGCGAGAACGTCCCCGTGCGGGAGGGCAGCGAGGAGTACCGGAACTCGGAGAAGTACGAGCTGAAGTCGCGGCGGCTCGACGGGCCGCTGCTGCCGCTCGTGCGGCGGTTGAACGAGATCAGGCGCGCCGAGCCGGCGCTCCAGCGGTTCGAGAACCTGCGCCTGGTGGAGACGCAGAACGAGCAGCTCTTCGGGTATGCGAAGGACGACCTCGTCGTCGTCGTCAACCTCGACCCGTACGCGCCGCGGGAGGGTGTCGCGACCCTCGGGCCCGAGACGGGCCTGCCGCCCGAGTTCCGCGTCACCGACCTGCTCTCGGGCGAGCGCTACCGCTGGCGCGTCGGCCGCAACTACATCGGGCTCCCGCCCGGCGGCGCGCACGTGCTCAAGGTGGACGCGTGAGGGCGCGCGAGCATGTCTGAGCCCGGCCAGTGGTTCGAGTCGAACCCGCTGTGGTTCAAGACGGCCGTCTTCTACGAGATCCACACGCGGGCGTTCTTCGACGGCAACGACGACGGCTCGGGCGACTTCCGCGGCCTCCAGCAGAAGCTGGACTACCTGCAGTGGCTCGGGATCGACTGCATCTGGCTGCTGCCCTTCTACCCCTCGCCGCTGCGCGACGGCGGCTACGACATCGCCGACTTCTACGGGATCAACGCCGACTACGGCACGGTCGAGGACTTCCGCACCTTCGTCGAGTCCGCCCACGAGCGGGGGATCCGCGTGATCGTCGACCTCGTCATGAACCACACCTCGTCCGACCACCCGTGGTTCCAGGAGTCCCGCGACCACCCGGACGGGCCGAAGGGCGACTGGTACGTCTGGTCGGACACGCCCGACCCCTATCCCGACGCGCGGATCATCTTCGTCGACACGGAGGTGTCGAACTGGACGTTC
>DASUOK010000134.1:0-2333 GCA_036276675.1 Gaiellaceae bacterium | reverse complement strand
GATGCCCTGCACGCCCTGGCGGAGGATGTCGTCGGCGATCCGGAACGCCTCGGTGACGGGCGTGCGCTTCTCGACCACCTGCAGCAGCCGGTCGTTCTCGATCACGATCAGCGTGTCGACCCGCTCGCGCAGGCTCTCGATCCCCTGCTCGGCCTGGTCGGCGCGCATGCGGCCCTCGAACCCGAACGGCTTCGTGACGACGCCCACGGTGAGCGCCTCGAGCTCGCGGCCCAGCTCGGCGACGATCGGCGCGCCGCCCGTGCCGGTGCCGCCGCCCTCGCCCGCGGTGACGAAGATCATGTCGGCGCCCTTCAGCGCCTCCTTCAGCTCGTCGCGGCTCTCCTGCGCGGCGGCCTGCCCGACGTTCGGGTCGGCGCCGGCGCCGAGGCCACGTGTCGCCTTGGAGCCGATGTGGATCTTCACGTCGGCGTCGGCCATCAGCAGGGCCTGCGCGTCGGTGTTGACGGCGATGAACTCGACCCCGGCGAGGCCCGCGTCGACCATGCGGTTGACGGCGTTCGTGCCGCCGCCGCCGACACCGACGACCTTGATCACTGCCAGGTAGTTACCGGATGCGTCTCTCATCGGAAAAGTCCTGTCTCGAGTGCGCTCACCCTGAAGCTCGACTAGAGCATCGGGTCGTATGCGTCTCCTTCAGCATGCAGGGTACGTCTCCTGCGTGCGGGTGTCAACGAGAGTCTCAAGCATCGGTCGAGCTTGCAGGCTCGACCTCGACCTGAGAGTCGAGGGTTGCCGACGCGACGGGTCGCGCCGGCACGCTGACGTCGACGTACCCGTCGGGCCCGACGACCGAGGGCAGGATGCGCGCCGCGACCGTCAGCTTCAGGGCGCGATCGGAGAGATCGCCGAGGCGGACCTCGACCCCGGATCGCAGCACGAGCGTCAGCTCCTGCCCGCCCGCGCGAACCGTCGCCACCGGCGGCAGGGTGCCCCCCGGTAGCGGCGCGACGGCGCGGGCGGCGCGCAGGGGCGCACCCGTGAGCGTGAAGCCGGCGGCGAGCTCGGTTCCGCGCGGCAGCCAGATCCGCGGCAGTCGGGGGCGCGCGCCGCGGTCGAGCGGGGCGAGCACGCGGCCGCTCGCCGCCACGAGCCAGGCCGCCGAGCCCTGACGGACGACCGCGACCGCGAGCTCAGGCGTCACGTGGACGTTCAGCGTGCCCGGGAACCCACGGTCGAGGTGCGCGGAGGCGACGGCGGGCACGGCCTCGACCGCGCGCTCCAGCGCCGGCAGGTCGAGAGCGAGCAGGCTGCGCCCCTCGACGTGGGCGAGGGCCTCCCGTACCGACGCACCGACTTCCTGCGACGCCCCGTGGACGGCGACGCCGTCGACGGCGAACGCCGAGGTGCCACGCGCGAGGCCGTAGGCGCCGGCGGAGGCGAGGAGGAGGACGAGGCCGACGAGCAGGGAGCGGCCGGAGGGAGCGAAGCGGGAGAGCTCCAGGCGATCGCCCGTGGGCGCGCGTACGGGCGCTGCGGCGGCGCTCGCCGCGCGCACGCGCGGGCGCGAGACGTCCCGTGATCCTCTCCCTCCGGCCACGAGTGCGAGTTCGCCGCCGCACGTGACGCTCCTACGCGGGTAGCTCGATCGCGCCGATCAGCTCGACCTCGTGGCGCAGCTCGACTCCGTACTGCTCCCGCGCGCGGCGCCGTGCCTCCACCATCAGCGCGAGCGCGTCGGCCGTCGTCGCCCCACCCGCGTTCTCGATGAAGTTCGCGTGCAGCGGCGAGATCATCGCGCCGCCGATGGTGTGCCCCTTGAGGCCGCAGGCCTCGAGCATCCTCCCGGCGCCGAGCTCGTGCTCGGGGTTCTTGAAGACGCTCCCGAACGTGCGCTTGTTCGTCGGCTGTGTCGCCTTGCGCCGGGCGATCAGGTCGCCGACGATCGCCTTGATCTCGTCGGGGTCCCGGCTCTCGAGCCGGTACTCGACCGCCGCGACGACCTGGCCGTGGCGCAGGTCGGAGTGCCGGTAGGAGAGACCGAGCTCCGCCGGTGTGAGCCAGCCCGCCCCGTCGGCGGTGACGACGCGCGCGCGGACGAGGATCTCCGACCAGTCGCTGCCGTAGGCGCCGGCGTTCATCCAGACGCCGCCGCCCGCAGTGCCCGGGATCGCGCAGGCGAACTCGAGCCCGCCGAGACCCGCACGGCGCGCCGCGTGGAGGCAGACGGCGTTCGTCGCGCCGCCGCCGGCGACGAGCGCCCCCTCCCCGGCCTCGACCGCTGCGAGCTCCCCCGCGAGCCGCAGCACGAGGGCGTCCACTCCCTCGTCGGCGCCCAGCAGGTTCGACCCGAGCCCGACGGTGACGACGGCGAG
>DASUOK010000133.1:0-5860 GCA_036276675.1 Gaiellaceae bacterium | reverse complement strand
GCGGCCGTCCGCCGGGCGCCGCCGGCGCCGGAGCGCAGGACGGCGCCCTCGTGCGCGATCGCGTACCCCCAGCCGACCGCGTTGCCCGAGAGCGCGCCCGAGATGCCGCTCGCGAAGCGGTCCCAAGCGAGCGCGTAGTCGGGTGCGAGCCGGTCGGTGCGGTCGACGCCGGGCTGCGAGAGCATCAGCTCGCGCTTCGCGCCGACGAAGGCCGCGCCGAACGGCCCCGACTCGCGCGCGAGCCCCTTCGGCACGTCCACGTAGGTCCCGGCGAAGGCACCGTTCGACTTGCGGGTGCCGACGAACACGGTCGCCCAGCCCGGTCGCTCCTGCGGCTGCGCGGCGCGCTCGCCGACCCAGACGACGTCGCCGGCGATCTCGCGGACGTAGTGGCGGCTGGCGTCGTCGCCGAGGAAGGCGCCGTCGAGGTCCGACTGCCGGGTCGCCTGGAAGCCCGCCGCCTGCCGGTTGGGCCAGGGGATCCCGTTCGCCGGGATAGCGGTGAAGACCTGGGGGCCGAGGTCGTGGCCGCCCGAGCGGACGAGCGTCGCGCCGAACTGGGCGAAGCGCAGCCGGAGCGAGCCCCTCTTGTCGCGTGTGCCCTTGGGCACGTCCCACCAGGAGCCGGTGATCAGGTCGCCGCCGACCGTGCCGGTGAGCACGTACGCGTACTTCCGGCCCGGGTGCTCGCCGAAGCCGTAGACGGTGCCGCCGAGCTGGCGGAGGTAGAGGACGCCGCCGTCGTCGCCGCGGTAGATGCGCGTCAGCAGGCTCGCGACGACGGCGGGCGCCGGCGTCGCCGTCGGGGTCGGCGCGGCCGCGGCCGCTCCCGAGAGCGGAGCCAGGGCGGCGAGGGCCGCGATCAGGGTGATGAGGGCCGTGCGGGACATCTCTGACCTCCTGCGGTCGTTGGATGCCCGTACAACCGGCCCGTGCCGGGTTCCTTACGGTCAGCAGGCGCTCGTGATCGAGCGCGTGTTGTTCGTCTCGTCGGACTCGAGGACGGCGGCGCCGCGGTCGGCGATGGCGGTGAGCGTGCCGACGCGGCAGATCGACCAGGTGCGGGTCGCCGACTGGCCCGCCGCGAGCCCCGGCAGCGTGAAGGTGCCGATCAGCGTCACGCTGACGACGAACGACCCCGCCGCCGCCGAGCCGGTGTTCGTGACCGTGAAGCCGGACCGGGTCAGGGCCGAGATCACGAGATCGGGCAGCGGTTGCGCGATCGTCCACGTGTGCGTGGCTGCTTCCCCCGTGTTGCCGGCCCCGTCGGTCGCGCGCACGGCGAAGGTGTGTGCTCCCGGCACGAGCCCGGTGTGGGAGCGCGGGCTGGCGCACGCCTCGAAGGGGCTGCCGTCGAGCGAGCAGGAGAACGTGGAGCCCACCTCCGACGCGGTGAACACGAACGTCGCCTCCGGGCCGCCGGTCGTGGCGGACACGATCGACGTGCTCGGCGGGGTCGTGTCCGGCGGGGGCACGACCGTCCAGGCGACCGTCGCCGCCGGGCCCGTGTTGCCGGCCCGGTCGCGAGCCCGGACGGCGAACGTGTGCGCGCCGAGCGCCAGGCCGGCGTAGGCGACCGGCGAGCCGCACGCTGCCAAGGGTGCACCGTCCAGCCCGCAGGCGAACGTGGATCCGGGCTCGCTCGCCCTGAACGAGAACGACGCCTCTCCACTCGTCGTCTCACCGGGCGGCCGCGCGAGGATCGTCACGGTCGGCGCCGTCGTGTCGGGGGCGGGCTGCGTCGTCGCCCGGATCGTCGGAGCGGGTGGAGGCGCCGGTCCCGCCGACGTCTTCGTCCCGCTCCCGGGTGCGACCGCCGTCGTCGGCTGTGGAGGCGGCGGCGCGGCCTTCGTCGTCGTGGCCTCCTCCGCCGCAGCGGGGTCGGTCGCGTGGGTCGTCGCCGGAGCGGACGGTCGAGCCGTGGGCCGCGGTCGCGGGGCCCTCGTGGCGGCAGCCGGCGGCGCGGTCGTCGTCGCGCGGGAGGTCGTGGTCGCCGACGTCGTGGGAGCGACCGTCGTTGCCGCGCCGGAGGACGAGGAGGCCGCGACCGCCGCGACCGGCTCGCCGCCGGAGATCAGGACGGCAGCGCCGACGCCGGCCCCGCCCGCTACGAGCAGCGCGATCCCGGCGGCGACGACCATGCCGCCGCGCCGGAACCACGCGACGGTGGATCCCGACCAGTAACCCGCCGAGGTCAGCTCGAGGTCGATCCGCTGTCGCAGCTCGTCCGCGCCGGCGAGGAAGGGTGGCAGCGCGCGGTAGCGGCGCTTCGCCTCGCGCATCGACTCGAGCGCGTCCTGGCAGCGCTCGCAGCCCTCGAGATGCGAGAGCGTCGCCGCCAGCGGCGCACCACGCAACTGCCCGTCGAGGTGCCGGCTGAGCAGCGGGAGGTTGCGGCGGCACTCCTCCGGCAGCCGCGAGGGATCGAGCTGGGCCAGCCGCAACTCGGCGCGGAGGCTCTCGCGGGCGCGGGAGATCAGCTGCGCGACCGCGTTCTCGTTGGAGCCGACGACGGCGCCGATCTCGGCGTAGCTCTTGTCCTCCAGCTCCCGGAGGGCGAGGACGAGCCGCTGACGCGGCGCGAGCCGGGCGTTGGCCACCCGCACCTCCTCCTGCTGATCGCGCAGGAGCGTGCTCCGCTCTGGGTCGTCCTCGATCGGCGCGAGCGTGTCCGGCTCCGGGACCTCGCCGACCGGCTCGACCCGCCGGCCCCGTTCCACCGACTTGAGAAAGAGGTTGCGGAGCGTCGTGAACAGGTAGGCCCCGACGTCGACCGTGTCCGGATCGAGCCGGTCGAGGCGGGGCAGCGCGCGCGTGAACGTCTCCTGCACGAGGTCGTCCGCGTCGTGCGGGTTGCCCGTGAGGCGGTAGGCGAACGCGCGCAGCCGCGGGCCGTACTCCGCGTACAGCTCCTCCCAGGCGGTGCGGTCGCGCTCGCGGAGGCGCCGCGCGACGCCGGTCTCACGAAGCGGCGGGGGCGCCGTCGCCATGGTCTGAGTCTAGGACGGCCCGCGCGGCGAGGAAAGCCGCGAACGCCGCGTGCTTGGCCAGGTGACGCTCGAGGGCGGCGATGCCCTCGGCCGCCCAGTCGTAGATCCAGAGCTCGTCGACGGAGGCGGCGCCGGTGTGTTCGGTGTGATCGCTCATGCCCGTACGACCCGGGCGCGACCGGATCCTTACGGTCGGCCCGGGTAGATCCGCTCGGCGTAGTCGGCGACCATCCGAGCGGCGCTGAACCGCGGCGCGTTCGTCACGAGCGACGCCTTCACGCGCTCGCACCACCGGTGCGGGACGCCGTCCTCGCCTCGCTCGTAGAACTGCGGGATCACCTCGCGCTCGAGCAGGTCGTAGAAGTCGCCGGCGTCGCGGGCGTCCATGACGGCGGGATCGTCGTCCTCCTCGCCCGGGATGCCCCAACCGTTCTCGCCGTCGAACGCCTCTGCCCACCAGCCGTCGAGGACGGAGAGCTGGAGCACGCCGTTGAAGCTCGCCTTCATCCCGCTCGTGCCGCTCGCCTCCATCGGGCGCCGCGGCAGGTTGATCCAGACGTCGCAGCCGGAGACGAGGTGCGGCGCCACGGAGAGGTCGTAGTCCTCGAGGAAGACGACGCGCTCCGAGATCTGGAGGCTCGACGACCGCAGGTTGAAGAGGCTCTGGAGGACGCCCTTGCCGCCGTCGTCCTGGGGGTGCGCCTTCCCCGCGAGCAGCAGCTGCACCGGCCGGTCGCCGGCGAGGATCGCCAGCGCCCGCTCTCCGTCGTAGGTGAGCAGGTTGAGGCGCTTGTACGTCGCCAGCCGGCGGGCGAAGCCGAGCGTGAGCACGTCCGGGTCGAGCGCGCGGGCGGCCGCGTTGACGTAGTCGATCTGCTCGTTGCGGAGTAGGCGGTCGTGCTGGCTCTTCTCGCGCGTCCAGTCGATCAGCGCCGTGCGCGCGGCGTTGCGGGCCGCCCACAGCTCGGCGTTCGGGATCTCGCGCACGGGCGCCCACGTCGCCGGGTCGGCGGTGCGCGCCCACCAGCCGTCGCCGAGGTGGCGGTCGAACAGCTCCGCGAAGGGCGGCGAGATGAACGTCGGCAGGTGCGCCCCGTTCGTGACGTGCGTGATCGGCACGTCCTCGGCGGCCTGCTCGGGGAACATCGGCTGCCACATCCGCCGCGCGACCTCACCGTGCAGGCGGCTGACGCCGTTTCGCGTGCGGCTGAGACGGATCGCGAGCGGCGTCATCCCGGGCGCCTCGGCCTCGTCGTCGGGTCGTGCGCGGCAGAGACGCACGAGCTCCTCCGGTGCGATCCCGAGGCGGCCCGGCAGATCGTCGTAGGCAGCGAGCAGCTCGTCGACGCCGTAGGTCTCGTTGCCGGCCGGCACCGGCGTGTGTGTCGTGAAGACGAAGCGCTCGCGCACCGTCGCGAGGGCGTCGTCGAGCGAGGAGCCGTCGGCGATCGCACGGACCGCGAGCTCCAACCCGGCGAGCGCCGGGTGACCCTCGTTGAGGTGGAACACGGCCGGGTCGATCCCGAGCGCCTCGAGCGTGCGGATCCCGCCCAGGCCGAGCAGCGCGTACTGGGCGAGCCTGATCGCGCGATTGCCTTCGTAGAGGCGGCCCGTCGTCCAGCGGCGCGTGACCTCGTTCTCGGGAATCTCGGTGTCGAGCAGGTAGAGCGGCACACGGCCGACCTGCACGCGCCACACCTGGAACCACGTCTCCGCGCCGAAGACGTGCACCGAGAGCTTCAGCGGCTGGCCGTCGGCGCCGGTGACGCGCGCCATCGGCAGGCTGCGCGGGTCGCTCACGACCCAGTACTCCTGCTGGCGCCCCGTCAGGTCGAGGCGCTGACGGAAGTAGCCGCGCCGGTAGAAGAGCCCGACCGCGACGAGCGGCAGCGCCTGGTCGCTCGCCTCCTTGAGGATGTCTCCCGCGAGCACCCCGAGGCCGCCGGAGTAGACCGGCAGCGACACGTGGACGCCGAACTCCGCGCAGAGGAACGCCACCGGGCCGTCGACGCCCGGCCGCCGCCGCGGCGGGCGCGCGAGATCCGCATTCACCTCCGCCTCGAGCGCCTGCGCGCGCTCCCGCAGCGCCGGGTCGCTCGCTGCCCGCTCCACCGTCGCCGGCCAGAGGTCGCTGAGGAAACGGACCGGGTTCTCCCCGAGCAGCGCCCAGCGGTACGGGTTGATGTCGCGGAAGGTCGCGGCGCCGTCCCGGGCCCACGACCAGCGGTAGTTGTAGGCGACGCGCGCGAGCGGGTGCAGCTCCTCCGGCAGCCGCGTCGCGAGGCTCTCCCCGCGCTCCTCGAGGTCCGTGGCTCCACCGCCGCCCCCGAGGACGGCGTCGAGCGGGCTCGTGTCTACCGTGGCTGCTCCTTCATCCGAGGGCGGACGATAGCCACTCCCGCGCGTGCGCTAGCTTCGGAGCGTGGACACCGAGCTACCGCCGCGTGATCGCGCCTCGACGACGCGCTGCGCCTGGGTGCCGGAGTCCGACCCGCTCTACGTCGCCTACCACGACGAGGAGTGGGGCGTCCCGGTGCGCGACGAGCGGCGCCTGTTCGAGCTGCTGACGCTCGAGGGCGCCCAGGCGGGCCTCTCGTGGTCGACGATCCTGCACAAGCGCGAGGGCTACCGCCGGCTCTTCGCCGGCTTCGACCCGGAGGTGGTGGCGCGGTTCGACGCGACCGACGTCGAGCGGCTGCTCGCCGACCCCGGGATCGTGCGCAATCGGCTGAAGGTCGAGTCGACGGTCGCAAATGCCCGCGCCGTCCTCGCGCTCCACGAACGCGACAGCTCGCTTGCGGAGGTGCTCTGGAGCTCCGTCCGCGGCGTGCAGCGCGTGAACGCGTGGGCGACCGTTGCCGAGATCCCGG
>DASUOK010000132.1:0-13307 GCA_036276675.1 Gaiellaceae bacterium | reverse complement strand
GCGCCATCGGCGCGCCGCCATGCGCACAGGTCGACTGCGCCACTTCGTTTTCGTGGTGCGGGAAGACCAGGTCGATGCCGCCGCCATGGATGTCGAAGGTGGCGCCGAGATGCGTCTCGGCCATCGCCGAGCACTCGATGTGCCAGCCAGGGCGGCCCGGCCCCCAGGGCGACTCCCACCAGGTGTCCTCGTGCGGCTTCGTCGCCTTCCAGAGGGCGAAGTCCCGCTGGTCCTCCTTGAGGTCGCTCGGCTCCTGGGAGACCATGTCCTCGAGCCTGGCGCCGGAAAGCTGTCCGTACTCCGGGTAGGCCGCGACGCGGAAGTAGACGTCGCCCTGCGACTCGTAGGCCAGCCCGCGGACGACGAGCTCCTCGATCAGCGCCACGATCTCCGGGATCGTCTCGCTGGCGAGCGGCTCGTGGTCGGGCCGGCCGAGCCCGAGGTCGTCGGTGTCGTCGAAGTACCACTGCGTGGCCGAAGCCGCCAGCTCCTCGCTCCCTATCCCCTGCTCCTCGGCGGCCTCGTAGATCTTGTCGTTCACGTCGGTGACGTTCTCGACCAGCGTCACGTCGTAGCCCCCGTCCTCGAGCCAGCGCTTCAGCCAGAGAAAGACGACGTACGGCCGCGCGTTGCCGACGTGGATCCGCTGGTACACGGTCGGCCCACAGACGTACATGCGGATCGGGCCGGGCGGCGCCGGCAGCTCGCGCTTGGTGCGCGTCAGCGAGTCGTAGAGGAGCACCCGGGCGTTATAGCCGCTCGGGTGCCCCTCCACTCGGCCTCAGGCGTGGAACTGCGCCTCCTCGGTGGAGCCCTTGAGGGCGAGCGTCGAGCTCTCGCCCCCGCTCACAGCCTGCGCGACGAGGTCGAACCAGCCCGCGCCGACCTCCCGCTGGTGACGCGTGGCCGTGTAGCCCACCTCTTCGAGCTCGAACTCGCGCTGCTGCAGCTCCACGTACGCGCTCATGCCGCGGGCGCGATAGCCGCGGGCCAGCTCGAACATCGACTCGTTGAGCGCGTGGAAGCCGGCAAGGGTGATGAACTGGAACTTGTAGCCCATGGCGCCGAGCTCCCGCTGGAAGCCCGCGATCGTCTCGTCGTCGAGGTGTCGCTTCCAGTTGAAGGACGGCGAGCAGTTGTACGCGAGCAGCTTCCCCGGAAACTGCGCGTGGATCGCCTCGGCGAACGCACGCGCCTCGGCGAGGTCGGGCTTCGACGTCTCCATCCAGACGAGGTCGGCGTAGGGGGCATAGGCGAGACCTCGCGCGATCGCGGCCTCGATGCCGGCGCGGACGCAGAAGAAGCCCTCCGCCGTCCGCTCGCCGGTGAGGAACGGCCGGTCGCGCTCGTCGACGTCGCTCGTCAGGAGCGTCGCCGCGTCCGCGTCGGTGCGGGCGACGACGAGCGTCGGCGTCCCGAGCACGTCGGCCGCGAGCCGGGCCGCGAGGAGCGTCCGCACGAACTGACCGGTGGGGACGAGCACCTTGCCGCCGAGGTGGCCGCACTTCTTCTCCGCCGCGAGCTGGTCCTCGAAGTGGACGGCGGCGGCGCCGGACTCGATCATCCCCTTCATCAGCTCGAACGCGTTCAGCGGCCCGCCGAAGCCCGCCTCGGCGTCGGCGACGATCGGGACGAGCCAGTCGGTCGTGTCGTTGCCCTCCGCCCAGTCGATCTGGTCGGCGCGCTGGAGCGCGTTGTTGAGCCGCTTCACCATCGCCGGCACGCTGTTGGCGGGGTAGAGGCTCTGGTCGGGATAGACCTGGGTGGCGAGGTTGCCGTCGGCCGCGACCTGCCAGCCCGAGAGGTAGATCGCCTTCAGGCCGGCTTTCACCATCTGCACGGCCTGGCCGCCGGTGATCGCGCCGAGGGCGGCGACGTAGTCCTCGTCGTGCAGGAGCTGCCAGAGCTTCTCGGCGCCGCGGCGCGCGAGCGTGTGCTCGATGCGCACCGAGCCGCGCAGCCGCACGACGTCCTCGGCTCCATAGTCGCGCTCGATCCCGCTCCAACGCGTCGTCTCCGCCCACTCGTGGGCCAGGTCGATGGCTTCCTTGGCAGCGGTCGCGTTCACGGTTCCTCCTCGGGGAGCGGCTGATCGGGTGACTCCATCCTTCCCCGCCGCCTGCCATTCCACAAATGGAACTTCTCGATTCGATCCATAGAGCATGTTAATATCGACGCGTGCTGCTCGCCCAGATCGAGGCGTTCCTGACGGTGGCGGAGCGCCGCTCGGTCAGCAAGGCGGCCGAGGTGCTCTACGTGACGCAGCCGGCACTGACCACGCGGATCAAGAAGCTCGAGCGCGACCTCGGGGTCGAGCTGTTCGTGCGCACGCCGCGCGGGATGCGCCTGACGGCGGAGGGTCGCGCCTTCCGCGGGCACGCGCAGCGGGCGGTGCAGGAGCTGGCGCAGGGGCGGGAGCTGCTGCGCGAGCTGCAGGAAGGGCGCGTCGGGGAGCTGCTCCTCGGTGCGGCGCCCGCGATCTCGACCTACGTGCTCCCGCTCGTCCTGCGCCGCTTCCAGGCTTCGTTCCCGAACGTGCACCTGATCGTCCGCACCGGCCACTCCGAGGAGATCCTCGAGATGGTGCTGCGCGAGCAGGTCCAGGTCGGGCTCGTGCGGGAGCTGCCGCACCCCGCCACGACGTCACGCCGGCTCTACGAGGACGAGATCGTCCTGGTCGTCCATCCGGCCCACCGTTTTGCCGCCGAGCGCTCGATCGCGGTGGAAGAGCTCGCGGGCGAGCGGCTGATCCTCTTCGACCGCACGTCCAGCTACTTCGTTCTCACGAGCGCGTTCTTCCGCGACGCGGGGGTCGTGCCGCGCGGCGTGATGGAGCTCGACAACGTCGACGCGACGAAGAAGATGGTCGAGCAGGACCTCGGCATCGCCTTCCTCCCCTACACGGCCGTCCGCGGCGAGCTCGCCGCGGGGGACCTGCACGAGGTCTCGATCGACGGCTACGAGCCGGTGCGGCGGCCCATCGTCGCCATCCGTCGGCGCGACGGCGTCGTCCCCGAGGACCTCGTGGACGGGCTGCTCGCCGCCGTGCACGCGGACGAGCTCGAGCGCATCTAGCGCGCGGTCCAGCCGAGGTCCATCACGACCGGCGCGCCCGTGAAGGCGCGCCCGGCCGGGCCGAGCAGGAACGCAGCCGTCTCGGCCACTTCCTCCGGCTCGAGCAGCCGCTTCACCGCCTGCGGCGCGAGCAGCACGTCCTCGACGACGCGCTCGGGCGAGACCCCGGTGGCGGCCGCCTGTGCCGCGATCTGCGCCTCGACGATCGGCGTGCGGACGAAGGCGGGGCAGAGTGCCGACACCGAGATGCCGCGCTCGGCGCCCTCGAGCGCGAGCACCTTGACCAGACCGAGCAGCCCGTGCTTCGCCGCCACGTAGCCTGCCTTGAACGGCGAGCCGACGAGACCGTGCACCGACGCGACCGCGAGGAAGCGGCCGTCGCCGTTCGACGCGAGCGCCTCCCACGCGTAGCGGGCGAGCAGGAACGGGCTCGTCAGCAGCACGGCGAGCAGCGCGTCCCAGCGCTCCTCGGGGAACTCGGCCACGGGCGAGACGTGCTGGAAGCCAGCATTGGCGACGACTGCGTCGAGCCGGCCGAACCGCTCGAGCGCCGCCGCGACCGCTGCGCTGTTCCCCTCGCGCGTCGCGAGGTCGGCCGCGAAGGGCTCGCCCGGCCCGCCGGTCGCGGGGCTCAGATCGACGGCGAGGACGCGCCAGCCGTCGCGCTCGAGCCGCTCGGCGACGGCGCGGCCGATCCCGCTTGCCGCACCGGTGACGAGGCACGCGCGCTGCACACGCCGACGCTACCTGAGGCTCAGCGGTCGATCGGGGTCAGCTGCAGCAGCGCGCCGAGGTCCTGCGTGGGCTGGAACTCGTACTGGAAGTGGCGCCGCCGCGTGAGCCGATCGACGACGGCCGCTTCGGCCGACGGGAGCTCGAGGCCTGCCGCCGGCGGCGGGCCGAGCGTCTCCCGCAGCGGCACGTCGAGCTGCGGCCCGAAGTCCTTCTTCTGGAAGAAGACCGCGCTCGCCGCGTCGTCGGTGTCGACGGCCGGGTCGCCCGTCTCGACGGGCAGCAGCGCGATCACGGCCTCGACGCCGTCGACGTACGCGAACGTGTAGAGCGCCAGCTCGAGTGCCTCCCGCCGCAGCAGCTGCTCGCGCGCGAGCGACGGCTCGCCCTCGGCGATCGAGCACTGGGCGCCGAGGCCGCAGAAGGTGTACATCACGGTCGAGCCGAGCTCCACGACCTCGACGTCGTCCCGCCGCGCCGGCGTGGACGACGGGTGCTGGATCAGCACCGCGCGGATCGGGAGATCGCGCACCTCGGCGGCGCCGGCGAGGACGCCGACGAGCTGGCGGCCGCTTGGCAGGTGGTAGCCGGCGGCGACGTGGTCGGCGATCTCGTCCGGGTACTGGTTCTCGCGCCCTTCCGGACGCCACGCCGACCACGCGGCCGGGTCGGCCGCCGCCGGCCGCATCATCAGCACGACGAAGATGCCGACCGCAGCGCCGAGGACGATCGCGAGCAACACGTAGATGGCGCCGAAGCGGAGTCGATAGGAGTTGCTGCGCGCACGATCGCGCCGCGTGGGCGCCGGGTCGACGAGCACCGGTGTCGCGCCCGACGAGAGCGGCTCCGGCCCGGCGCGCAGCGGATTCACATCTTCGGCCACGCGTCCTCCGAGGCGAGATCGATGGTGGGCAGCTCCAGCTTCGCGCCGTCGAGGATCGCGACGAGTTCGTCGCCGAAGACCTCGTGCCGGGCCACCAGCTCGTCCGCGATGCGCGAGACCGCGTCCTTGTTGTGCAGGATCAGGTTGTAGGCCGAGACGTAGGCCTGACCGAGGATCTGCGCCGCGAGCCGGCGCTTGTCGGGATCGCCGAGCACGCCGGCGATCGGGTTCTCGGCGAACGCCGGGCCGCCGCTCGTACGGTTCATGATCTGCGTGCCGATGGTGCCGAAGCGCTTCAGCACGCGCTCGCGCGCCTCCTCCTCGCTCTCGTCGTCGAGCGGCGTCACCACCACAGGCTCAGGCCCCATCGCGGAGGCGCCGACCATCAGCGCCGCCTGCGCCGTCGCGGACTGGACGTCGCCGCCGACGCCGTTCGAGGTCTCGCCGTAGAAGACCCGCTCCGCCGCCATCGCGCCGAGCGTCCAGACGAGCCGCGCCACCTCGTCGCTGCGGAAGCGGCTGAAGCGCTCCTCCTTCTCGAGCGCCTGGTGGTGGCCCAGCGAGCCGCCGCGCATGCGGATCGACAGCCGCGTCGACTCGGCGCCCTTCATGTAGACGTGGCCGGCCGCCGCGTGCCCCGCCTCGTGCACGGCGACCGCGCGCGTCTCGGAGGGGATGTACTCGATCCCGATCGCCGTGCCCGACTCGATCGTCGTCATCGCCTCGACGAGGTCGTCCCAGGCGAAGGCCTGGCGGCCGTCGTGGTGGGCGATGGTGAGCGCCATCGAGCAGACCTGGTCGATCATGGCCGGCGAGTAGCCGTTCGTGATCCGCGCGATCTCGTCGCGCTTGCCCAGCGTGTCGAGCTCCCGGTCGTGCGCGACCCGGCCGATGTAGAGGTCGAAGACGTCGAGCCGGTCCTGCTTCGTCGGCGTCCGGAACCAGACGTGACGGCCCATCCGGCCGGGACGGACGAGCGCGGGGTCGAGCCGCTCGATCGGCACGTTCGTCGCGCCGATGAAGTAGATCTGCTCGGCACGCGGGCGTGGCGGCTTCAGCCGCAGCGGGATCTTGCCGAGGCGGCGCGGGACGACGTACGACGCGTCGAGCGCGGTGTTGAGCTTGCTCGTCACGACGCGTCGCATGAACGGCGGGTTGTCGATCCCGTCCATGACGACCAGGAGCTGGTTGAGCGCCAGCCCGCCGCCCATCCCCATCCCGCCCGGGAACATGAAGTTCAGCGCGCCGTGCAGCCGCTGCTCCCAGCCGGCGCGGACGGCCGGGCGCGGGTCACGCTCGGCGAAGAGGCGCTCCCGCCAGGCCCGTGTCTCGAGGACGAGGTCGCCGCTGCCGGTGAGCGCGCCGTTCGGCCCGTACCAGAGCAGGTCGTGGATGTTCGCGGCGCCGAAGCCGAAGCCGCCCGGGCCGCCGCCGGGGGCGCCCCCGCCGAGCGCCTGACGCCGCATCCCGACGGCGTCGATCTCGTCGATGAAGACGATGCAGGTGCCGCCCCACTTCCGCGCCAGCCGCTTCGCCTTGCGCGCGACGTAGCGGACGACGATCGCGTCGATGCCGATGAACGTCGCCGCGAAGCCCGAGCCCGGGATGGAGACGAACGGCGAGTTGAAGCCCGTTGCGATCGCCTTCGCGAGCATGGTCTTGCCGGTCCCGGGCGCACCCAGGAAGAGCAGGCCGCGCTCGCGCTTCCCGCCCGCGCGCTCGAACGCGTCGCCCGACTGCCAGAGGCTGACGACGCGCCGCACCTCCTCCTTCGCCTCCGCCTGGCCGCGCACGTCCGCGAGCTTCACGCCCCATTCCGCATCGCCCGGCTCGAAGCCGCGCACCTGCGAGATGTTCATCGCGAGCAGCGGGCCGAACATGATGATGAAGTTGAAGACGAGGAAGATCGGCAGCATCACGAGCAGCGGCAGCACGGCGATGATCGACTCGACGCCCACGGCCCGGACGAGCGACGTGCCGAGGAAGACGACGATCGCGATCACGATCCCCGCCTTGACCCAGAAGCGCCAGAACCAGACGCGCCGCCGCGCCATCACGTCCTCGTCGCGCAGCTGCTCGCTGTCGGCACCGAACAGGCTCGGCCAGGGGATCATCCGGCGGAAGAGCAGGTCGACGAGGCCGCGCGAGGCGACGACGAGCAGGACCGTCGCGCCGAGCGACTGCAGCACGCTCCAGCCCTCGCGCTGGTGGAACCAGACGAAGAGCGCAGGGCTCGTGAGGACCGCGACGAGCGTCGCCGCACGCGTCAACAGGCGCCACTGGTCTGCGAGCTCGTGCGGCCGCGCGGGCGCAGCGGTGGAGAGGGAGGCCGCCGGCTCCGCAGTTGCCATTTCCGGATCTTAGGACGGGCGTACGACGGCTTCTGTTAGCGCCCCGTTAAGGGCCTGCTTCGTTACCGTGGGGCCCATGACAACAGCCACGCTCCACACCAGCGCAGGTCCGATCGAGCTCGAGCTCTACCCGAACGAGGCGCCGAAGACGGTCGAGAACTTCACGAAGCTCGTCGGCGACGGCTTCTACGACGGGCTCAAGTTCCACCGGGTCATCCCCGACTTCATGATCCAGGGCGGCTGCCCGGAGGGCAGCGGCTCCGGCGGTCCCGGCTACCAGTTCGAGGACGAGTTCAACGAGCACAAAGTCGAGCGCGGCGCGCTCGCGATGGCGAACGCGGGCCCGAACACGAACGGCAGCCAGTTCTTCATCGTCACGGCCGACTCGTGCCCCTGGCTCGACGGCAAGCACACCGTCTTCGGTCGCGTCACGTCCGGCCAGGACGTGGTCGACCGGATCTCGACCGCCGAGCGCGACTCCCGCGACATGCCCCGCGAGGACATCACGATCGAGCGGGTCGAGCTGAGCTAACCCTCGTCTCCATCTCCGGGCTCGGCGCCCGGCTCGGGCCCGAACACGGCCCGCTCGTCCGGCGCATGGCGGAGGACGTCGGCGACGTACGACTCGATCGCGGGGAAGAGGCCGACGTCCTCGCCGCCCTCCTGCGAGAGGAACCAGCGGTGCTCGAGCACCTCGTGGAAGACCTCGGCCGCCTGGCGCTTGCCCCAGAGCTCGGTCGGGATCGCCGCGATCGCCGGCTCGAAGACCTCGGCCAACCAGCGGTAGACGGCGACGGACTCCGGCAGGGGGCGGCCGCCCTGCCGCTCGAGCTCGGCCCGGAAGCGCGCGATGTCGTTCAGCAGCCGCCGCGCCTGGTTCTCCTGTGCCTGCAGCCCCGTCAGCGCGAGCAGCCGCCGCCGGTGGTGACCGGGCTCGACCACGCGCGGCGAGAGCCGGAGCCGGTAGCCGTCGTCGACGGCGACGAGCTCGAGCTCCTCCACGTCGAAGCCGAGCTCGTTGAGGCGGGCGAGGCGCTCGTCGATCCGGTAGCGCGAGTCGCCGGCGAACGGCTCCTCCCGCGTGAGCTCGTCCCAGAGGGACTCGTAGCGGGCGACGAGCTCGGTGGCGGTCTCCTCCGGGAAGAGCTCGCCCGGACGGCCGAGCTCGGCCTCGAGGTCGGTGAGCTCGCCGACGACGTTCTCCTCCGCGATCGAGAGGTCGTGGCGCCGCTGGCCGTCCGAGAGGCTGGGGTAGAGCTCGCCGGTCTCGGCGTCGACGAGGTACGCCGCGAGCGCGCCGGCGTCGCGGCGGAACAGCGTGTTCGAGAGCGAGCAGTCGCCCCAGAAGAAGCCGCTCAGATGGATGCGGACGAGCAGCTCCGCGCCGGCGTCGAGGAGGCGCACGCGCAGGTCGGGCACCCCGCCGCGCGCGAAGAGCGTCCGGAACGGGAGCGAGTAGTCGAGGTGGCGGGTGATCAGCACCGCGTCGAGGTCGCCGTCGCGGTCGCTGACGACGCCGACGGCGTCCACGACCGGCACCTCCTCCTCGGCGAGCTGGCGCAGCAGGCGGTACTCGCGGCGGGCGAGCCCGACCGGCAGCTCCTTGAGCGCGTAGAGCCGCGGGCCGAGCGGCCCCTCGTACTCGACGAAGCGCACGACATGGCGGTGGATCCCACGGACGACCTCGACGAGGCGCTTCGACTGCCACTCCGCGAGCGGTTCCCCCCACGGCAGGTCGAGGAAGTCGGGGTGCCCGGTGCGGGCGAGGAGCTGGAGCCGCGCCATCAGCTCCGGGCCTCGAGCTCGTGCGCGAGCGTGAGGAACATCGCGTGCGCCCAGAGGAGCGGGGAGGGCGGCGGGCCCCACTTCGCCACCCAGTGGTCGAACATGGCCGGCGCGAGCAGGTGGTCCTGCGACTGCTCCGGCAGCTCCCTCGCGGGCGTCGCGTGCCCGGCGATCCACTCCAGGCAGTCTCGACCCCGCTCCGGCTCGGCGAGGCCGAGCATCGCCGTCAGCAGCAGCCATTCGCCGCCACCGTAGAACGTGTCCTCCTGGTGACGGTGGACGCCGCCGCCGGGGCTGACGAGCGCGGAGACGTCGACGGCGCCGAGGCCGAGGAAGGGGATGACGAGGAGCGACGCGTCGAGCCGCTCCTCGGCGGCCGAGAGGTCGAGCTCGTCGTCGAGCCCGGCCGCGATGCAGGCGAGCGTGGCCGCGTGCACGCCCACGCGCTCCTCCCACCAGTCGACGCACGGCTGCTCGCGCACCTGCTCGAGCTGCCGCGCCGTCCGCTCCTCCGCGGCGCGCCAGCGGTCGGGACGGGTGTGCCGGGCGCAGTGCGTGCGCACCGCCCAGAGCCACAGGCCCCAGCCGTCGTGCTGCCGGTGCGGCCAGTCCGTCGGGTCGCGCTCTCCGGCCAGCGTGTAGCGGGCGTCGAAGCCGAGGCCGGCATCCACGATCCGGGCCACCCAGCCGAAGAACGCCTCGGCGCTCTCGACCTCGCCCACGCGGCTCATGGCGTCCGCGATGAAGGACCCGTCCCGCAGCCACGAGTACGCGTACGGGGGGAACGTGGGCGAGGCGACGTAGCCCCCTTCGGGTGACTGGCCGTCGCGGATGATCTCGACGCTGCGGCGGCGCAGCTCAGCGAAGGTCGTCGAATCGCCCATGGATGAAGGCGGCGGCGCCGCGGTCGAGCTGGTTGTCGTCCAGTTCGGCGACCGCGTAGTAGTGCGACACGACGCCGTGCCCGGCGCGCGTGGGGTTGCCGGAGGGGTCCGCGCGCGTCCCGGTGACGCTGTTCTCCCGGATCGCGCAGTGCGACCAGTCGCCGCAGAAGATGCCGACGCCGGTCGCGTCCTCGACCACGTTGCGCGCGACCGAGCCCATCGACATCTCCGTGACGGCGATCGCGCGCAGGCTCGTTGCGCTGACGTGGTTGCGGCGGAAGTCGACGTGGGCGAGGTGCGAGACGATCCCCTCGCCGCCGCCGCGGACGCTGCAGTCCTCGACGACGCTCGGCGGCAGCATCATCGCGAAGGAGATGTCGATCCCCTGCGCACCGCCGACGTCGGGTGAGTCGATCTCGCAGTCGCGCACCGTGAGGGAGCTGCGGCGGGCGTTGATCCCGTCCAGGCTCGCGCCCCCGACGCGCACGCGCTCGAGCAGGACGTCCTCGCTGTCGCGCACCTCGATCCCGATCTCGCCGCCGAACACCGTCACGTCGCGGACGGTGACGTCGTCCGAGGTGATCAGGATGCCGCCGCGCACGACCGTCCCGCCGCCGTCGACGACCTGCGGCCGGTCGAGGACGAGCGGCCCCTGGATGGTGCCGCCCTCGAGCCGGACGGTGGGCGGTTGCGCCGCCCAGGCGATGCCGAGCACGAGCACGAGCGCCGCGGGAGCAGCGGCCGAGAGGGCGCGGCCGCCGCGGCCGAGCTCGCCCCCGTCGTCGCCGTAGGTGAGGTGCAGGAGCGGCAGGAGCGCATGGCCGAGCACCTGCGCGAGGAGCCACGAGGCGAGGAAGAACCAGAGCGCGGGGCCGAGCGGGGCCGCGACGTCGAGGCGGAGGACGAGCGCCATCGTCAGCCCCAGCTCCACCAGTCCGAGCGGGAGCGCGACCCAGCCCGGCTGGTAGGCGAGCAGCCTGTGGTAGACGGCCGCGTCGAGAACGAGGCCGACCGCGAGCATCGTCGCGGCCAGCTGGAGCGGCCACCACTCGCGGAGTGCGAGCGAGAGCAGCGCGGCGGCGAGCACGGGCAGCGCGGCCGTCGCCAGCCGGGTCTCGAGGCGTCCCCTCAGCGTGTAGGACACGCCACCACCCGCCTCGCGAAGCGCCGCGCCACGTACTTCATGCCGACGAGCGTGTCGGCGGCCGGGTACGCCCACTGCGCCGGCACGCCTGCGAGCGCCAGCGTGCGCGTGCCGTCCGTGAGCCGCGGGACGGTCGAGTCGTCCGCGAGCACGATCCAGCGCCCCTCCGTCTCGAGCCCGTGCTCCTCGACGAGGCGGCGCAGGAGCGGGTCGTGCTCGAAGCCGCGCCGGAAGCCGGTGGCGCAGATCACCTGCTCGGCGCCGCCCGGGTCCGCCGCGACGCGGAAGCGACCTTCGCGCGCCGCCCGCTCGACCGGCGCGTCCCAGCTGCGGCCGGGCGGATAGGACGGCGCGCCCAAGCGGCGGAGCAGCTCGGCGCGCGGCGCCCGCGGCGTTGCGTGGAACCCGGCCAGGCCGCGCTTGGAGAAGAGCGGCCTGGCGACGTTCAGCGGCCGGCGCGCGGGCTCCCGCCGCCGCACCGACACGACCTCGGCGCCGGCCGCGAGCGCGTTCAACCACTCCGTCGCCGCGGCCATGCCCGCGCCGACGACCGCCACCCGCGCCGCGTAGTCGTGCGGCTCGTAGGCGTGCACGGTGCGGGCGTCGCCAGCCAGCTCCGCCGGCACGGCCAGCCCGGGGTGCCCCGGCGCGACCAGGACGTGACGAAATGGGCCGCGGCCGTCCAGCTCGAACCCGCCCGCGACGGCGGCAACCCGCTCGATCCGGTTCTGCCGGACGCTCTCGTCCCAGCCGCTCCGGTCGCGCAGCTCGTCGACGTGGCTCAGGAACTCCGCCACGCTCGGGCGGTAGCGGTCGCACGCGCTGAGGAGCAGCGGCCCCGGCGACCCGTTCCGCACGGCCTCGCGCACCGCGAGGCCCGGGAAGCTCGTGGGGGCGCAGTGCCCGTCGCTCTCGGAGCGCATCCGCTGCTGGCGGATCGCCGCAGCCCGCACCCGCCAGGCGGCGGCCGGGTCGGCGTCCGGCCGCTCCCCGAGGACGGCGATCTCGGCCGGCTCGAGCCCGGCGTGGCGCAGCGCCGCATAGGCGACGAAGCCGCCGAGCCCCGCGCCGACGATGGCGCAACGAGGCGACACGCGCCCTACTTTACGGAGCCGGCGAGGAGGCCCTGGACGAAGTAGCGCTGGAACAGCGCGAAGATCGTCAGCGGGATCACGGCCGAGAAGAACGCGGCGGGCGCGAGCACGTCGAGGTTCGAGCCGAACTGGCGCAGCTGCGACGCGAGCTCCGGCGCGATCGGCTGGTTCTGCTGCGCCATCACGAGGCCGATCAGCAGGTCGTTCCAGACGAAGAGCACCTGGAAGATCGCGAGCGACGCGATCGCGGGGATGCCGAGCGGGAGCACGACCTTGAAGAAGAGCCGGATCTCCGAGGCGCCGTCGATGCGCGCCGCCTCCATCAGGTCGCGTGGGATGCCCGCGAAGAAGTTCCGTAACAGGAAGATCGCGAACGGGAGCGCGAACGCGGAGTGGAAGAGGATCAGCCCGGGGATCGTGTCGAAGAGGCTGAAGGTGTTGTAGAGCCGGAACATCGGGATCAGCGCCATCTGGATCGGCACGAGCAGCAGGGCGATCACCGTCAGGAAGACCCAGTCGCGGCCGGGGAACTCGATCCACGCGAGGGCGTACGCCGCGAGCGAGGCGACGAGGATCGGCAGGATCGTCGCGCCGATCGTGATCTGCGCGGTGATGATGAGGGCGTCGACGATGCTGTCGTTGTCGAACATGTCGCGGTAGTTCTCGAGCGTCCAGGCGCTCGGCTGGAAGAGGAAGTTCCACCAGCCGCCCTCGGCCTGGTCGGACGGCGCCAGCAGCGACGTGATGAAGAGGCCGAGCGTCGGGATCAGCCACATGAGCGCGATCAGCATCAGGACGAGGTGGACGGGGGCGCGACCCGCGTAGCGGACGATCTTCGTGGCGATGCTCTCCTCCACGACGACCGGCTGCTGCTCGACGGCCGTTGCTGCCATTACTTCGCCTCCGTTCGGAATCGCCGGACGTTGACGATCAGGAAGGGGATGAAGAGGAGGAGCAGGAAGGTCGCGATCGCCGAGCCGAGGCCGTAGAGGTTCTGGCCCGAGAACGAGCGCCGCCACATCTCGAAGGCGAGCAGCGTCGCGTCGTTGCGGCTCGACCCCGGCGCGATCGCGAGCACGAGGTCGAAGATCTTCAGGACGGCGATGATCTGCGTGACGAACACCACGGTCAGCACCGGCGCGAGCAGCGGCACGGTGATCCGGCGGAAGACCTGGAACTCGGTGGCGCCGTCGGTGCGGGCAGCCTCGAGCGTGTCGCGCGGGATCGCGGAGAGACCGGCGGCGATGATCACCATCGCGAAGCCGGCCGACACCCAGATGTAGGCGATCATGATCGCGGGCGTGATCAGGGTCGGTCCGAGCCAGCTGAAGCCCTCGAACGGCTCCGCGAAGGTCTGCG
>DASUOK010000131.1:0-2940 GCA_036276675.1 Gaiellaceae bacterium | reverse complement strand
CGTCGCGCTCGTCGAGTCGTCGGACACGGTCGCGATCGGGCACGTCGGCGACTCGCGCGCCTACCGCGTCCGCGACGGCCGGCTGGAGCAGCTGACGGAGGACCACTCCCTCGTCGGAGAGATGATGCGCAGCGGCAAGCTCTCCGCGGAGGAGGCGGAGGCGCACCCGCAGCGCTCGGTGATCACGCGCGCCCTCGGCACCGAGCCCGACGTCGACGTCGACACGTTCACGGTCGAGACGGAGCCGGGGGACGTGTTCCTGCTCTGCTCCGACGGGCTGACGACGATGGTGCCCGACCGCGAGATCCTGTCGCTCCTGGACGCGAGCGGCGGCGATCTCGAGCGCGCCGCCCGCCGGCTGGTGGAGGCGGCGAACCGCAGTGGCGGCGAGGACAACATCACCGTCGTCGTCTTCGAGATCGCGGAGCCCGACGCCGAACAGACGGTGCGGCTGCCCGCGGCGGCTGCGTCCGCCGCCGCCGAGCCCGATCTCGAGGACACGCTCTCAGGCCTCGAGGCCGTGCCCGCGGTCGACACGGCCGTCGTGCCGGCCGAGGAGATCGCCGCCCACCTCGAGCGCGAGGAGCAGGAGCAGGCCCGGCCCCCGCGGCCGCCCCGCGCCCGCCGGAGGGCCGAGTCCCGCAGCCTGCTGCCGCTCGTCCTGCTCGTGCTCGTGCTGCTCGCCCTGGCCCTGCTCGTCGTCTGGGGGCTCTACCGCTGACCGCCCGGAACCGCGAGCTGCTCAACCTGATCGCGGTCGGCCTCCTGACGGCGATCGGCTTCGCGAGCGTCTACATGGCGCGGCAGGCGCTCGTCTCGACCGAGTCGCTGACCTACGCGGGGATCTTCCTCGCGCTCTACCTCGCCGCGCACCTCGTGGCGCGGTACACGGTGCCGTACGCCGACCCGTACCTGCTGCCGATGGCCGCCCTGCTCTCGGCGATCGGCGTGACGATGATCTACCGGCTGAACCCGGACGACGCCTTCCGCCAGAGCCTGTGGATCGTGATCGGCGTCGCCCTCTTCGCGGCGACGCTCGTCGCGCTGCGGCGCGACTACCGCGTCCTCGAGAGCTACAAGTACCTCTTCGGGATCGGCGCGATCGTGCTGCTCGCGCTGCCGGCGGCGCCGGGGCTCGGCAAGACGATCAACGGCGCGCGCCTCTGGGTCGAGATCGGGCCGCTCCAGTTCCAGCCCGGCGAGCTGGCGAAGATCATGCTGATCGTCTTCCTCGCCGGCTACCTGCGCGAGAAGCGCGAGGTGCTGGCGCAGGGTCGGATCAAGGACTTCGGCCCCCTGTTCCTGATCTGGGGCGGGGCGATGCTCGTCCTGCTGCAGACGAACGACCTCGGCAGCGGGCTGCTCAACTTCGGGATCTTCCTGGCCATGCTCTACGTGGCGACCGGGCGGGCGTCCTTCGCCGCTGCGGGGCTTGCGCTCTTCGTGCTCGGCGCGGCCGCCGTCTACCGGATCGTGGAGCACGTGCAGCAGCGCGTGACGATCTGGCTGGAGCCGTGGACGAACGAGCCCGTCTTCTGTGCGCAGTCCGGTGAGCTGGCGCTGCGGCAGGACTGCGGCTCGTTCCAGCTCGTGAAGAGCCTCTACTCGATCGGGAACGGCGGCTTCGGCGGCACCGGGCTCGGCAAGGGCACCTTCACGACCACGAGCGGCGAGCCGATCATCCCGTTCCTCAACACGGACTTCATCTACTCCGCGATCGCGCAGGAGCTCGGCCTCGTCGGTGCCGCGGCGCTGCTGCTCGTGTTCATGCTGTTCGTCGCGCGCGGGATGCGGGTAGCGCTCCAGGCCGACGACGGCTTCTCCAAGCTGCTGGCGGCCGGCCTCACGTTCGGCTTCGCGCTGCAGACGTTCATCATCGTCGGCGGAGTCCTGCGGGTGATCCCGTTGACGGGGATCACGCTACCGTTCGTCTCGTACGGCGGCTCGAGCGTCGTCGCGAACTTCGTCCTGCTCGCAGGGCTCCTGCTCGTCTCCAACCGCGCCAACGCCCCGAGATGAGTGACCTGGCATGAACAGAGCGATCACCCGGCTCGCGCTCGTCGGCACCGGCCTGATGGTCGCACTCGTGGTCGCGACCACGTACTGGCAGGCGTGGGCGGCGGGCGACCTCGCCGACCGGCAGGACAACCAGATCCAGCGCGTCGCGCAGTTCACGATCGAGCGCGGCAAGATCGTCGCCGGGAACACCGTGCTGGCGACGAACCGCGAGCGCAAGGTCGGCGGCCGCACCCTCTACTTCCGCCGCTACCCGTCGAACGGGCTCGCCGCCCACGTCGTCGGCTACTCGACGCAGGAGCGGGCGCGGGCGGGGCTCGAGCGCTCGCGCAACGACTACCTGATCGCGGCCAACCAGAACCTCTCGACCGTCTACCGGCGGACGATCGACGAGCTGAAGGGCGCCACCGTGACGGGGAACGACCTCGAGCTGACGCTGAACATGCGCGCGCAGTCCGTGGCGATGCGCGCCCTCGGCGGACGCTGCGGCTCGGTCGTCGCGCTCGAGCCCGCGACCGGGAAGGTGCTGGTGATGGCCTCGTCGCCGACGTTCGACCAGAACACGATCGAGCGCGACTTCAGCGCGATCGGCCAGATCACGGCGCCGTGCAAGCCGGTGGCGCCGCTGTACAACCGCGCCACGTACGGTCTCTACGCACCCGGCTCGACCTTCAAAGTGGTCACGCTCGCGGCCGCGCTCGAGTCGGGCCGCTACGGCCAGCGGTCGCAATTCGTCGACCCCGGCTACTGCGAGGTCTACGGCCGGCGCGTGAACAACTACGACACGACGCGGCCGTTCGGCCGGCTCGATCTCCGCACCGCGCTCGTCAACTCGGTCAACTCCGTCTTCTGCAACATCGGCAAGGACCTCGGGTCGCGCGCGATCGTCGAGCAGTCCAAGCGGTTCGGCTTCTACGACACGCC
>DASUOK010000130.1:0-24991 GCA_036276675.1 Gaiellaceae bacterium | reverse complement strand
ACGTGCGCCAAGACGCGGTCGAGCGGCCGCGGGACGCGCTCGAGGTCGAGTGCCTCCACCAAGAGCACGGCGTACTTCTGCTTGCGGTTCCACATGAAGCCGTGCAGCTGCTCCTCGAGCGGCCGGGCGCGGTGCGCGGGCTGCTTCTGGTAGGTGCGGAACGCGCGCAGCTCGCCTTGTTGCGCGAGCACGCGCTCCACTCCATCCGGCCCCACCGCCCGCGTCAGCTCGTCCTCGAGGTCGCGCGTGCAGGCGTAGAACCCGGCGCGCTCGAGCTCGCCGCGGTCCGCGCACCCCAACGCGCGCAGGAAGTGCCGCTCCTCGCCGACGTCGTAGAGCCCCGCGAGTCGGAGACCGCGGTACTGCCCGAGGAGGCGTGGCAGGTTCCCGAAGCCGCCCATCGGCACGACGGCGACGCCCTCGGCCTGGAGGTCGCGGCCGCGGCGACGGGCAAGCGTCTCGACGGCGCGGCGGTCGCTCGTGCCCTCGACGAGCACCACTGCGCGCAGCTGCATACCGGCATCAGATCAGTCGACGACGACCGCCGGACGCCACCGCACGAGACGATGACATTGAGTTCGGGAATGTCCCCCGAGCGAAGGATGATCCTTGCTACTCAAGAACCGATCATCATCGTGTGCCGATAATTGCTCGCAGCTCCGCATACGGTTCGGTGGCTGCGGCGGCCGTGGCTGTCCTCGCCGGTCTCTGGGCGCTCGTGCAGTGGAGGACTGGTAGTCCAGGCTCTGCCCTCGTTGTGAGCATGGCCGGGTGCGTCGTCGGGTTCGGGTCCGCGCTAGTGGCAGAGGCAATCGGGTCAAACCGTCGCGATCTGAGGATCGGGCTTGCCGGCCTCGTCGGAAACGCGGTGGTCGCTGCGGGGTGGGCGTTCGCTGTCGTGGCGCTCTGGTTAGGTTCCTCTTAGGCGGTCGCCTGGGCCAGCGTCCTCACGCCTGGCTAGTCGACCGGCTGCGGCGGTACAGACGAAGCTGACCGAACACCGAACGTGCAGCTACCTCGTGCTGCGCTCGATCAGCTCGACCCTGTAGCCGTCCGGGTCGCGGACGAAGGCGATGAAGGAGCCGCCCTCGCGCACCTGGTACTTCGGTCGCTCGGGCTCGATGCCCTGCGCCGCCAGCCGCTCGAGCGCTGCGTCCATGTCGTCGACGGTGATCGCGACGTGGCCGTAGCCGGTGCCGAGCTCGTAGGAGTCGACGCCGAAGTTGTAGGTCAGCTCGAGCCGGTCGCCGTCGCCGGGCAGGCCCATGAAGACGTTGATCGCCTCGTCGCGAATCGGCATCCGCATCCGCTCCTCGAAGCCGAGCGCCGTGTAGAAGGCGACGGAGCGGTCGATGTCGGTGATCCGGTAGCAGGTGTGGATGAGCTCCATGCCGTGGAGTCTACGATCACGCGCGTGGACGGGTTCCCCTTCACGCGGCGCGAGCGCGTCCGCTTCCGCGACTGCGACGCGATGGGGCACGTGAACAACGCCGTCTACTCGACGTACCTCGAGGAGGCACGGATCGGCGTGCTCGGCGGCCTGTCGGAGTTCATCCTCGCGCGGATGGAGATCGACTTCCGCGCCGAGCTGCGGGCGGGCGAGGAGGTCGAGATCGGCACGCGGTGCGCGCGCATCGGCACGAAGAGCTTCGAGCTCGAGCACGAGCTGCGCGCCGGCGACCGCGTGGTCGCGGCGGCGCGGAGCGTCCTCGTCGCCTACGACTACGAGCGCGGTGAGAGCGTCCCGGTCCCGGACGAGCTGCGCGCGCGGCTGCACCGAGCTCTCACTCCAGGTCCTCGCGGATGACGGCGTAGAGCACGCCGTCGACCCACTCGTCGCCGCGGCGGTACGCCTTCCGCTTCACGCCCTCGCGCACGAAGCCCGCGCGCTCGGCGTGGCGCCCGGCGCGCTCGTTGAAGCCGTAGACCTCGAGCTGCAGCCGGTGGTAGCCGCGCTCGAAGATCAGGTGCCGCTGCAGCAGGCGCGCCGCCTCGTCGGCCAGCCGGCGGCCGCGGAAGTCCGGATGGACGGCGAGCCCGCCGAGCTGCGCGATGCGGCTGCGCTCGTTCGAGCGCTCCCACGCCAGCGCGCCGGCCCGCTCCCCGTCGACCTCGAAGACCAGGAGCCCGCCCGCGTCCGGCTCGACCTCGTGGCGCGCGATCCGCTCGCGCACCGCCTCGGCGTCGTAGCGGCCCGCTGCGGCGAGGAACGGCCGCACGTCCTCGTCCGCGTAGAGCGTCTCGAGGAAGTCGACGTCCTCGACCGTCGCCGGCCGTAGCCTCATCGCGCCGGAGCCGTCCGCCACCCGCGTACCTTGCCGGAGGCGATCGCGACGCCGCCGAGGATGAGCGCGAGGCCGGCGAGGATCGTCGGCGTGATCGGCTCGTCCAGCAGCAGCGCGCCGTAGACGAGGGCGAAGCCCGGCATCAGGTACGTGACGAGCGAGAGCCGCGAGGAGCCGTGCAGCGCCAGCATGCGGAAGAGCACGAGCTGCGCGAGCGCGGTCCCGAGCAGCGACAGGGCGAGGACGGAGGCCGTCGCCGCCAGCGACGGCACCTCGGCCGGCAGCTGGAAGAGCGCGACCGGCGTCAGCACGAGCCCACCGACGAGCATCGAGCCGGCGGCGAGCACGGGGCCTGCGGTGCCCGAGACCGCGCGCTGGCCGTAGACGCCGGCGCCCGCATAGGCGAGCGACGAGGCCACGATCGCGAGCGCGCCGGCTACGGCGAGCCAGCCGCCCTCCGGGTGGATCCCGGTGACGACGGCGACGCCGGCCAGGCCGATCGCAAGCCCCGCCGCCCGTGTCCGGCTCAGCCGCTCGTGCGGCAGGAAGCGGAGCACGAGCAGCGCGTTGAAGATCGGGACCGACGATTGCACGACCGCCGCGAGGCCGGAGTCGATGTGCTGCTCGCCCCACGCGATCAGCCAGAACGGCAGCGCCGCGTTGAGGACGCCGAGCACGAGGCAGTGCCGCCACGCCTCCCGCAGCTCCGCCGCGGCGCGCGCGCGCCCGAGGCGCCAGGCCACGTAGCCGAGCAGCACGGCTGCCGCGAGCAAAGTCCGCACGGCCATCATCGGCGCCGGGGCGATCTCGTCCACCGCGACCTTGATGAAGAGGTACGAGGCGCCCCAAACGGCGGCGAGCAGGAGCAGCATGGGCCAGTAGCGGCGCGTCACCGTCCGAGGCTAGCGATCGGTCCGGGTCACGTTGCGCGTCGATCGGCCGCGTGAGCGCGCCGCGCGGTGGCGCGCTCACGCCGCACCGTGCCCGTACCCAGCGCGACGCCGCCGAGGATCAGCGCGAGCCCGCCGATCGCGACGAGCGTCACCTCCTCGTCGAGCAGGAACGCTCCGTAGAGCAGCGCGAGCGCGGGAACGAGGTAGGTGACGAGGATGGCGTAGCTCGCCCCGGCGCCGACCATGATCGCGAAGTAGAGGAGGTAGGCGATCGCGGAGCCGCCGACGCCGAGGAAGAGGAGCGAGCCGATCGTCGCCGCGCCGGGGAGCTCGGCCGGGAGCTGGGCGAGGCCGGCCGGCGCCGTCAGCATCGTCGCCGAGAGCATCGCGCCGAGCGCGATCGCGAGCGGGGCGACGTGCGCGAGGCGACGGGCGCCGTACAGCCCCGCGCCGGCGTAGAAGAGGGCCGCGACGACCACGGCCAGCGCGCCCGCGACCGCACCGCCGCGCTGGTCGCCGACGATGAGCCCGACGCCGACGAAGCCCATCAGCACGCCGGCGAGCCGCAGCCCGCCGACGCGCTCCGAGCGGGTGAAGAGCCACCCGAGCGCGACCGTGAGCAGGGGCGCCGACGCCTGGACGATCGCGGCCAGCCCGGAGTCGATCCGCGTCTGTCCCCAGGTGAGGAACCAGAACGGGAGCGCGGAGTTGACCGCGCCCATCAGGGTCAGCCCGCGCCAGTTCCTGCGCACCGCCGCGAACGTCCCCGGGACGAAGGCGGCGACGGGCAGGAGCGCGAGTGCGGCGAGGAGGAGCCGGAAGAAGACGAGCGTGGCCGGCTCGAGCTCGCGCAGCGCGATCTCGATGAACATGAAGGAGGCGCCCCAGATCGCCGCCAGGGCGCCGAGCATGATCAGGTGGCGCCGGGTCATACGTCGGGTCAACGAGGCCGCCGCCGTCCCCCTTCCCGGCTACAGTGAACCACCTGGCTTCGGTGGCGGAACAGCCGGTGCATCGCGCTCTCGGTCTCACCGACGGAGAGCTCGCGCGCATCGTCGAGCTCCTCGAGCGGGAGCCGAACCACTTCGAGCTGGCGGTGTTCTCGCTCCTCTGGTCGGAGCACTGCGGCTACAAGCACTCGGCGCTCCTGCTGAAGCGGCTGCCCTCCTCGGGGAGGCGCGTGCTGCAGGGCCCCGGTGAGAACGCGGGCGTGCTCGACCTCGGCGACGGCGAGGCGGTCTGCTTCAAGGTCGAGAGCCACAACCATCCGTCGGCGGTCGAGCCGTTCCAGGGAGCGGCGACCGGCGTCGGCGGCATCCTCCGCGACATCATCGCCATGGGCGCACGGCCGATCGCGCTGCTCGACGGGCTCCGCTTCGCCGACGGCGACTGGCGCTTCGACCGCGCCGTCGAGGGCATCGGCCACTACGGCAACTGCGTCGGCGTGCCGACGGTCGGCGGCGAGGCGGTCTTCGACGACGCGTACGCCGACAACGTGCTCGTGAACGCGATGTGCGTGGGGCTGCTGCCCGCCGACCGCGTCACGCGTGCCGGCGCCACCGGCGCCGGCAACCTGGTCGTCCTCTTCGGCGCCACGACGGGCCGGGACGGGATCGGCGGCGCGTCGGTGCTCGCGAGCGCGGAGCTCGGCGAGGACGACGCCGACAAGCGCCCGACCGTGCAGGTCGGCGACCCGTTCACGGGCAAGAAGCTGATCGAGGTGTCCGTCGAGCTCGTCGAGGCCGGCCTCGTCGAGTCGCTGCAGGACTGCGGCGCCGCCGGTCTCGCCTCGTCGCTCTCCGAGATGGCGCGCGACACCGGCATCGACCTCCACCTCGAACGGGTGCCGCTGCGCGAGGAGGGCATGGCGCCGTGGGAGATCATGATCTCGGAGAGCCAGGAGCGCATGGTCGCCGTCGTGCGGCCCGAGCTGCTCGCGCCCGTGCAGGCCCTCTGCGACCGCTGGGAGCTGCACCACGCCGTCGTCGGCGAGGTGACCGACTCGGGGCTGCTCCGCGCGCTCTGGGAGGACGACCTCGTCGGCGAGATCCCGGCGCGCTTCCTCACCGACGAGTGCCCGCGGTACGAGGTCGAGCGGCGGCCGCGAACGCCGCCAAGTGACAGTCTGTTACGAGGATCCTCGGCCGCGCCATCGCCGCCGCAGGCGCTCGTCGAGCTGCTCGCCTCGCCGAACGGGCGCAGCCGCGCCTGGATCTACCGGCGCTACGACCACCTCGTCGGCTCGCGCACCGTTCGCCGGCCCGGGCTCGACGCGGCCGTCCTGCGGCTCCGCCCCGGCGACCGCGGCCTCGCCGTCTCGCTCGACGGGCAGGGCCGGCTGGCCCGGCTCGACCCGCGCACCGGCGGAGCACTCGCCGTGCTCGAGGCGGCGCGCAACGTCGCCTGCGCCGGCGGCGAGCCGATCGGCCTCACCGACTGCCTCAACTTCGGCAACCCCGAGAAGCCCGAGATCGCCTGGGAGCTCGCGGAGGCGATCGAGGGCATGGCCGAGGCCTGCGAGGCGCTGGGCGTGCCGATCGTCAGCGGCAACGTCTCGCTCTACAACGAGACGGACGGGCGCGCGATCCATCCCACGCCCGTCGTCGGCTGCGTCGGCCTCGTGCCGGACGTGCGGGCGGTGCCGAAGGCGTGGCGCGCCGGCGACGTGCTCCTGCTCGCGTCGGCGTCCGCCGTCGGGCTCGCCGGCTCCGAGTACCAGGCGCGGTACGGCAGCGTGGGCGCGCAGCCGCCGCGGCTCGATCTCGCCGCCGAGGCGGCCCTGGTCGAGCTGCTCTGGCGGGCGGCGCCGGCCTGCTCGCTCGTCCACGACGCGGCCGAGGGTGGGCTCGCGGTGGCGCTGGCGGAGGCGGCCCTCTTCAGCGGCGTCGGGGCGGAGGTCGAGCTCGCGGACGACGCGACCGCCTGGTTCGGCGAGGGCGGCGGCCAGGCGATCCTCGCGTGCGCGCCCGACGCGGTGGACGGGATCCAGGGCGCGCCGCTGCGGCGGCTCGGCGTCGTCGGCGGCGCGCGGCTGCTCGGCGTCGAGCTCGCCGAGCTGCAGGAGGCATGGCTCTAGTGTGCGGCGTCTTCGGCGTCCGCTCGGCCGACCGCGACGTCGCGCGGCTCACCTACTTCGGACTCTTCGCGCTCCAGCACCGGGGACAGGAGTCGGCGGGGATCGCCGTCTCCGACCGCGGCCGCCTCACCGTCCTGCGCGACATGGGGCTCGTCGCGCAGGTCTTCGACGAGGAGAAGCTGCAAGCGCTGCCCGGCGACGTCGCGATCGGCCATGCGCGCTACTCGACGACCGGCTCGACGCACTGGTCGAACGCGCAGCCGCTCGTCCACCACGGCGCCGCCCGCACGGTCGCGCTCGGCCACAACGGCAACCTGACGAACACGAGCGAGCTGCGGGCCGGCCTCGAGGCGGAGCGCGTGCCGCTCGGGGCCACGTCCGACAGCGAGGTGATCGCGGCGCTCGTCGCGCGCGACCCGGCACCGCTCGCGGAGGCCGTCGCGCACACGATGCTGCGGCTCGAGGGCGCCTATTCGGTCGTCGCGCTCGCCGAGGGGAAGCTCGTCGGCTTTCGCGACGCGCACGGGATCCGGCCGCTCGTGCTCGGGCGGCTAGGCCAGGACTGGGTGCTCGCGTCGGAGACGTGCGCGCTCGACCTCGTCGGCGCGCGCTACGAGCGAGATGTCCGGCCAGGCGAGGTGGTGGTCGTCGCCGAGGACGGGCTCACGTCGGTGCAGGCGCTGCCGGAGGCGCGGCAGGCGCTCTGCATCTTCGAGCACGTCTACTTCGCTCGGCCCGACTCGACGCTCGCGGGGTCGGAGGTGCACGGCGTGCGCGTGCGCATGGGGGAGCGGCTCGCGGTCGAAGCCCCGGTCGAGGCCGACCTCGTGATGCCGATCCCGGACTCCGGCACGCCGGCCGCGGTCGGCTACGCGCGCGCGTCGGGGATCCCCTACAGCGAGGGGCTGATCAAGAACCGCTACGTCGGTCGCACCTTCATCGAGCCCGACGACGACCTCCGCCGCCAGGGGATCAAGCTGAAGTTCAACCCGCTCGCCGAGGTGGCGGGGAAGCGGCTCGTGATCGTCGACGACTCGATCGTCCGCGGCAACACGATGCGCCAGCTCGTCGCGATGCTCCAGGAGGCCGGCGCCGCCGAGGTGCACGTCCGCGTCTCCTCGCCCCCCGTCGTGGGGCCCTGCTTCTACGGGATCGACATGGGCGACGACGGTCAGCTGCCGGCCGCGCACCACTCGGTGGAGGAGCTGCGGGAGCAGATCGGCGCCACCTCGCTCCACTACCTCTCGCTCGAGGGGATGCAGGCGGCGACGCGGCTGCCGGAGGCGTCCGTCTGCCGCGCCTGCTTCACGCGCGAGTATCCGACCCGCGTGCCGGCGGAGCGGAACCTGGCGAAGCTGCGCTTCGAGCCGGTCTAGACGGCGCCGAGCCGCACCGAGCCGTCGGGGAGCAGCGTCCAGTGCGGGTTGTGGGCGACCTCCCACGGATGCCCGTCGGGATCGACGAACACGCCCGAGTAGCCGCCCCAGAACGTGTCCGCGCCGGCCCGCGGGATCGTCGCGCCGGCTGCCTTCGCCTCGGCCAGTGTCGTGTCCACCTCGGCCGGCGAGGCGACGTTGTGCGCGAGCGTGACGCCGCCCCAGCCGCGCGTGTCACGGACGCCGCTGTCGGCGGCCAGCTCCTGCCGGCCCCAGAGCGCGACCACGAGGCCGCCCGCCTGGAAGAAGACGACGTCGTCGTCCGACGCTGCCTTCGTCGTCCAGCCCAGGCGCTCGTAGAAGCCGCGCGCCCGCTGCACGTCGGCGACGCCGAGCGTGATCAAGCTGACGCGCTGCTCCACGGCGTCATGATACGACGGCCGGCTCAGGCGGCCTGCGGCGCCACGTAGACGATCTCCAGCTTGAGCCCGTCCGGGTCGGCGAAGAAGACGGCGTAGTAACCGGGCATGTACGTGTACTCCTGCGGCGGGCTCTCGATCTCGGCGCCGACCGTCCTCAGCCACTCGTGCCGCTCGTCGACGACGGCACGCGAGAACGCGTCGAAGGCGAGGTGGTGCAGACCGACGCGGTAGCGGTCGTGCGGACCCTCGACCTGGGCCTGCCGCAGGCCGACCGAGACGTCGGGGCCGCTGAAGTACCAGATCGTCTCGCCGCGCTCGCCCTCCACCTCCGAGATGCGGTGGTAGCCGAGCGGCCCCAGCAGGTCGCGGTAGAACGGCAGGCTCCGCTCGATCGAGGAGACGACGAGGTCGACGTGGTGGACGCCGGCGGTGCGCACAGCGCCTGGTTCAGCGCCGGCCGGCCAGCTCCTCCGCCCGCCCGTAGCGCACGGCGCGCCGCACCGCACGTGGGTCGAGCCCCCGTTCGAGCAGCTCCTGCCGCAGCTCGCCCTCACGGGCCAGGCGCAGGAAGAGCCACGCGAGCGCGGTGATCGTCACGAGCGACCCCTCGATCATCATCACCGCTCCGGCGAGCCCCTGGTCGCGCAGCGGCGAGATCCCCCAGAGCTCGTCCCCGGCCGCGTAGACGGGGTAGAAGACGGCGCCGGCCCAGACGAAGACGTTCCCGAGCACCGTCTCGACGATGCGGACGACGGCGATGTAGGCGAGCTTGGCGCCCGTGCCGAACCACTCCGGCGCCGGCAGGGTCTCGAGCACCGGCAGCCACATGATCAGCCCCGCGGTGAAGAAGCAGATGTGCTCGAGTGCGTGCACCGAGCTGTGCCGGACGGCCGCCTCGTAGAGGAACGGGAGGTGCCAGAGGTAGAGGTTCGCGGCCCAGATCGGCAGGGCCACGGCCGGGTTGGCGAGCACGCGCAGCCGCTCCACCGGCCGCAGCGCGAGCACCGGCCGCAGGATCGGCCCGGTCAGTCCGGCCAGCAGGCAGAGCGGGGCGAGGTCGCCGATCGTGACGTGCTGGAGCATGTGGACGCTGAAGAGCTCGTCCTCGCCGATCGTCGCCACCGGCGACGCGAACGCGAGCACGAGCAGCGTGATCCCGAGCGAGAAGACGAGGACGCGCCAGCGGGGCACCGGCGTGCCGCGCCGCCCCAGCGTCCGCACCCTCACGCCGTAGGCGAACGCGGCGATCAGCACCGGTGCGAGCTGCAGCGGGTCGAAGCTCCAGCTCGTGAGCAGGGAGGGCTCGTCCATCGCGCCCACTCTAGAATCGCCGCTCGGTGCAGCTCTTCCATTACCACCTCGTCACCAGCCAGGTTCGTCCGGTGGAGGCCCGCTACGTCGGCAAGCTCGGCTTCGAGCTGGTCGCGCGCCACGGCCGCATCGGCGAGGACTACCAGTCGTTCGAGTCCGGCACGTCCTGGGAGGAGCTGGACGGCCTCGGCTTCAAGCTGCGGCTGTCCGAGCTCGAGCGCGGCGCGGTGAACGTCGTCGTCCAGCCCGGCCAGTGGGAGCTGCCGCGTGTCGACCACCTCGGGCTCGCGCTCGACGACGACGAGTTCGACGAGCTGATCGACCGCGCCGCGACGAAGGAGCTGCGCATCCAGGCGCACGGCGGCCGGCGGACGTTCGTGGCGACGAACGCCGGCTACCGGCTCGAGGTGCATCCGCCCCGCGAGTGGCTGGAGGAGCTGCTCGAGGCGCGCGGCGTGCTCGAGCTCGCGGAGCTGCACCTGCTCGCCGACGATCCCGACGCGAAAGCGGCCGCCCTCGCGGAGTTGCTCGACGTCGACCGAGACGGCACCGACGTCCGGGTCGGGTCGGCGCTCGTCCGCTTCCTGCCCGACGGCCCGCCCGGCCGTCCGCAGCTCCACGCCGAGCTCTTCGCCTAGCCCTTTCGAGACACGTCGACGGTGTTCGCGCGCGAACAGGGGCTGCCCCTGTTCGCGGACGAGCACGACGGACGCGTCCGGAGCGGGCGGGAGGGCGCCGGTCGAGGTCGTACACTCGGCCCGTGAGCGGAGAGCAGCCGACGTACGCGGCCGCAGGGGTCTCGCTCGCGACGGCCGAGGGGCTCGTCGAGCGGCTGCGCGAGGCGGTCGAGTCCACAGGCGCGCGCGGCTTCGGAGCGTTCGCCGGGTTGCACGCGCTCGACGAGCGCCGGCTGCTCGCGGCTTCGACGGACTCGATCGGCACGAAGCCGATGGTCGCCCGCCGGCGCGGCGCACTGCGCGCCTGCGGCGCCGACATGGCCGCGCACTGCATCAACGACGTGATCACCTGCGGCGCCGACCCGCTGATCCTGCTCGACTACGTGGCGGCGAGCCACCTCGAGCTGGAGCAGGTCGCGGAGCTCGTTGAGGGCGCGGCCGAGGTGTGCCGCGCCGCCGGCGTGGCGCTGATCGGCGGCGAGACCGCGGAGCTGCCCGGTGTCTACTGCGAGGGCGAGCTCGACTTCGCCGCCACCTGCGTCGGCATCGTCGAGCGCGAGCACCTGATCGACGGGTCGGGCGTGCAGGAGGGCGATCTCGTCCTCGGGCTCCCGTCGGCAGGCGTGCACGCGAACGGCTTCACCCTCGTCCGCGCCGTCCTCGAGGCCGAGGACTACGACGGCCCCGACCTGCTCGCGCCGACGCGCCTCTACCTCGACGACGTCCGGCGCCTCCGCGGGCACGCCCGTGCCTTCGCCCACGTCACCGGCGGCGGCATCGAGGGGAATCTCGGCCGCGTGGTGCCCGACGGGCTGCGGGCCGAGCTCGACTGGGACGCCTGGGAGCGGCCGCCGGTCTTCGGGTGGCTCGCCCGTCACGTCGAGGAGCAGGAGCTCCGCCGCGTCTTCAACCTCGGGATCGGCTACTGCGCCGTCGTGCCGGAGGCAGACGGCGGCGACGAGCTCGTGATCGGGCGGATCGTCACCGCGTGATCGGCGTGCTCGTCAGCGGCGAGGGCTCCAACCTGCAGGCCCTCCTCGACGCGGGGCTGCCCGTGAGCGCCGTCGCCTCGAGCAGGGCGCGGGCGCGGGCGCTCGAGCGCGCGGCCGGCGCGGGCGTGCCCGCGCTCGCCTTCCCGCTCGAGGACTTCGTCGACCGGGTGCAGCGAGACGCGACGATGGCGAACTGGCTCCAGGAGCGCGGCGTGCGCCTCGTCGTCTGCGCCGGGTACATGCACCTGCTCACGACGGTCTTCCTCGAGCGGTTCCCGGACCGGATCGTCAACGTCCACCCGTCGCTGCTGCCGCAGTTCCCCGGCGCGCGCGCGATCGACGACGCGCTCGCGGCCGGTGTCGAGACGACCGGCGTGACCGTGCACCTCGTCGACGAGGGGCTCGACACGGGGCCGGTCGTGCGGCAGGAGCCCGTGCCCGTGGAGCCGCGTGAGACCCTCGTCGAGCGCATCCACGCCGTCGAGCACCGGCTGCTGCCCGAGGTGGTGGGAGAGCTGTGCGCGCGCTGATCTCCGTGTGGGACAAGACCGGCCTCGACACCCTCGCGACGGGGCTCGACGAGCTCGGCTGGGACCTGGTGGCGAGCGGCGGCACGGCGGCCGCGATCGAGGGGCTGGGGCTCGAGGTCACGCGCGTCGAGGACGTGACGCACTTCCCGGAGATGCTGGGCGGGCGGGTGAAGACGCTGCACCCGCGCATCCACGCGGGCATCCTCGCGCGCCGCAACTTGGACGACGACCTCGAGACGATCGCCGGCCAGGGGATCGAGCCGATCGACCTCGTCTGCGTGAACCTCTACCCGTTCGCGGCGGTCGCCGCCCGGCGCGGCGTGTCCGAGGAGGAGGCCGTCGAGATGATCGACATCGGCGGGCCGTCGCTGCTCCGTGCCGCCGCCAAGAACCACGTCGACGTGATCCCGCTGTGCCGCCCGGAGGACTACGAGGACGTGCTGCACGAGCTGCGCGCCCGGGACGGGGGGCTGTCGGACGAGACGCGTTGGCGGCTGGCGGCCGTCGCGTTCGCGACGACGGCCGCCTACGACGCGGCCGTCTCGGCCTGGTTCGGCGCCGACGAGGCGTTCCCGCAGACGCTGATCCCCGTCTTCGACAAGAGCTACGACCTCCCGTACGGCGAGAACCCGCACCAGGGTGCCGCCTACTACGCCGAGCGCGGTGCGCGCACGCACCTGCTGGCGCGCGTGGAGCAGCTGCACGGTCGTGCGCTCTCCTTCAACAACCTCAACGACCTCAACGCCGCGCGCCTGCTGGCGCGCGAGTTCACGCTGCCCGCCTGCGTGATCGTCAAGCACGCGAACCCGTGCGGTGTCGGGCTCGGCGCCAGCATCGAGGAGGCGTACGAGTGCGCGCTCGCGGCCGACCCGCTCTCGGCGTACGGCGGCGTCGTGGTGCTGAACCGGCCGGTGAGCGCGGCGCTCGGCCGGCGGCTCTCGGAGCAGTTCGTCGAGGTGCTCTTCGCCCCCGGCTACGACGAGACGGCGCTCGACGCGCTCGCGCAGAAGCCTGCGATTCGGATCCTGAACGACACCGAGCGGCGCACGGGTGAGGCCTCGGAGCGCGAGCTGAAGCGGGTGCTGGGCGGGTTGCTCGTGCAGGAGCGCGACTGGGACGTGGCCGGCCGGGAGGGAATGGAGGTCGTGTGCGGCTCACCTTCCGAGGCCGCCTGGGGCGACCTGCTCTTCGCCTGGCGCGTCTGCAAGCACGTCGCCTCGAACGCGATCGTGATCGCCAACGACCTGACCACGGTGGGGATCGGCGCCGGCCAGATGAGCCGCGTCGACGCCGTCCGGCTCGCGGTCGAGAAGGCGCGAGAGCACGGGCATTCACTCGAGGGCGCCGCGCTCGCCTCCGATGCGTTCTTCCCGTTTCCGGACGGGCCGCGCCTCGCCCTCGAGGCCGGTGTCGGCGCGATCATCCAGCCGGGCGGCTCCAAGCGCGACCCGGACGTCGTCGCCGCCGTGGAGAAGGCCGGCGCCGCGATGATCTTCACCGGGCGCCGGCACTTCCGACACTGAGTGAGCTACGTCGTGTCTCGCCGGTCGCCGCCGAAGGTGCGGTCGGCGTAGCCGAGGGCCTCCGAGAGGAACGCGCCGGCGAAGGCCGCGAGGCCGAGGAAGAGCAGCTCGTCGAAGCTCCCTTCGTCCATGAAGATCCCGAGGACGAACAGCACCACCGCGACGAGCAGCAGGATCGTGCGCAGTCCGAAGTTCATCTCCACCTCTCTGTCGATTGTGCGGGACCGCACCTCGATTCGACCGCAAGGGCGGCGACCCTGCCCCGCTGTAGGCTTCGGCTCCGATGGCGCGGCAGTTTCCGACCCTGCTCGAGCTCGTCGGCGACACGCCGATCGTCCGGCTCGACCGCATCGGTCGCGACGTCCGGCCGCAGCTGCTCGCCAAGCTGGAGTACCTGAACCCGGGCGGCTCGAACAAGGACCGGATCGGGATGGCGATGATCGAGGCGGCCGAGCGCGAGGGGAAGCTGCGGCCGGGCGGGACGATCGTCGAGCCGACCTCCGGCAACACCGGTGTCGGGCTCGCCATCGCGGCTGCGGCGCGCGGCTACCGCTGCATCTTCGTCATGCCCGACAAGATGAGCCAGGAGAAGATCTCGATGCTGCGCGCCTACGGCGCGGAGGTCGTGATCACGCCCACCGCGGTCGAGCACGACTCTCCGGAGAGCTACTACTCGGTCTCCGACCGGCTCGCCGAGGAGATCCCGGGCGGCTTCAAGCCCGATCAGTACTCGAACATGGCGAACCCCGAGGCGCACTACAAGACGACGGGACCGGAGATCTGGGAGCAGACCGGCGGCGAGATCGACGCCGTCGTCATCTCGGTCGGCACCGGCGGCACCATCTCAGGGGCCGGCCGCTACCTCAAGGAGCGGAAGCCGGAGCTGCTCGTCGTCGGCGCCGACCCGGAGGGCTCGGTCTACACCTCCGAGGAGACGCACCCGTACCTCGTCGAGGGCATCGGCAAGGACACGTGGCCGGTGACGATGGCGCGCGACGTCGTCGACCGTTGGGTGCGCGTCTCCGACCGCGACTCGTTCGTGACGGCGCGGCGGCTGGCGCGCGAGGAGGGCATCCTCGCCGGCGGCTCCGCCGGCACGACGGTGTGGGCGGCGCTGCAGGTTGCCCGCGACCTCGGCCCGGAGGCGGCGATCCTGACCGTCCTCCCCGACAGCGGCCGCTCCTACCTCTCGAAGTTCTACGACGACAACTGGATGCTCCAGTACGGCTTCCTCGAGCGGAAGGCACCGGCGCCGACGATCGACGAGGTGCTGCGCTTCAAGCGCGGCGAGGAGCACGACGTGCCCGACCTCGTCACCATCGCCTCGCATCAGAAGGTGGGGCACGCGATCGACGTGATGCAGCGCTACTCGATCTCGCAGCTCCCCGTCGTCCGCCACGAGCCGGCGGAGTCGCTCGCGGATGTGGTCGGCTCGCTGCAGGAGCGGGGCGTGCTCGACCGGGTCTTCAAGAACCCGGACGCGTTGAACGAGGACGTCGCGGTCGCGATGCAGCCGCCGCTCGCGGCCGTCGACGTGACGGACTCGCTCGACCAGGTCTTCGCCGACCTCTCCGGCCCGAGCGCGGCGGTCGTCGTCGCGGCGGCCGGGCGGCCGACGGCGATCCTCACGCGGTCCGACCTGCTCGAGTACCTCGCGCACCAGCGCTCCCAGGTGAACGGCGCGTGACGGAGCCGCTGACGGGTGGCTGCCTCTGCGGCGCCGTCCGTTTCGAGCTGACCGAGCCGCCCGTCTCCGCCGTCTACTGCCACTGCACCCGCTGCCAGCGCCGGACCGGCTCGGCGGCGTCGCCGTCCGCGCGTGTCGCGCCGTCGTCCTTCCGGCTGCTGCAGGGCGCGGACGCCCTCGGCGCCTGGCGGCCGCCCGACGGGTTCGCGAAGGTCTTCTGCCGCAGGTGCGGCGCCGCGCTCTGGAGCGAGGATCCGGCCGACCCCGACGTGAAGGGGATCCGCCTGGGCGCGTTCGACGGGGACCCCGGCGTGCGTCCCTCTGCGCGCCAGTTCACCGACTTCGCGGCGGCGTGGGAGCCGCTCCCCGACGACGGCCTGCCACGCTTCGGTGGTGCGCGCTCCGGCTAGCGCCGGCGCCCGCACGGTCAGGCGCGGATGAAGCTCGCCTCGTGGCCGCGCCGGTTCGCGGCTTCGAGCTCCTCGGGCGTCAGCGCGCCGATCCGCTCGAGCAGCTCCAGCTCGTCGCGCAGGTGCGTCCGCATCATCTCCGGCCCGTCGGTGGCGATCGAGAAGGCCACGCCGTGCTCGACGAACGCGCGGAAGGTGTCTCGCACGGCCGCCTCGTCGGGCAGCGCCTTCGTGAGCAGGTTGGAGGTCGGGCAGATCTCGAGGACGACGCCGGCTTCGCGCAGCAGCCGCATCAGCTCCGGGTCGCGCGCGGCGAGGATGCCGTGGCCGATCCGGTCGGGCCGCAGGTGCTCGACGACCTCCCCGAGCTCCTCGGCACCGGTCTCGCCCTCTTCGCCGACGTGGATGGTGACGCCCAGGCCGGCCGCGCGCGCCGCCTCGACCATCGGCGCGACCTGCGTGTAGTCGTAGCGGCCGCCGTCCGGCCTCGGCCCGGCGATGTCGACGCCGACGACGCCGCGCGCGGCCCAGCGCACCGCCTTCTCGACGATCACCTCGTTCTGCCGGCGCGTGAACGTCCGGTCCATCATCAGGATCAGCCCGGCGCGCACCTGCGGGTACTCGAGGCTGGCGATGTCGAGGCCGCGGATCGCCGCGAGGATGATGTGATCGAGGTCGCGCTCGCCGCCGCGGTTGCGCTTCATCGGGTTGAAGCGCAGCTCGAGCGTCGTGATCCCCTGCGAGCGGTACGCACCGCCGATGGCCGCGTGGACGGAGCGCTCGACGGCGAGCGGCGAGGACTGGATCAGCTCCGTCCAGTGGTAGATCGCGTCGAGCGCGTCGAGGTTCTCGACGCCGCGCGGGTCGGAGACGGTCACGAGCGCGTCGAACTCCCAGTAGTCCTTCACCGGCAGCGCGATCCCCTGCTCGTGGGCGAGCGACCAGAGCATGTCGGAGGCGACCGAGCCGCCGAGGTGCGTGTGGAGCTCGGCGAGCCCGCCGTCGACCATGCGGCGAGCTTACCCAAGTAACAGTCTGTTACTTGCCTTCGAGCGCCCGCGCGACGAACGCGCCGAGCTCGGGCAGGAAGCCGGGGTCGATCGTGTGCGGCAGCGGGTACTCGCGGTGGAGGACGGCCGCGCCGGCGGCCTCGACGCGCTCCTTCGCCTCACGGCCGAAGCGCGCCGGGATGACGTCGTCGAACGTGCCGTGGCCGATCGCGGCGGGGAAGCCCTCCAGGCCGGTGAGGTCGAAGTCGAGGCCGTCCACCTCCGGCAGGAAGCCCGAGAGCGCGACGATGCCGGCCGGCCGCTTGGCGGCGCCGCGGCCGAGGCCGAGCGCCCAGCTCATCACCGCCCCCTGCGAGAATCCGCCCAGCACCGTCCGCTCGAGTGGGACGGGGAGCGAGTCCAGCCACGCCGAGGCCGCCCTGAAGGTCGGCCAGAAGGTGCCCGGCTCGGGCGTGGGCAGCCCGCCGAGGGCGTACCAGTGCGCGCCGCCCGGGGGCAGCGAGAGCGGCCCCCGGGGCGTCACGCCCAGCAGGTGCCGCGCCGGGTCGAGCGCGTCGAGGAGGGGGTAGAGGTCGCGCTCGTCGGCCCCGCGCCCGTGGAAGAGCACGAGCGCCCCGGCGGGCTCCCCGGCCGCCTCGCGCGCAAGCGCGCGGATCAGGAGCTCGTCCACGAGGCCCTGGGGTCGGGCAGCGGCGTCAGGGCCGGCTCGATCCGCTCGCGGAGGTGCTCGAACGCGGGCGGGAGCGACAGCCGCTCGCCGAGGTGCGCCTGCTCCTCGTCGGTCGCGAAGCCCGGCCCGAGCGTCGCGAGCTCGAAGAGCACCCCGCTCGGCTCGCGGAAGTAGACGGACTTGAAGTAGAAGCGGTCGATCACCGGCGTCGGCTGGTAGCCCGCCTCGGCCACGCGCTGCCGCCAGGCGGCGTGGTCCTCGACCGTCGTCGCCCAGGCGATGTGGTGGACGGTGCCGGCGCCGCCGACGCCGCGGTCGGCCGGCGGCGCGTCGTAGTGGATCCAGCCGCTGCGCCCTTCGCCGCGGGCGATCCAGCCGCCCTCCCCGGCGGGATCGAAGCCGAGCACCTCCTCGAGCAGCCGTCGGCTCGGCTCCGGGGCCACGCTGAAGGCACGCACGCCCTCGAACCCCTGCAGTGCGAGCTCGTGCGGGATCTCCGGATGCTCGGCGACGAGCGGCTCCTCGTCGGTGGCGACGACCGCGAGCTCGTACCGCACCCCCTCCGGATCGGCGAAGGTGAGGCCGCCGTCGCCCCGCACGACCTCGACGCCCTCGGCCTCGAGCCGCTGCGCCCAGAAGTCGAGCGCCTCGGCCGAGCCGACGCGGTAGACGATCGTGTGAACCATCCCGGCTCCCGGTCGGCCACGGCGCGCGCCGGGGTACTCGAAGAAGGTCAGGTCGGCGCCCGCGCTCGCCCCCTCGTCGGCGTAGAAGAGGTGGTAGACGGTGGGGTCGTCCTGGTTGACGGTCTTCTTCACGAGCCGTAGGCCCAGCACGCGGGTGTAGAAGTCGACGTTCCGGGGCGCGTCGCCCGTGATCAGCGTGATGTGGTGAAGCCCCTCGATGCGCATCTCAGTCCTTCCGTCGCCGGCACGTCCTCGAGCCTTTGTACCTCTCCGAGGCCGGGCGGCGGCGGGCCTGCGGGGTGGCACCTCGTAGACTGACCCGCGATGAAGGTGGGCATCGTGGTGCCGTTCTCGTGGTCCTTCTGGGGTGCCGTCGTGGAGCACGCGGAGCTCCAGGCGGCCGCCCTCCGCCGGCTCGGCGTCGACGTCAGGCTGATCATGGGCAACGACCCGCCGGGCCAGTTCACGCGCGTCTTGCACCCCCGCGTCGGCCGCCACGGCGACCCGCCGCCCGAGGTGATCCCGATCGGCAGGTCGGTGATCGTGCCGGCGAACGGCTCGCTGCCGAACATCATCCTCAGCCCGCGCGCGATCCTGCGCGTGCGCCGCGTGCTGGCCCGGGAGCGCTTCGACGTGCTCCACCTGCACGAGCCGATGACGCCCATCCCGTGCATCGCCGCGCTCGCATTCTGGGACGGGCCGACGGTGGCCACGCATCACGCGAGCGGCGACCTCGGGTGGATGCGGCTGGCCACGCCCGTCTGGGGCTTCCTCGCGGAGCGGCTGGACCGCCGGCTGGCCGTCTCCGAGCAGGCGCGTGCGTCCGCGCAGCGCTGGCTGCCGGGCGAGTACGAGATCGTCCCGAACGGCGTTCTCATCCCGGACGGCGTGCGCCCGGACGGGCGCGAGCACCGTTTCGTCTTCGCCGGCCGCCACGAGCCGCGCAAGGGGCTGCACGTCCTCCTGCGGGCGTGGCCCGAGGTGCGGCGCCGCACCGGGGCGCGGCTGCGGGTCGCGGGCGCCGACCCCCTCGCCGTACGGCTCCTGCTGACGCGGCTGCGGGTTCCCGACGACGGCATCGACGTGCTGGGCTTCCTGAGCCAGGACGACCTCACCGCCGAGCTCGCCTCGGCGAAGGCGCTCGTGGCACCGTCACTCGGCGGCGAGAGCTTCGGCATGGTGCTGACGCGCGCGTTCGCCTGCGCGACGCCCGTGGTCGCCTCCGACATCGAGGGCTACCGCGACGTGATGACGCCGGCGACCTCGGTGCCGGTGCCGCCGGGAGACCCGGATGCCCTCGCCGAGGCTCTCGCCGCGCTCGTCGCAGACGAGCCGCGGCGCCGCGACCTCGGCGCGGCCGCGCGCGAGCTCGCCGTCGACCGGTACTCGTGGGACGACATCGCCCGGCGGCTGCTCAGCGTCTACGAGGAGGTCGTTCCCGTCGTGCCGGCCGAGGTCGCGGCGTGAGGCTGCTCCGCAGCCGTTGGGTGCAGGTCGCCGGGCTCGTCCTCACCTTCGTCGCCGTCGGCGTCCTGCTCTGGTGGCGCGGCCCCGACTGGAACGTCGTCTACCACGCCTTCGACTTCGTCAACTGGGCCTGGATCGTGTTCGCGTTCGGGCTCAACCTGGCCTCGGTCGTCGCCCGCTCGCTCGCCTGGCAGCTGACGATCGTGCAGGCGCTCGACCCACCCGATCCGCCGTACAACCGCGTCTTCTCGGCCTTCTCGATCGGCCTGCTCGGCAACGCGGCGCTCCCCGGCCGGATCGGCGAGCTCGCCCGGGTGGCCGTGCTGCGGCAGCGCCTCCCGTACCACGGCCACGGGACGAGCGCCGCGCTCGTCGGCACCGTGTTCGCGCACCGGCTCTTCGACGTGATCCCGGCGCTCGTCCTCGTCGGCTACGTGCTGACGACGGCGAAGATCCCCAGCTGGGCGTTCACGAGCCTGATCGTCGTCTCCGTCGTCGGCGTCGGCCTCTTCTTCGCGGCCGTGCTGAGCGCCCGTCGCGGCCACCGCGTGCCGGCCGACCAGGGCGGGAGGGTCCGGCGCCTGCTCGGGATGGCGCGTCAGGGGCTCTCGGTGATGAAGGCGCCCGCGCCGGCGGCCGGCGCCATCCTGCTCCAGAGCCTCGGCTGGTTCCTCCAGCTCCTCGCGGTGTACGTGGCGATGCGGGCGTTCGACATCCACGCACCGCTGCCCGCGGCCGGGCTCGTGCTGCTGCTGATGAACGTCGCGACCATCTTCCCGCTCTGGCCGGGCAACATCGGCCTCCTGCAGGCGGCGGTGGCGTTGCCGCTCGTGCAGTACGGCGTCGCCTACTCCACGGGCTTCGCCTACGGGCTCGTGCTCCAGGTGATGGAGATGTCGGTCGGCGTGGGGCTGGGCCTCGTCTTCCTCGCCCGCGAAGGCCTCTCCTTCGCGACGCTCCGGGCGATGCCGGAGGTCGTCGAGCTCGCGGACGAGTCGCCGGACGAGCTCGCGGAGCCCGAGAGACACCGTGCTGGCGCTGGCGTCTCCGGCTAGCCTCAAGGGCGCCCTCTCCGCCTCGGCCGCGGCCGAGGCGCTCGCGGCGGGACTGCGAGCAGGCGGGGCCGACGCGATCGAGCTCGCGGTGGCCGACGGCGGCGAGGGAACCGCGGACGTGCTCTCCAGGACGCTCGGCGGCGACTGGGGCACGGCGCGGGTCGTCGATGCCTTCGGCGCTCCCCGCGAGGCGGGCTGGCTGCTGCTGCCGGACGGGACGGCGGTCGTCGAGGCCGCCGCCGCGGTGCCACTCGACCCGGCACGGCTCGATCCGCTCACGGCCTCGAGCCGCGGCTTCGGCGAGCTGATCGCCGCCGCGCTCGCGGCAGGTGCCCGTTCGCTCGCGCTCCCGCTGGGCGGCACGGCGACGATGGACGGCGGTTCCGGGCTGCTCGAGGCGCTCGACGCGCTGCCCGTCCCGTCTGTGGCGCTCTGCGACGTGCGCACGACGCTGTGGGACGCGCCGCGCGTGTTCGGGCCGCAGAAGGGTGCCTCACCGGCGGACGTCGCGCTGCTCGAACGGCGCTTCGCGCTGCGACACGAGCTCGTGCCCTACGCGGAGCTCGCGGGCGCGGGCGCGGCAGGCGGCCTCGGCGCGGCGCTCGCCGGCCTCGGGGCCGAGCTCGTTCCGGGGGCGGAGTGGGTGCTCGACGCGATCCGTTTCGGCGACCGGCTCCGCGGCGCCGATCTCGTCGTGACGGGGGAGGGCCGGGTCGACGCCTCGACCCGCGCCGGCAAGGCGCCCGCGGCGGTGGCAACCGCAGCCCGTGCGGCAGGCATCCCCTGCGTCGTCTTCGGCGGCGTCGTCGAGGAGCCGCTCCCCGACGTCGAGACGATCGCGCTCTCCGGCGACCCGCATGCCGCCGCAGCCGACCTGGCCGCGCTCGGTGCGGAGCTCGCGGCTCGGGGCCGCTAGCTGCCGGCTATCCCTGCTGGGCCGCGCGCAGCTTGGCCGCGAGCGCCTGCAGGAGCTTCCAGGCGATCCGCCCGTCGGCCTCGACCACGGGCCGGAACTCCCAGAACGTCATGCCGTAACAGACCATGTCGGTGTCGGCGACGATCGACGCCGTGCGCTCGCCGGCGTCGATGAGCGCGATCTCGCCGAAGTAGTCTCCCGGTCCCAGCGTGCCCCGCGCCTCGCCGCGAACGGTCACGCTCGCCGTGCCCTGGTCGATGACGAAGAAGCCGGCGCCCTTCTGCCCCTCGCTGGCGACGGTGTCGCCCGCCTTGTACCGGCGCTCCTTGAACGCGTCGGCCACCCGCGCGAGCTCGCGCCCCTCGAGGCCCGAGAAGAGGGGGATACGGCCGATCAGCTCCGGGGTCGGATGCTGCATGGGAGCGATTCTATGCAGACCCGTCCGCATCGGAGAAGGGGGCGGCGCCCTCCGAGCGCCGCGCGAGCTCCTCGATCTTGCCCTGGGCCGTGTCGAGCCGCTCCAGGCAGAAGCGCAGCAGCTCCTCGCCGCGCTCCCAGAGCGCGATCGCCTCGTCCAGGCTCGCGCCGCCGCGCTCGAGCCGCTCGACGATCGTCTCCAGCTCCCTCTGCGCCTCCTCGAAGGTCGGCGCCGTCACTCGCGCACCGCCTCGACCCGGGCGTCGAAGGCGCCGCGCCCGAGCTCGACCGCGACCGCGTCGCCGGCGGCGAGCGTGTCCGCCGAGCGGACGATGCCGCTGTCGGCGCGCACGATCGCGTAGCCCCGCTCGAGGGTGGCGCGGGGCGAGAGCGCCCGAAGCCGGCCGGCCGCACGCTCGACGGCGCTGCGGCGCCGCTCGACGAGGAGGGAGGGGCCGCGGCGGAGCCGCTCCCGCAACGCCGCCGTGCGCGCGGCCTCCCGCTCCAGCGCCCGCCGCGCCCCGCGCTCGAGCGCCGCGTGGGCGCGAACGAGCTCGCGGCGGAGCTCGTCGACGTCGGGAACGACGAGCTTGCCGGCGGCCGTCGGCGTCGAGGCGCGCACGTCGGCGGCGAGGTCGCAGAGCGGCGTGTCCTGCTCGTGGCCGACGGCGGAGACGACGGGGACGCGACAGCCGGCGACCGCCCGCACCACCCGCTCGTCGCTGAACGGGAGCAGATCCTCGAAGCTGCCGCCGCCGCGGGTCAGCACGATCACGTCGACGCTCGGCTGCGCGCAGAGCCCCTCGAGCGCCGCGACGATCCCGGTGACCGCACGCGGACCCTGCACGAGCGTCTCGGCCACGAGCACGCGCGCCGCCGGGAAGCGCGACTGGATCGTCGTGAGGACGTCGCGCTTCGCCGCCGCGTCGCTGCCGGTGACGAGGCCGATTCGGCGCGGGAAGCGCGGCAGCCGCCGCTTGCGGGCGGGGTCGAACAGACCCTCGGCCGCGAGCGCCTGCTTCAGCCGCTCGATCGCGGCGAGGTGCGCGCCGAGCCCGAAGCGCTCGATCGAGAGCACGCGGAGCCGAAGCTCGCCCCTGGCCGCGAAGAGCTCCGGCCGCCCGTAGACGTGGACGCGTTCGCCGTCGGCCAGCTCGAGCCGGAGCGCGTCGAACGACCGCCGCGGCATCGAGGCGGGCACGCACGCGCCGTCGGCGGGATCCTTCAGCGTGAAGAAGACGCTGCCCCAGCGCTCGTGCCGCCGCAGCTCCGTCAGCTCGCCCTCGATCCAGAGGGTCGGCAGGCGCGAGAGCCAGTCGGCGACGCCGCGGTTGAAGCCGGCGACGGTGTAGACCTTGCGGTCGCCGTAGAGGAGCGGCTCGACCTTCACCCCGCCCAGGGTAGACGGCGGCGGCTAGAGCAGGATCTCGGCAGCCGTGCGCGGGTCGCAGCCCTTGCCCACGAGCTCGACCGCCTCGTGCAGGTCGGCCTCGAGCGCGGCCGCGATCCGCTCGGCGAGCGGGAGCGGGTAGCCCGCCTCGATGAGGACGTGCAGCCGCCAGGACTCCACCTTCGCGCGCTCGTTGCCGTGGCCGACGAGCTCGGTTGTCTCACCCATTGTGCGTCGAGTGTTCGTGCTCCACTAGACGAACCCTCCCGCGTTAAGTTGGGACGGGGCTACGCCCGGCGCAGGCCCGCGTGCGCGTCGTCGATCCGGCGGGCGAGCTCGACCAGCCGCGCCTCGAGCGCGATCCGCTCGGCCTCCGCCTCGGCCACGAGCGAGCCGAGCGTGCGCCGCAGCTCGGCATCGGCATCCGCGATCCGGCGCGTGAACGACTCCGCCAGCTCCTCCTGCTGGCGCTCGAAGGCCGACTGCGCCTGCCGCAGCCGCGCCTCGATGCGCTGCTGCGCGTTGTCGCCCGTACTCGAAAGCCGCTCCGCGAACAGCGCGTCGGCCTGCCGGACGAACGTGTCCACGGCCCGGTCGAGCTCACGGGCGAGCCGCGCCGCGGTCTCCTCCCGCGTGGAGCGGAGCGTGCCGTCGAACTGCTGCGCCGCCGCCTCCGCGAGCCGCTCCGCGTCCCGCGAGATCACGCGCTGCAGGTGCTCCACCTGCCGCCGCCCGACGTCCGCGAACGACGCCTCGATCCGCCGCATCGCCTCCGCCTCGCCGCGTTCGACCTCCTCGGCCAGCGCCTGCTCGCGCCGGCGCAGCCGGTCCGCCATCTCCTCGATCACGCGGCGCCGCTCGGTCGTGTGCGCCTGCAGCTCGTCGAGTGCCTCCGAGACGGCGGCCTGCGCCGAGCGCTCCAGGTCCTCGCGCAGGCGCAGCACCGACGCACGCTGTTCCTCGGACGTCGAGACGAGCTCGGCCGCCTCGGTCTCGATGCGCGCCTCCGCCTCGGCGATCAGCTGCCGCTGCCTCTGCTCGAGCCGCCCGAGCTGCGCTTCGAGCGCGCCCTGGGCGCGGTCGAGGTCGTCCGACCAGCCGCGCAGCCGCTCCTGGACGCGGCGCTCCACGGTGACGAGCGCCTGGCCGAGCTCCCGCCCGGCCGCCGCCTCCCGCTCGGCGAGCTCGGCGCGGCGCTCCTCCGCGATCCGGCGCTCCTCCTCCGCGAGCAGCGACATCGAGTCGGCGCGCGCCCGGGCGAGCCAGCGCTGCAGCTCCTCCGTCCGCTCCTCGGCCTCCTGCGCGACGGCCGTCTCGATCCGCGCGAGCGCGTCGTCGACGATCCGGTCGGCCGCACGCGAGCGTGCGAGCGCGCGGGCCAGCGCGGCGGCCGCAGCCTGCGCGGCGGCGGCGGCGGAGATCCCGGCTGCCGCGAGCGCCAGCTCCCGCTCCGGTCGCAGTGCGACGGCGATCCACGCCCCGGCTGCGGCCACGCCGAACAGGGCCGCGAGGAGCGCGAGCGGCCTGGGCGGAACACGCCCTGCGGCCGCGAGCCCCACCGAGAGCGCCGCGACCACGACCGTGAACGCGAAGACCCCCACGAGCGCGTTCTCGAGCATCGGCCCATCGTAGTGAGAGGCTCCGCCTTCGGGCATCCTGGGGCGGTGACGCTCCACGACGAGCTCGAGCGCATCGCCGCGCTCGCCGCGGCCCACGCGCAGCCCGTGGAGCGCGTGGCGGCGATCATCGCCGCCGAGCCGGCGCCGGGGCGGCGCACGTATCTCTGCGCCTTCGAGCGCGACGGGCTGCCGGAAGCGGAGCAGTCGTGGCTGGCGCTCGACGGGAGCGGGACGCCGCTCGCCGACCGCGCCGCCGTCAGGGAGGCCGTCTCCATCGCCGCGCTCTGCGAGCTGGCCGAGGAGACGGCGGGCGGCGGCGACCTCGACGAGTTGCGCGCCCAGCTCGTCGCGGTGCGCATGGTCGAGCAGCCGGAGGGCATCGAGGAGGCGGAAACGGCCCTCGACGAGCTCCAGCGGGTGCTGGGCTCGCCGCCCGCGGTCGCGAGCCCGGCGCGGCTCGATGCGATCGGCACCGCGGTGCGGGAGCTCGAGCTCGCGCTCGGGGGCGCGCTCCGCCCCTCGCCCTTCGCGGAGGCGCTGGCCGGTGCGACCGCCGTGGTCGAGGCGCTCGTGGGCGAC
>DASUOK010000129.1:0-13592 GCA_036276675.1 Gaiellaceae bacterium | reverse complement strand
CGCTCGTGATCATCAGCTGCCCGCCCCACTGGAAGCCCTCGATCACGAGCGGCTTCAGGTTCGCGCGCGCTGCGTACAGGGCGGCGGTGTAGCCGGCGGGGCCGCCGCCGATCACGATCACATCACGGACGTCGCTCACTGGTGCTCCTCGTGCTCCTTGGTCCAGGCCGAATTGTCGATCCTCACCTTAGAGAACGAATCGGAGGCCCGATGTGTTCCGGGTCAGGCGACGTGCGCTCCGCAGAGAAAGAGGCTTCCGTCACGTTGCTCGGCGAACTTCCAGGCTGTGTGCGGCTCCGTGCGGGTGAGCGTCAGGAGGTGCCGCACCTCCTCCCCGCGGGCGTGGAGGAGCTCCGCGATGAGACGCCGGTGACACCGCGTCCAGAGGGTCTCGGCGCAGAGGAATGCGGGACGCGGCTGTTCGAGCTCCGCTGTCAGCGCGGCCTGCCACTCGGGCCTCGTCATCCGGGCCGCATAGCTGCGGAAGGCGGCGACGCGGATGCAGGCGAAGCGGTCTTCCCCCGGCTCGTTCGCGCGGCGCCCGCCGAGCTCCGGCGCGTGGCGGTACGCGATTCCGGCCGCCGCGAGTGCGGCGTCGAGCGCGGCCTGGCCGAACTGGGGATGGCGTCGCGAGCCCGGGAAGCGCCTGACGTCGACCACCGTGCGGACGTCGGCGGCGGTCAAGACGGCCAGGAGCTCCTCGCTCGGACGTGTGCCGTGACCGACCGTGTGCACCAGCACGCGGCGCAGCGTACCGTGATGGTTGGAATCCCGTCCGGTCCGGCAGAAAGGTGCATATGACGACGACAGTGAGCTTGGACGGGCTCCGGGAGCTGGCCGGCTTCCGGGCCGAGAACGGCTGCGCCATCAGTCTCTATCTGGACCTCGACCCGAGCGTGTCGCCGACCGCGGGGGACGTCGCGACGCGCGTGCGCTCGCTCCTCGACGCCGGCTCGAAGTCGCACGGCGCGACGCGCGGAGACCTGTCCCACGAGGTGCGGCAGGGCCTGCGTGAGGACCTCGAGCGGCTCGAGCGCTTCTTCGGGAACGACTTCGATCGCGACGGCGCCCAGGGCCTCGCGGTCTTCGCGGCCGGCCTGGACAACGTGTGGAGTGTGGTGCCGCTGCCGCTGAAGGTGCCGGACACCATTCGTGTGGCGGACGACTTCCTGCTGGCGCCGCTCGTGCCGCTCGTCGGCCGTGGCGGCGGGGCGCTCGTGGCGGTCGTGAACCGGGAGCAGGGCCGTCTCTACGCGCTGCGAAACGGGCGGCTGCAGGATCTCGCCGACCTGACGGAGGACGCGCCGCGGCGACACGACCAGGGCGGGTGGTCGCAGGCGAACTTCCAGCGCCACGTCGACAACCTGGCGCACGAGCACTACAAGCGGGTCGGCGAGGAGCTCGAGCGGCAGTTCCGCCGCCTGCAGCGACCCCGCATCGTCGTCGTCTGCTCCGACGACGTGCGGCCCGAGTTCGCGCAGGCGCTGTCGACCGAGGTGTGCGACGCGATCGTCGGCTGGACCGCCGCCGAGCACCATGCGGGCGCTGCCGAGCTGCACGCCGCCGTGGTGCCGTTGCTCGAGTCCTGGCGGGCGGAGCGCGAGGACGAGGCGGTCGAGCGCTGGCGCGAGGAGGTCGGCCGCAACGGCCGCGCCACGTCGGGCTGGGCGGAGACGCTCGAGGCAGCGTCCGATGCGCGGGTCGAGCTGCTTCTGTACGCCGAGGGTGTGCAGCGGCACGCGTACCGGTGTCCGGCCTGCGGCCGCGCCGCCGCCGCCTTCGGGGCGTGCCCGCTCGACGGCACGAGCATGGAGGCTCGTGACGACGGCCTCGACGTGGCCGTGCGGCTGACGCTCGCGAACGGCGGCGAGGCGCTCGCGGTCGAGCACCGGCCGGACCTCGAGCCGGTCGAGGGCATCGGCGCCCTCCTGCGGTTCTAGCCGCTACGCCGCGTCGATCGCGCGCAGGGGCTCGACGAGCTCGGGCGCCTGCAGCGCCTGTGGCTGCTCGACGATCGGGGCGAGCTCGGGGAGCGCCTTGTCCGAGACCACGTACCCCTCGAGCCTGCGCGCTGTCGGGAGGAACCGAGTCTCGAGCGAGCCGACGGTGGCGTTGAAGGCGCCGACCGCGCTCTTGAGCGCGCCGCCGACCTTGCCGAGGTGGCCGCCGAGGACCGAGACGCGGTCGTAGAGCTCGCGGCCGAGCGCCTGGATCTCCCGCGCGTCCTCTGCGACCCGCTCCTGCTGCCACCCGTACGCGATCGACTGCAGGAGCACGATCAGCGTCGTCGGCGACGCCACGTGCACCCGCGAGCGGACGCCCGTCTCGACGAGCGACGGGTCGTGCTCCCACGCGGCGCGGAAGAACCCCTCGTCGGGGAGGAACATGACCACGTAGTCCGGGCTGTCCGAGAACTGCTGCCAGTAGCTCTTCGCGCTCAGCTTGGCCATGTGCTCGCGGACCTGGCGCGCGTGTGCCGCGAGGTGCTGCTCCCGTTCGCCGGCGCTCGCTTCGCAGGCGTCGAGGTAGGCGGCGAGTGGGACCTTCGCGTCGACCACGACCTGCTTCCCGCCCGGCAGGCGGACGATGAGGTCGGGCCGCAGGCGCCCGTCGTCGGTCGTCGCCGTCACCTGCTCCTCGAAGTCGCAGTACGGGAGCATGCCGGCGAGCTCCACGACGCGCTTCAGCTGGATCTCGCCCCAGCGGCCGCGGATATGGGGCGTGCGCAGCGCCGTCGCCAGCGTCGCCGTGCGCTCGCTCAGCGTCGACAGCTGCTCGCCGAGGGCGCCGTACGCGCGCTCACGCGCGCGCTCGAGTGTCCGGACCTGACCGTCGACCTTCTCGAGCGACTCCTTCAGCGGCCGCACGTAGCCCGTGAGCTTCGTCTCGGCGAGCTCGAGGAACGCCGAGTTGTTCGCCTGGAACGCCTCCGTGGAGGCGGACTTGACGGCGTGCACGAGCCGCTCGTCGGCCGAGCGCCGCTCCAGCTCGAGCTCCGCGCGGGCAACTGCGAGCTCCGTCTCGCGTTCACCGAGGCGGCGGCCCGCGGCCACCCACGCGACGAGTCCGCCGAGCGCCAGGCCGGCTGCGAGGGAGAGGATGAGGGCGAGAACGTCCATCGGGCCGACGAACGCTAGAGGGACCGTCGGACGGAGCGGGATCGCAGATCGCCACTGCTACGATCGTCGGCCGATGGCCCGCAAGGACCGCGTCCCGAACCCCCCGAGACGCGTGCAGGCGCCCCAGCGGCGCAGCACGCCCTCGAGCGCCGACGAGAGCCGCCGGCGCACGCTGCTGCTCGCCGTGGCGGCCTCGGTGCTCGTGCTCGTCGCGGTCGTGCTCGGCGTCGTCTTCCTCACCGGTGGCGGGGACGACGGCGAGGGCGTCGACCAGGTGCGCGCCGCGCTGGCCGCGGCCGGCTGCACGCTGCAGTCGGAGCCGGCGCAGCCCGGCGAACACACCGCGGCCGCGGATGCGACCGAGAACGAGGACTGGAACACGGATCCGCCGACGACCGGCCCTCACAACGAGATCCCGGCCATCTTCGGCTCGTACGACTCGCCGATCCAGATCGCGCAGGCCGTGCACAACCTCGAGCACGGCGGCATCTTCGTGTACTACGGCGACGAGGTGCCCGAGGAGACCGTCGCGGAGCTGCAGTCGTTCTACGACGAGGACTCCACCGCCATGCTGCTCGCGCCGCTCCCCGAGCTCGGCGACGAGATCGCGCTCGGGGCCTGGGTCACGCCCGATCCGCGCCCCGGCGCCGTGGGCGAGGGCGGGCAGGGGCACCTCGCGAAGTGCACCGAGTTCGACCAGGACGCCTTCGCGGCGTTCCGCGACGAGTTCCGCTTCAAGGGGCCGGAGCGCTTCGACCCGGAGCAGTTACAACCCGGCATGTGAGCAGCGCCGGGGTGGCGGAACGGCAGACGCAGCCGGCTTAAAACCGGCGGGCCCTCGGGCCGTGGGGGTTCGACTCCCTCCCCCGGCATCGTACGCGTCAGACGTGGCCGGTGGGGAGCTCTCGGCAGGCGATCGGCGATCGCCGCTGAATAGACTCAGCCCGTGGCCACCATCGACGAAGCCGCTCTCCACTCCCACCTCGAGTGGGACACGCCGCTGTTTCGCACCTCCGTCGCGCAGTACGAGCAGGCCTTGCCGTACGCGGACGTCTCCGAGGCGGTGGCGGAGCGGCTCCGTTACCCGGAGCGCGCGATCATGCTCTCCGTGCCCGTGCGGCTCGACAACGAGCACCGCGTGGTCTTCGCCGGCTACCGCGTGCAGCACTCGAGCGTGCTCGGGCCGACGAAGGGCGGCATCCGCTACGACCCCGAGGTCACGCTGGGGGAGTGTGCGGCCCTCGCCGGCTGGATGACCTGGAAGTGTGCGCTGCTGCGCCTCCCGTACGGCGGCGCGAAAGGGGGCGTGCGCTGCAACCCGCGCGAGATGTCCCAGACCGAGCTCGAACGGCTGACGCGCCGGTTCACCTCCGAGCTGCTCCCGGTGATCGGGCCGCAGGAGGACATCCCCGCGCCCGACATGGCCACGAACGAGCAGACGATGGCCTGGATGATGGACACGTACTCGATGCAGGTCGGGCACGCGGTGCCCGAGATCGTCACCGGCAAGCCCATCTCAGTCGGCGGCTCGGTGTTCCGGAACGAGGCGACCGGAGCGGGGGTGGTCATGGTCACCGCCCGCGCCTGCGAGCGGATCGGCTGGAACCTCGCCGAGCAGCGCTGCGTCGTGCAGGGCTTCGGCAACGTCGGCGGGATCGCGGCGCACGAGCTCACCGACCGCGGTGCCACCGTCATCGCCGTCTCGGACGTGTCCGGCGGCCTCCACGACGCCGCCGGCCTGCCGGTGCACGACCTGAGCACGTACGCGAAGGAGCACGGCTCGCTCGAGGGCTGGGAGGGCGGCGAGCGGATCACCAACGAGGAGCTGCTCGAGCTCGACTGCGACATTCTCGTCCTCGCAGCCCGCGAGGACCAGATCACGGCTGCTAACGCCGACCGCGTTCAGGCACGGCTCGTCGTCGAGGGGGCGAACGGCCCGACCTCGCTCGAGGCGGACGCGATCCTCGCCGAGCGGGGAGTCCAGATCCTGCCGGACATCCTCACGAACGCCGGCGGCGTCACCGTCTCCTACTTCGAGTGGGTCCAGGACCTCGGCCGGCTGTTCTGGGACCGCAACGAGATCCGCGACAAGCTCCAGGAGAAGCTGGACGACGCGTTCGACCGCGTCTGGGAGATCTCGGAGGAGCGCTCGATCACGCTGCGGACGGCGGCTCTCGTCGGCGGCATCCGCGAGGTCGCCGCCGCGCTCGACGCGCGCGGGCTCTATCCATGACGCCCGACCGGGTCCGGGACGCGATGGTCGCCGACCCGCCGCAGCTCGACGGCGCCGCGACGGCGCAGGAGGCGGGCGAGGCGCTCGGGCGGCCCGAGGTGCGGGCGCTGTTCGTCTGTCGCGACGGGCTCCTGCTGGGCGTCGTCACGCGCAAGACGCTGGTGCGGGAGGTGGTGGCGGCGGGGCGCGACCCGCGCTCCACCCCCCTCGAGGCGATCGCCGAGGTTCCCGAGAACACGATCGACTCGGACCTGCCGCTCGACGAGGCCTTCCGCTTCCTCGAGGAGCACGACCTCGAGCGCGTGCCCGTCGTGGAGTCCGGGCGGCTCGTGGGGGTGCTCTCGCGGGCGGTGCTCGGGCGCCGCCTCGCCGAGGACGAGGCGCCCGCCGCCGCCGACGACGGCGACTAGATGGCCTCGCTCCGGTCCCGCTGGATCGCCGTGCGCGAGTCCTTCTGGCTCGTTCCCAGCGCCGTCGTGCTCGGCCTCGGGCTGCTTGCGCTCACGCTGATCCGGGTCGACCGCAGCCTTGGGCTCGACTCCGACCTCGAGTTCGTGTTCGGCGGCGACGCCTCGGCCGCGCGCGCGATCCTCTCGGCCGCCGCCGGCTCCCTCGCCACCGTCGGCGGAGTCACGCTCTCGCTGGCGGTCGTGACGTTCCAGCTCGTGGCGGGCCAGTACTCGCCGCGCGCGGTGCGGACGCTCGTGCAGGACCGGATGATCCAGCTGACCGCCGGCGCGTTCGTCGGTGTCGTCGCCTTCTGCCTGCTGGTGCTGCGCGTCGTGCGCGACGACAACGGCAGGGACGAGTTCGTGCCGGGACTGAGCGTGACGACGGCGATCGTCCTCACGCTCGGCGCGCTCATGCTCCTGATCGTCTTCGTCCATCACCTCGCCGGGACGATCCGGGTCGAGAACATCGCCGCCGACGTCGCGCGGCACACGCTCTCCGCTCTCGACGACCTCTATCCCGAGCGGCTCGGGACCGCCGCCGACGAGCCGGACGAGCCGGAGGCCGGCTCCGGGGCCGTCGCCCACGCGGGACGAACCGGGTTCGTGCAGACGATCTCCGTCGACGAGCTGGCGGCGGACCTCCCCCAAGGGAGCCGGCTGGAGCTGCACGTCGCGGCGGGGGATCTCGTCACGGAACGGACGCCCCTCGCCACGCTCCGGCCCCCGCCGGCCGATCGCGAGTCCTACGAGACCGAGCTGCGGCGTCTGGTAGCCGTGACCAGCGAGCGGACGCTCGAGCAGGATGCGGCGTTCGGGCTGCGCCAGCTCGCGGACATCGCGCTCCGCGCGATCTCGCCGTCCCTCAACGACCCGACCACCGCGGTCACGTGCATCGGCTACCTGCGTGCCTGCCTCGAGCGGCTGGCGCCGCAGGCGCTACCGGCACGGGAGCGGCGGGTCGGTGACGCGACCGTGGTGGCTCGCCGCCGCTCGTTTGCAGAGTACGTCGAGCCGCTGGTGGAGCTCTCGCGCTACGCCGCGGGCGACGCGCGTGTCGCCGCGGCGCTGCTCGAGGCGCTCGCGGGGGCAGCTGCCGTGGCGGCCGAGGCAGGGGCGGCCGAGCGGGTCGCGACGCTGCGCGACGCTGGAGCGGCGATCGCGACACCGGCGCTCGAGGAGGCGAAGACGGCGCACGACCGTGCGCTCGTCGAGCGCGCCCACGCCGGGCTCCTTCAGCAGCAGGTATAGGCGCCCGGAGGCGCGGCGCCCTCTTCGGGCTCGGGGAGCTCGGCGGCGGCGAACGCGGCTCCGTGGAGGATGTCCCGCTCGCTCACCTCGATCGCGGCGAGGCCGTAGCGCTCGAGGATCTCGATCAGGATCGCCGCGCCGGCCACGATCACGCCCGCGCGTCCGGGCTCGACTCCGGCGGCGACGCGCTCGTCGAGCGACAGCGCCGCGAGCCGCTCCGCCTGGGCCTGCGTCGCCGCCGCGGAGAGCTCGTGACCGTGGATTCGCTCGGGGTCGTACCGTTCCAATCCGAGGTCGAGTGCGGCGAGCGTCGTGACCGTGCCGGCGACGCCGATCGCGCGCGGCGTCTCGACCGCCGCGAGCAACGCGCCCACGTGAGCGCGGATCGCGCCGACGTCCTCGCCGAAACGCTCCGTCATCCGGACGCAGCCGACATCGAGGCTCGTGCGGACGTCGGTGCCGGCGACCTGGAGCTCCGTCGAGCCGCCGCCGATGTCGACGACGAGCGTGCCCGGCGCCACCGAACCGATCCCCCGCAGCGTCAGCTCGGCCTCCTCGTCGCCCGAGAGCAGGCGCGTGGCGAAGCCGTAGCTCCACTCGATCTCGCCGAGGAACGCCTCGCCGTTCTCGGCGTCGCGCACGGCGCTCGTTCCGATCGCGAGCGTTCGCTGGGCACCGAGCGACTCGAGCTCGCGCCGGTAGTCGGAGAGGACGTTCCGGACGCGTGCGATCGGAACCGGGAGGAGGCGTCTCCGCCGGTCGACGCCCTCGCCGAGCCGCGTGATCGCGAGGCGCCGCACCACCTCCCTCAGCTCGCCGTTCACGTCCGCCACCAGCAGGCGCGTCGAGTTCGTGCCGAGATCGACCGCCGCGACTCTCACTTGCGCGGGACGAGCGACGTGGCGCGGGTGAAGGCGGCCCGCACGTCTGCGACTGCGCTCGTCAGCACGTTCAGGCGCGCGCGCGACGCGCTCAGCCGGGTCAGGGAGGCGTCGAGCCGCGTGCCGCTCGTCGCGGCGGCCTGCAGGTGCAGCTCGATCTCCGCCGTCGCGCGCGTGATCCGGTCGAGCTCCGCGCCGCTCGTCTCGAGCACCCGTTTCGTGTCCCGGTAGGTCGCGAGCCCCTTCAGCGCGGCGTAGGCGATCGAGCCGACGACGGCGAGGATCAGGAACGCGAGCGACAGCCAGAAGAGCATCGTCGGATGCTACCGCCGCGCCGGCTGCGACCCGGCGTCTCGTTCGCTACAATCGGCGCTGCGACGCGGGGTGGAGCAGTCAGGTAGCTCGCCGGGCTCATAACCCGGAGGTCGCAGGTTCAAATCCTGCCCCCGCTACTAAAAGGCCTGCTTTTGCAGGCAATTTCTATCGCAGGTCAAAATCGCGATGCGTTGTCCTTGCACGCGCCGAGCCTGGGGGACTAGAGGTCCCGAGTTCGAATCTCGGCGCCCCGATCTGAAAGCCGCTGCATATGGACTCTTTGCGTTCCTTTGTTAGGCAACGCAGCCCACCAAACTGGCCAAATATGGTCAGTCGCGCACGTGGCGGAGGCTGTCTCGGGCGAGTGATTCGGGCAGGAACGGGGGTTCACTCTTTGCCCCTTGGAAACACAAGCGCGCGGAGGTCAGGATCGGAGATGACTTGGGCGAGCCTCCTCCCGAGTCGGGTTCTCAGCTCGACTTCGGCTCAGATCGTGCGGACCATCATGCCGCAAGCGCTCCCGCTCGAGCTGGATCGCACTGGCGTCCCTCCTTCGGGTGAGCGTGCGGTCAGTGGCAACCGCAGCTCCGCCGGGGCACGAGGTGCGTGGCGAGCGTGACGACTTGCTGCTGGAGGTCGTGGCCCGCGATGAGTTGCTCGAGCATGATGATGCTCTCGCTGCCGAGCTCGGCTGCTGGTGCGTCGACTGTGGTGAGCGGCGGTGCGGTGTCCTGGCCTGACGCAATGTTGTCGTTGCCCACGACCGCGAGTTCGTCGGGAACGGCGATGCCAAGCTCACGCGCTGCACGCAGAACGCCGATTGCGAGTGAGTCACTCGCTGTTGCGACGCCGGTCGGTCGATCGCTACGTGACAGCAGCCGCAGGCCGCTCGCGTAGCCCGGCTCGACGCCGAAGTCATCGGCCGTCTCGATGATCACATCACTCGCGGTGAGGCCGGCTGCCCGGGTTGCACGGAGAAAACCGCGATGTTTCGGTTCGACGGAGGGCGACCCCAGCGGAGGCGTCACGAAACCAACCCGGCGGTGGCCGTGTTCGAGCAGGTGCGCCGTCACGAGGAAGCTGCCCTGCTCGTGGTCGAACAGGACGCACGGTCCGGGAGCGCCGGGATAGTCGGCGAACACGGTCGGCGTGCTGATCCGGGCCATGTCGATGTCATCCGGAACCATCTCGCCGGCGACGATGACGCCGTCAACCTGCTTGGCAATCAGTTGGTCCATGTAGCTCAAACCGCGATTCGGGTCCCGGTCGGCAACGCAGATGAACAACAACGAAGGGTCGCTCGACGATGAATCGAGTGCGTTGAGGAACGGTGTGTAGAACTCGAGATGGGTCGGGATGATGACGCCGATCGAGAAGCTTCTGCTTCCTGTACGCACGGTGTGGACACGAGCCTGTCGGTAGTTGAGCACCGTCGTGCCTCGTCCTCGTTCACTCAACACGAAGCCGTCGTGTTCGAGCTGCTTGTAGACGCCGCGCAGGGTGTTGAAGTTGACCCCGAGATGCTCGGCGAACCCGCGGATTGCAGGGAGTTGGTCACCCTCGCGGACGACGCCACGAGCGATGAGCCACTCGAGCTGTGACCTGAGTTGTGCGCTGATCGACGCGTGGGCTGACGGATCGACGTGAACGAGTCGGACAGGGAAATCGCTTGACATCATAGAATGAAAGAACTATATCTATAGATCACACGAACCGGACGTCACGCGACGACCCTAGCCAAGGAGAACTGATGAACAGACGACTGCATGTGCCCGTACTGACGCTGATGGCATCCGTGCTGTTGCTCATGATTCCGCTGCCAGCCGCAGCGCACACCTCGGGGGTGGACCGGATGGAGAACGCGGGGTGGATCTGTATCGACTTTGGTCCGCTCGGGATCCACTGCTTCAACGAACCGTCATCTGCGTTGTGGAACGGCGAGGGCCCGACCACTGTGCCCGCCCGTGTTTTCACGGTCGATCAGGACGGACACGAGACCTATCAGGGCACGGAGCTGCTGATCCGGGCGGACGTGTTCGAACGCAATCCGAACGTGGAGCGTCCGTGCCCGCAAGAGGGAGGCCGCTGGCACGACTTGCGGCCCGAGTATGGGCTGCCCTACTACGGCTGCCATCACTTCGGCTGACGATGGAAGCGTTTACGCGCGAGACGATGAGCGTCGCGATGGAGGGCGATGGCCTTGAGATACGGCTGGAGCAAGCTGGTGAGATGACGGTTGGCTTCTTCCGGCTTCCGAGTGGAACTGACCTTCGGCCGCTGCTGCACGGGCTGGAGGGCGACCTTTGCCAATGCCCGCATTGGGGTTACATTCTGAAAGGCACCTTGCGTATGCACACGCCTACCGGCCCGAAGGAATATCGGGCAGGGGAGGCCGTCTACTGGGCCCCAGGCCACGCACCCGAGGCGCTGGACGATGTCGAATATGTCGATTTCTCACCTACGGAGGAGTTGACCGCCGTGCTCGCACACGTCCAGTCGCACGGAGACGGTTCCTAGACGGCTTTCATGGGTTCCCAGAGACTCCGGGCGACGCCGGAGTCCCGCTCAGGGGGCCGGGGGTGCCGGGTGGCCAGTTCCGGGCCAGCGTGCTCTCGCCTGCGCGCACGCGGATGCCACCACGGAGCTCACCTCATTCGAGACAGTTGACGCGGTGCCATGGATCGCGCGCTACGAAGAAAGCGGTTGCAAAACACTCATTTCTACAATTCGGTAGCCGGTCGCAGGAAACGGTTGATAACCCGCCCCCGCTACTGCAAAGGCCCTGCAAGGAGGGCCTGTTGTCAGCCGACGGCGGGCGCGAGTTCCGTCCCTCGGCATCATCGCCCTCGCTCCACGTGCGGTAGGCGTCGGCGTGCAAGCTGGGTCACCGCGGGCGGACGCGAGAGCAGGTTCATCCGCCACGCAGCACGCGCAGGATGGCGTCGAGTACCACGCCCTCCGGGTTGGTGTGGGCGCCGTAGTGGTTGAGCTCGTCGAGCGCGATGAACTCGGCGTCTGGGATCTCGCTCGCCGCACGCAGGGCTCCGTCGTGGAAGTCGGCATCTGCCGCCCCGATGAAGATGAGGCATTGGAGCTGCCACGCGCCAAGGTCGCCCGAAATCGCGCCTTCGGACAGCGCGGCCCGCCACGCCGCCCGGAGCGCCACAGGGTCGTTGTCGAGTCCGTGCGTCCGCTGTGGCTCGGGGAGCCGGATGCCCCAGAAGTCCTCGAGCGCCTGAGCGAAGGCCTCCATGCCGTGCGTCTGCGCCGCCTCAAGGGCCTCCGTCACCACGCGGGTCAGGGGACTGTCAGGCCATCGGTACGGCTGCTGGCCGCCGATGATCAGCGAGCTCACGCGTTCGGGCGCATGCTCGCCGATGCCGAAGCACAGCCTGCCTCCCCAGGAGAGCCCGACGAAGTGCGCGCGATCGATGCCGAGCTGATCGAGAACGGCGAGCGCGTCCGCGACGCGGAGCGGCATCGAATATGCCGCTGGGTTGTGCGGCTTATCGCTGCGGCCGTGGCCGCGGTGATCGACATAGATGTGACGGAACTCGTCGGCTGGAATCCCCTGCGCGATCGGCGATCCCCGCACGACGTCGACCGACTCCCCGAACCCTCCATGAAGAACGAGCGCCGCGCCCTTGTCGCCGTCGCCCTCGAAGTACACCCGGCTTCCGTCCAGCGCGTTCCTCGCGAAAGCCATGAGTGTTCTCCTCTCGGGCTCCCTGCCCTGCACGTTCGGGCGTCCGGCTGCGTCTCGGGCCGTCCTTGATTCGGTCAAGCTAGCGAACGACTCGCGCGCAGAGAGGCTGTCGGCTCTTCTGGACTTCCCGGTGGATTCGGAGCGATGCTCGTGTTCGACAAGACGAGTTCGCCAAGATCGAGTAGCCGACACTTCACGTGCACGGCACCGCCGATCTGGCGCTCATGACCCGGAGGTCGCGTAAGTCCTGCACCGCTACCGAGAAGGTTTGGGTGCGGGGCGTACGTCTTTCTGCGGCCGGCGCAGCTGCGCGAATCCGGTGCAGAGGCGGACCGGGGCCGGCGAATCGTGCTACGGCTGCGGCGCCGCCGGCCAGCGCCCCTTCGCGGGGAGCATTCCGCGCTGGCGGAAGGAGGTCGTGGCGCGCGGGCCTGTGAGGTACTTCACGAAGGCGGCGACGATCGGGCGGACCGTGCGGAGCTGCCGTAGCGTCACGAACGAGATCGGGTAGGCGTCGGGATGCGACAGCGCACGCACCGACGCGTCGCTCGGTGCCGCTCCGCCGACCGCGACCGCGCAGGTCGTCGCCCCGAACGCCCGGGCTCGTGACCAGCTCGTCACCGCCGCGATCGCGAGGTTGCCCGCTGCTGCCTCGGCCAGGCCGCCGTCGGGCGCAGCCCGTGCTCCCCTGGGCAGCCGGACGCCGGCGCCGAAGCGCGGCTCCACGAAACCGTCGACCCCGCTGCCGGCGCGCCGCAACGCGATCGCGTTCCCGCTCGCGGGGACCGGGACGCCTGCTGCCGACCACGTCCGAATCGTCCCCGCGGCGATCCCCCGGGCGGCCGCGCGCGTCACGCGCGAGACGCAGGCGGGATGCCCGCGTCCCACAGCCAGCACGTCGGCGTCGCGCCCGAGGTCCGCGCGCACCTGCACGTGGCGAGCCTCGGCCGCCGTGAGCGGGCGGTCGAGGAAGATTCCCTGCGGGCTCGGGAAGCGGCGCTGGTTGATCATGTTCCTCAGGTAGATGTCGGCCGTCGGGCCGACCACCGCGGCGGCATTGCCGAAGACGTACCGGTAGCTTCGCCCGTCGACGCGGACCGTGATCGGTACGACCCGCTGCCCGCGCGGGTGGATGGCGAACGTCGTCGGCGTGAAGCCGATGAGGTGATCGACTCGACTCGGGATCACCGAGTTGAAGAAGGTGTCCTCGGCCCGCTGGGCCGATGCTGCGCCGGGCGCGACCACGAGGGCGGCGATGAGCAGAGCGGGCCAGCGCACCGTCTGACTACAGCATGGAGCGCAGCGGGAGTCAACGTGCGTTCGAGTCAGGCCCGCCGGTAGAGCGCCGCGTCATTCGGCGATCGTCGAGGCACGTACGGGCGCAACTGCAGGATGCCCTCAGGCGACGCACGCGGTCGCGTAGGCGGCGCTCGTCGCGCAGCAGTGCGTGAGCGTCGCGATGAAGGCACGCTCGCCGGGGGAGACGGGCCGCCCCGCGAGGCGGGCGACCGAGAAAACACGCTCGAGCGGCGGGCGGCCGGCGAGACGGAAGCTCGCGAGCTGCCCGGCTTCGACTTCCTCGGCGACGGCGTAGCGAGAGAGGAAGGCGACGCCGAGGCCGGCGCGGGCGGAACGCTT
>DASUOK010000128.1:0-3082 GCA_036276675.1 Gaiellaceae bacterium | reverse complement strand
CGCGCGTGGCTCGAGCTCGCGAGCACGATGAGCAACCTCGGCTATCTCTCCCTGCTGCAGGGCGACGATGCGCGCGGCGTCGAGCAGTGCCGCGAGGCGGCCCGTCGCTTCGACGAGCTCGGCATGCGGGACGAGGGAGCCAACGCGGCGCAGAACGTCGCCGTCGGGCTCCTGCGGTTGGGGGACGACGCGGGCGCCCTCAGCACCGTCTCCGGCAGCCTGGCGACGTACGTCGAGCTGGGTCAGGAGGACGGCGTCTCGTACTGCCTCGACGTCGTCGCCGCAGCGGCGCTCCGACGCGGCGAGGCGAGAGCTGCCGGATTCTTCGTCGGGGCGGCCGAGGCGCTGCGGGCGAGGACCGGCGCCGCACCCCCGCCGCTCGAGCAGGCGCTGCACGAGGAGACGCGGGCGGAGCTGCGGCGGGCGGTCGGCAGCGATGCCCTCGCCGAGGCCGCCGCGGAGGGTGCCGCAACCGCGCCCGAGGAGACGGTCGCGCTCGCCCTGGAGCTCGCCGCGGGTCACGTCCATCACCCTGCCGGGCCTGCCTGACCGGCCCGCGATCCGCGTCAGCCGACGTTGATCGTGCCGAGCGCCGCCGAGCGGACGCGGTCCGTCTCCGTGATCACGAGCGCGAGCGCTCCGAGCACCTCGGCCCGCTCGCCGAGCTCGCCCGCCACGACGCGGAGCGACTCCGCCACGGCGGGGAGCGCATAGCGGCCGAGGGACTCGTTGATGCCGTCGAAGAGCGGCGCGCCCGCGGCGCTGAGGTCACCGCCGACGACGATCGCCTGAGGGTTGAGGGCGTTGCAGAGGTCGGCGAGCACGCGGCCGAGGACGCGGCCGGCGTCGGTGACGACGCGGCGCGCACCGGGGTCGTCCCTCTCGAGCAGCCCCACGAGCCCGCGGATGCCGAGGTCGTCGCCCCGCGCCGGTCGCAGCAGCTCGAGGAGCGCCGGTACCGCCGCGACGCTCTCGAGGCAGCCCCGGTTGCCGCACCGGCAGACGGCGCCGTCGGGCGTCACCTGGATGTGGCCGAGCTCGCCCGCGATCCCCGCCGCGCCTGCGTGGAGGCGCCCGCCGAGGACGAGGCCGGCGCCGATCCCCGACGCCACCTTCACGTAGACGAGGTCCGTGCAGCCGCGGCCGGCACCGTACGCCGCCTCGGCACGCGCGCCCAGGTTCGCGTCGTTGTCGACCTCGACCGGGAGCCCGAGCCGGTGCGCGAGCGCGTTGCGCGCGTCGACGCCCGACCAGCCCGGCAGGATCACGGACGAGCCGACGGTGCCGCTGCGCGAGTCGATCGGCCCCGGGAGCCCCATCCCGGCCCCCACCACGCGCTCGCGCTCGATCCCGGCGTCGACGAGGACGCCGTCCACGAGGTCGACCGCGGCGGCGAGCGCGTCGTCGGCCTCGTGGTCGACGTCGAGCTCGACCCACCGCTCGGCGAGGACGTGCGAGGACAGGTCGGCGACCGCGACCCGCAGGTGGCGATGGCCGAAGTCGATCCCGACTGCTGCCCCCGCGGCCGCGTCGAGCCGCACGCGCGCCGGTGGGCGGCCGCGTCCGGCGGCCGCCGGCGCTGCCGTCTGCTCGACGGCGAGACCGCGCTCGAGCAGGTCGGCGACGACGTTGCCGACCGTCGTGCGGGAGAGACCCGTCGCCCGTACGAGCTCGCTGCGACTCGCGGCTCCCTCGCGACGCAGCGCATCGACGACCCGGGTGCGGTTGCCTTCGCGGCGGGTGCCGGGCGAGCCGCGATTTTTGCCCGGTCTGGCCATAACTCGCGATCCTACGCCGGTGCCGCTGTCCGAACCAGGCGGAACTCGGCGGCGCTCCCGGCTTGAAATCGGCACCTGTGCGGGCTTATGGTCGCTCTCGAGCGACGCCCCTTTCACCTTAGGAGGATCTTCTGTGAGCAGACGTGCGGATGGGCCCCTCGGCGGACGCAGACGGTGGCTGCTTCTCGCGCTCGCGGTGCTGGTGGCCGCGTTCTCGGTCGCCGCGGCCGGCTGCGGCGACGACGACGACGACGAAGCCGGCGCGACCGGCGAGACCGCCGCCACGACAGAGGAAGGCGACGGCGGGGGCGATGCCGACGGCAGCATCTGGGTGCTCCTGCCCGACTCGGCCTCCTCCGACCGGTGGGAGAAGGACGACCGGCGCTTCTTCGAGGAAGCCTTCGACGAGGCCGGCGTCGAGTACAACATCGTGAACGCCGAGGGCGACGCCAACACCCAGCTCCAGCAGGCCGAGCAGGCCGTCAACGCCGGCGCGAAGGTGATCCTGCTCGTGAACCTGAGCTCCGAGTCCGGCGCCACGATCATCGAGACCGCCCGCGAGGCCGACGTCCAGGTGATCGACTACGACCGCCTGACGGCTGCCGGCGGCGGCGCGGACGTGTACGTGAGCTTCGACAACGTGCGCGTCGGCCAGACGATGGCCGACACCGTCGGGCCCGTGATCGACGAGCTCGACGTCGAGACGCCGAAGGTCGTGATGATGAACGGCGGCCCGACCGACAACAACTCCAAGCTGTTCAAGGAGGGGTACAACGAGACCGGCGACTACGCCGTGTCGGACAAGGTCGCGGCCGGCGACTGGGAGCTCGTCGCCGACCAGGACGTGCCCGACTGGGACAACCAGCAGGCGCTGACGCTGTTCGAGCAGATCCTCGTCGCGAACGACAACGACGTCGACGCGGTCTTCGCGGCGAACGACGGCATCGCCGGCGCCGTGATCTCGGCGCTGCAGTCGGCGAACGCCGGGCCGATCCCCGTCTCCGGCCAGGACGCGACGGCGGGCGGGATCCAGAACATCCTCGCCGGCCGGCAGACGATGACGGTCTACAAGCCGATCAAGGCCGAGGCCGAGGCGGCCGCGCAGGTCGCGATCGCGCTCCTGAACGGCGAGGACGTCGAGTCCGTCGAGGGCGACTGGGAGGTGCAGTCGATCAACAACGGCGAGGCCGACCTGCCGTACATCGCGCTCGAGCCGATCGCGGTGACGGAGGACAACATCGCCGAGACGGTGATCGAGGACGGCTTCCGTACCTGGGACGAGATCTGCACGGGCGAGTTCGAGC
>DASUOK010000127.1:0-2690 GCA_036276675.1 Gaiellaceae bacterium | reverse complement strand
GGTGCAGGCGACGTCGCCATCGCTCCGACGCTAGCTGGGCAGGTGTGACGTCTCCGTGTCGATCTCCGCACGGACGGGTGACGATTCCATCGCGGCGGCGATGCCGCGGAGCATGCCCTTGAAGACGAACCCGTGGAGCGGCCAGACGGCGTACCAGTAGACGAGCCCCCAGAGTCCCAGCGGCTCGAAGACCGCCGTCTGGTGCACACTCGAGCCGCCCGCCGCGGGCTCGACCTCGAACTGGAGCGAGGCGCGCCCCGGGACGCGCATCTCGGCGGAGAGGCGCAGCAGCCGGTCGGGCTCGTAGGCCTCGACGCGCCAGAAGTCGACCGCGTCGCCCACGCGCAGCGAGTCGGGGTCGCGGCGCCCGCGGCGCAACCCGGGGCCGCCGACGACGAGGTCGAGCAGCCCGCGCAGCTGCCAGAGACCGCGGCCGTAGTACCAGCCCGTCCGGCCGCCGATCCGCCGGATCGGCGCGAACGCGGCGGCAGGCTCGTGCGGAACGCGCAGCGAGCGGGCGTCGACCAGCCGAGAGCCCAGCTTGACGCCGCCGAAGGTCTGCGGCGGCAGCTCCTCGTCGGCCCATCGCGTCTCGGTCATCTCGCGTTCCTCGTTCGCGAGCGCACGCGCGATCGCCTCGCGGTAGCCGCGCGGGCGCACGTCGAACGCCTCGAGCGCGCGGGTGTCCGTGACGACCGTGTCGTGCTCGATGCTGTCGATCAGGGCCCGGCCGAGCCGCGCGTACACCGGGGTGACGAGCCCGAGCCAGAGGCTCGAGAGCCGCGGCGTCAGCACCGGCACCGGGACGTACACCCGCTTCAGGCCGCGCTGGCGGCCGTACTCGCGCATCAGGCCGCCGTAGCTGACCACGTCGGCGCCCCCGATCTCGAAGATCTCGCTCTCCGTCGAGGGCCGGTCCAGCTCCGCGACGAGGTACGCCAGCTGGTCCTCGATCGCGATCGGCTGCGCGCGGTTGTCGACCCAGCGCGGCGTGATCATCACCGGCAGCCGGTCGACGAGGGCGCGCACGATCTCGAAGGAGGCGCTGCCGGAGCCGATCACGGCGGAGGCGCGGAACTCGGTCGTCGGCGTCGCCTCGCGCAGGATCCGCCCCACCTCCTGCCGCGAGCGCAGGTGCTCCGAGAGCTGCCCGCTCCCGAGCCCGCCCAGATAGACGACCCGGCGGACGCCCGCGTCGCGCGCCGCCGCGCCGAAGGCGCTCGCCGCGTCGCGGTCGGCGGCCGCGAACGGGCCGGTCGAGCTCATCGAGTGGACGAGGTAGTAGGCCACCTCCACGCCCTCGAGCGCCGCGCGGACGCTGTCGGCGTCGCGGACGTCGCCGCCGACGACCTCGGTGTTCGGGCCGACGCGGCCGGCGAGCGCCTCCGGCCGCCGCGCAAGGCAGCGGACGCGCTCGCCGCGCTCCTCGAGCGCACGCAAGAGGCGGCCGCCGACGTAGCCGGTGGCGCCGGTGAGGAGGATCAGGCCGTCGATCCGGCCAGCTTAGAGCCGGCCGGCGGCGACGGCGCGGTGCTCGTGCGCGTCCCGCAGGCCGAGCAGCGCCTCGTCGAGCGAGTGCAGGAGCGCGCCACGATCGCCGCCGCGCAGCGCCTCGACGAGGGCGCGCCGAACGGCGTCGGCCGCGGACACGTCAGCGGCCTCGCCGTCCGCGAGCGCCCGCAGCGAGGCGTGGAGCGCGCGCCGCTCGTCGGAGGAGCCGCCGAGCAGCACGGCGCCCCGCAGGGGCCAGGTGTCGCCGAGCAGCGCCGCGGCCGCACCGCGCAGCTGCTCGGAGCGGAACGGCTCGTTCTGGAAGAGCGAGAGCTCCCAGCGGTCGAGCGCCTCCGCGAGTGCCGGATCGCCGTCCGCGAGCGTCAGCGCGCCGAGCAGCTCCGTCGCGAGGGCGGCCCGGAAGGAGTCGAGGCGGGTGTGCTCTCCGGGCGGCTGGGTCGCCGCGATCGGCAGCACCGGCCTGATCCCGAACGGCCGCCAGTCGAGCCGCTCGAACAGGACCGGGCCCGCGGAGACGGGAGCAGCGGTGGCGAGGCGGAGCGCAGTGACGGCGTCGGCGAGCTCGGCCGGCGCGTCGGGCGGCTCCTCTCCCGCCTCGAGGCCGCGCTCGAGCTCGAGCACGCAGTAGCGATCGACCTCGTGGCCGAAGCCCGCCGGCAGCAAGCCCTGTGCCTCCGGCCAGTGGCGCGCCAGCTCGCCCGTCGCGGCCGCGCGGATGCGCAGCCCCTCGCCGAGCTCGACCTGGGTGATCACCGAGAGACCGACCACGGGAGCGACGGCCGCGTACGCCCGCGACGCTCCGAAGAGCGAGCGCTCGAGCTCCGCGTACGCCCGCTCGAAGGCGACGTCGTCCCAGTCGAAGCCGCCGCACCCCTCGGCCGTCGAGATCAGCAACGAGAGCAGCACGGTCCGGAAGAGCGCCTGCTCCTCGCTCGGCTTCGGCCCCGCGTGCGCCCGGGAGTAGATGGCCGCTGCCGGCTCGCGCAGGAGCTCGTCGAGGGCCAGCAGCGCGTCCTCCCGCGTCTCAAGGACGTGAGCGCGCGCCTCGACGAAGTTCCGCACGAGCGGGCGGTACTCGTAGAGCGCCGGGCCGCCGCGCTGCACGTGCTCCTCGAAGGAGAACGGCAGCTCGTCGCCCTCCTCGAGCGCGCGCCCGAGGAAGACGAACGCGCCGAGAC
>DASUOK010000126.1:0-4239 GCA_036276675.1 Gaiellaceae bacterium | reverse complement strand
GTCCACCGGCGGCAGCGGCAGGCGGCCCTCGACGTCGGCCGCGGCGAGCGCGCGCTCGTAGAGCTCCTCCGGCGTCTCGGCTATCCGCTCTCCTTCGGCCACTCGAGGTTGGCGTCGGGGATCGGGTCGCCGTGGGGATCGTGGGTCGGGAAGCCGAGCGCACGGTCGATGCGCGCCTCCAGCTCCTCGGAGAGCGCGTGCTCGAGCCGGTCGGCCTCGTCGTGGACGTCGTCGACGCCGATCCCGAGCGTCTCCGCGAGGTAGAGCTCGAGCAGCCGGTGGTGACGGATCACCTCGAGCGCGACCTGCTCGCCGGCCGGGGTGAGGCTGACGCCGCGGTAGGGCGCGTGCTCGGCGAGCCCGAGCACCGCGAGCTTCTTCACCATCGCGCTGGCGGACGCCGCCGAGACGCGCTGCCGCCGCGCGAGCGCCGACGTCGAGACGCGCCCGCCGTCGCTGCCGAGCTTGTAGATCTCCTTCAGGTAGTCCTGGATCGCGTCGCTGAGCCCGACCTTCGTCACGGGGCCAGTGTAGGTGGGTGCTAGCCTCGCGCCGTGCTGATCCTCGCCTCGCACCGCGATTCGCGCCCCCCCAGCGGGTGGTCACCCTGAGCCAGACTCAGCTGATCAAGCTCGGACACAGTCCGGACCCCGACGACGCCTTCATGTTCTGGGCGATCGCGGCCGGCGCGGTCGACACCCGGGGCTTCCGCTTCGAGCAGGTGCTGCAGGACATCCAGACGCTGAACGAGTGGGCGCTCGCCGGCCGCCTCGAGGTGACGGCGATCTCGTTGCACGCGTACCCCTTCGTCCAGGACACCTATGCGCTCCTGCCGCACGGCGCGAGCATCGGCTCGGGCTACGGGCCGATCGTCGTGGCGACCGACGACCTCTCCCTCGACGAGCTGCGCGAGACCGAGCTGGTGGTGCCCGGTGCGACCACGACGGCGTTCCTCGCGGCGCGGCTCGCGCTCGGCGACTTCACCTACCGCGAGCTGGCGTTCGACCGGATCCTGGAGGAGGTCTCGTCGGGGCGCGCCCGCGCCGGCGTCGTCATCCACGAGGGCCAGCTCACCTACGAGGACGCGGGGCTGCGCAAGGTGCTCGACCTGGGCGAGTGGTGGCTGCTGGAGACGGGGCTGCCGCTGCCCCTGGGGGTCAACGTCGCCAGGCGCGATCTCGGCGAGCATCTCCCGGAGCTCTCCGCGGTCCTGCTGGCCTCGATCGAGGCCGCCCTGGAGAACCGCCGCGAGGCGATGCGCTACGCGATGCGCTTCGGGCGGGGGATCGAGCTCGACGTCGCCGACCGCTTCGTCGGCATGTACGTGAACGAGCTCACGTGCGACTACGGCGACGAGGGTCGCCAGGCCGTGGCCGAGCTGCTCCGCCGCGGCGAGGAGATCGGCGCGTTTCCCGAGCCCGTCCGCCTCGACTTCGTCTCGTAGGCAGCCGGCCGTGGGTTAGCGTGCCGACCGTGCCGAGAGCAGTCGTGATCGCCGCAGTCCGGACGCCCGTCGGCCGCTACGGCGGCGCGCTCGCCGGGATCCGCCCAGACGATCTCGCGGCGCACGCGATCCGAGCCGCGGTCGAGCGCGCCGGCGTCGACCCGGACGAGATCGAGGACGTCTACCTCGGGTGCGCGAACCAGGCCGGGGAGGACAACCGCAACGTCGCGCGCATGGCTGCGCTGCTCGCCGACCTGCCGGAGTCGGTCGCGGGCGTGACCGTCAACCGGCTCTGCGCCTCGGGTCTCAGCGCCGTCGTCGGCGCGTGTCATGCGATCGCAGCGGGCGATGGAGACCTGTTCGTCGCCGGCGGCGTCGAATCGATGAGCCGGGCGCCGCTCGTGACGGCCAAGCCCGACGCCGCCTTTCCGCGCGGCGACCGCACGCTCTACGACTCGACGCTCGGCTGGCGCTTCCCCAACCCGCGGCTCGCGGAGCGGTTCCCGCTCGAGACGATGGGCGAGACGGGCGAGAACGTCGCCGAGCGCTGGGGGATCACGCGCGCCGAGCAGGACGCCTTCGCGTTGCGCTCGCAGCAGCGCTGGGCCGCGTGGGAGCTCTCCGAGGAGCTCGTGGCGGTCGGCGACCTGGCCCGCGACGAGCACCCGCGGCCCGACACCACGGCCGAGCGTCTCGCGGCGCTGAAGCCGGCGTTCCGCAAGGGCGGCACGGTGACGGCCGGCAACTCGAGCGGCCTCAACGACGGTGCGGCCGCGCTCGTGCTCGCGTCGGAGGAGAAGGCGCGCGCGCTCGGCGCCCAGCCGCTCGGCACGTTCGTCGCGAGCGCCGTCGCCGGCGTCGATCCGCGCGTGATGGGGATCGGGCCGATCCCGGCCGTGCGCAAGCTGCTCGACCGCGCCGGCCTCGCGGTCGCCGACCTCGACGTCGTCGAGCTGAACGAGGCCTTCGCCTCGCAGAGCCTCGCCGTGATCCGCGAGCTCGGGCTCGACGAGGAGAAGGTCAACCCGAACGGCGGCGCGGTCGCGATCGGGCACCCGCTGGGGATGAGCGGCGCCCGCCTCGTCGTCACGCTCCTCCACGAGCTGCGCCGCCGCGGCGGCCGCTACGGGGTCGCGACGATGTGCGTCGGCGTGGGCCAGGGGCAGGCGGCGCTCTTCGAGCGGGCGGCCTGATCGTGGACGTGGTCGACCGCTACCTCACGCTCGGGCTGCGGCTCGGCCGGCACGTCGAGGGGCTCGTCGACGCGTACTACGGGCCGCCCGCTCTCGCCGAGGCGGTGGACGGGGAGGAGCTGCGGCCCGCGGCCGCGCTCGCAGGCGACGCCGACGACCTGCTCGCGGAGCTCGACGGGTCGGGCCTCGAGGCGCAGCGCAGCGGCTGGCTGCGGGACCAGCTCGTCGGCCTGCGCGCCTACGCCGGCCTGCTCGCCGGCGAGCGGCTCGACTACCTCGACGAGGTCGAGCGCTGTTACGGCGTCAGGCCGGAGCGGGTTCCCGAGGCCGTGTTCGCGGCTGCGCACGAGCGGCTGGAGGAGCTGCTCCCGGGTGCCGGCTCGCTCACCGAGCGCTACGACGCGTGGCGGACGGCGAACGCGGTCCCGCCCGGCCGAGTCCTGGAGGTGATGGTTCCCCTGCTGGCGCTCCTCCGCGAGCGGACGGCCGCGTTCGTCGAGCTACCCGCCGGCGAGGAGTTCGGGCTGGAGCTGGTCTCGGACGAGCCCTGGCTCGCCTTCAACTACTACCTGGGTGGGCGGCGCAGCCGCATCGTGGTCAACACCGACCTGCCGTTCACCGGCTCCGAGCTCGTCACCCTCGCCGCGCACGAGGGCTACCCGGGGCACCACACCGAGCGCGCCGTCAAGGAGTGGCTGCTCGTCGAGGAGCGCGGGCACCTGGAGGAGTCGCTGCAGCTCGTGCCGACACCGCAGGCCCTGCTCAGCGAGGGCATCGCCGAGCTCGGGATCGAGCTCGTCGCGGGCGACGCGATCTCGGCGGAGGTGGCGGCGATCTTCGCCGCGGCCGGGCTCGGCTTCGACGCGGAGGAGGCGCGCTCGATCCGGGACGCGCGCGAGCCGCTCGCGACCGTGACGCGGAATGCGGCGATCCAGGTCCACGAGGACGGCGCGAGCGTGGAGGAGGCGCGCGCCTACGTCGCGCGCTGGGCGCTGGCGCCGCCGCACCGCGCCGAGCGGATGGTCGCGTTCGCGCTCGACCCCACCTGGCGCGCGTACGTGACGACGTACACGGAGGGCCTGAGGCTCTGCCGCGCCTTCGTCGACGGTGACCTCGGCGCGTTCCGCAGGCTCCTCAGCGAGCCCGTGCGCGTCGGCGAGCTGATCGCCGCCGCCGGCGGGGAGCCCGCGGTATCGTCCACGCCGTGAGCGTCACGACCCAGCGCGAGTTCGGCCTCTTCATCGACGGCGAGACGGTCGAGGGCTCGAGCACGCGGGAGCTGGTCGAGCCGGCGACGGGAGAGGCCTTCGGCCTTGCGCAGCTGGCGGGCGAGCCCGAGGTGGACCGCGCGGTCGACGCCGCGCGCGCCGCGCTGGACGGGCCGTGGGGGAAGACGCCTGCCGCCGAGCGCTCGCGGCTGCTGCACGCGCTCGCGGACGCGATCCACGCGAACCGGGGCGCGCTGGCCGAGCTCGAGGCGCGGAACGTCGGCAAGGCGATCTCCTCCGTGAAGCTCGAGCTCGCGTCGGCGATCGGCAACTTCCGCTTCTACGCCTCGGCGATCGCGACCATCGGCGGCCGCTCCAACCCGATCGGCGGCTC
>DASUOK010000125.1:0-9609 GCA_036276675.1 Gaiellaceae bacterium | reverse complement strand
CCGACGTAGCTCGCCTCGTTGTTGTCGATCTTCACGACGCGGTACTCGCGCCCGAACACCGAGTGCAGGTCCTCGGAGAAGTTGACGTTCCCCGAGATCGTCTCGACGTCGTCGAACTGCTCCATCTCGTCTGCGAGCGCCGCCCCGTCGGTCGAGCCGCCGGCGCGCCGGATCGCCTCCGCGACACCGTCGATCGCCGCCGCACCCGTGATGAAGCCGCCGGTGCCGGGCTGTGCCCCCGCATCCGTCATCGCCTGGATCAGGTCCTGGACCTCCTCGCTGGGATCGTCGCCGAAGACGGAGGCGTAGGTGACGGTGTAGTAGTTCGTGACGGGCGGGTTCTCCGTCGCCCAGTAGGTGCCGTCGCCGGCCCAGGAGTTGAGGATCGGCGTCTCGTTGTCCAGGGAGCGCAGGCCGGAGACGAGACCCGGCAGCTCCGCGAACGCCGTGGAGGTGACGATCACGTCCGCGTCGACCGCGTTCAGCCTGCTCACCGCCGCGTTGACGTTGTTGGCGCCCGTCGCGTACGTCTCCTGCGCGACGATCTCACCGCCGAGCTCCTCGAAGCGGATCCGGAACGCCGAGACGACGTCCTTGAAGTAGACGAGCAGCGTGTTCGTGGCGAGCGCGGCGGTGCGCCAGCCCTCCTCGTACGCGAACTCGGCCATCGCCGAGCCCTCGTCCTGCGCCACGTTGCCGTAGCTGAACGCGAGCCGGCCCTGCTCGCCGAAGCGCTTCGGGCCCATCTGGTCGGTGCCGATGCACGGCGCGACCGCGAGGATCCCCGCGGCAATGGCCTCCTGCACGACCGGCGTCGCGAAGTCGACGTCGCAGGTGACGAACATCACCTCGGCGTCCTTCCCGAGGAGCTCGGCCGCGCAGGCCTTCGCCCGCGCCGGGTCGTTGTTCTGGGTGTCGCAGCCCTCGATCACGAGCTCGCGGCCCTCGACACCGCCCTCCTCGTTGATCTGGTCGACGCGGATGTTCGCGGCCGCCATCGCCGGGCCGTCGAACGGCGCCATATTGCCGTTGCCGTCGAATGCCCAGCCGATCACGATCGGCCCAGTCGCCGCCGGCTCCTCCTCCGTCGTCGCCTCGGCTTCGGTGGTCGCAGCCGCCTCCGGCTCGTCGTCGTCGTCGCCGCCGCACCCCGCCAGCGTGAACGCCAGCAGGAGCACCGCGAGCAGCGCGACGGGACCCAGTCGCTCTCTCTTCATGCCCTTCCTCCTTCGGATCTCCGGTTGTCGTCCCCCCAGGAAGCCTCTTTCGCCCGAACCAGGCGGTAGAGGGTCGTGTGCAGCGGTACCGGCACGTCCAGCCGCTCGGCCTCCCGCACGAGCGCGCCGGTGATGAGCTCGATCTCGGTCGGGCGGCGCGCCTCGACGTCCTCGAGCATGGACGGATAGTGCGCGCTCCCGCGGCGCGTCGCGTGCACGTTCATCTCCCAGGGATCCTCGTGCAACTCGATCCCCGCGGCGGCCGCGACCGCCTTCCCCTCGTCGACGAGTGCGTGGACGAGGTGGCCGAGGTCACCCCGCTCCCGCTCCTCCGCGAAGTGGTGGTCGTGCGGGAGGCCCGTCAGCGCCGCCACCGCGTTCACCGTCGCGTTGAAGATCAGCTTCGACCACTGTGCCGGCTTCAGGTCCGGGAACGCCCGCGCCTTCAGCCCGGCCCCCTGCAGCAGCTGGGCGATCGCCTCCACGCGTTCCAGCGCGATGCCGTTGTAGGGCCCGAGCCACGTCTCCGTGTCGAGGATGTACTCGACGTGTGTGTCCCCGTGGCGGGTCCCGGACATGAACGTCACCCCGGAGACGAGCGGCCAGTCGCCGTGCCTCCGCACGATCTGCTCGGCGCCGAGCCCGTTCTGCACGGTCACGACGACGGAGCCCTGGACGCAGCGCTCGAGCGCCGCGGCCGCGGCCTCGAGCTGCGTCCCCTTCGTGGCGATGATCGTCAGGTCCGCGTCCGGCAGCGCGACCGCGTTGGAGGTCGCGCGGACCCGCGCCGTGAAGGCGGCGCGACCCGTCACGCGGAGCCCGTGGCTCTCGAGGGCGGCGGCGTGGGCGGCGCGGCGGGTCAGCACCCAGACCTCCGCGACCCGGCTCAGGTGGGCCGCGAACAGGCTTCCGATCACGCCCGCGCCGACGACGCAGATCCGTCCATCCGTCACGAGGTGGCGGCCACCGCCTCGCTCCCGGCCTCGGCGAAGTGCGGGATCACCGTGTGCGCGAACAGCTCCTGCGCCTTGATCGCCTGCCAGTGCTCGGCGCCGCCCGCGTTGACCGTGATCGAGACCTCGGTCAGGCCGGCGCAGAGCTCGCGCACCGCCTCGATCCGCTCGATCACGTCCGCCGGGGTGCCGACCCAGACGATGTCGCCGCCGATCATCTCGTCGTACGGCGTCTCGGCGAGCTTCTCGAGGATCCCCGCCGTGTAGAAGCCGTAGCCGGCGGCGTTGAGCTCGTCGGCGGGCGGCGGGGCGTGCTCCGTCAGCGGCGAGGCATTGCCCTTGAGGAAGCCGACCATCCACTGCTCCGCCTCCCGCTTCGCCACCTCGCGGTCCTCGTCGATGTAGCAGGCGTGGATCCAGACGATGTCGGGCTCGTTGCCGTGCTCGGCGCACTTCGCGCGGTAGAGGTCGAGCTGCTCCTTCAGCGCCGCGTAGGGCAGCAGCGGCGGTACCACGACGGCCCAGCCGCGCTCGGCCGCGAGCTCGTAGGTGCGGTCGGAGGTGCCGCCCAGGAAGACGCGGAACCTCCGGCCGTCCGCGGGGCGCGGCACGATGCCGGAGTCGGCGACCTGGAAGTGCTTGCCCTCGTAGGAGAAGCGCTCGTTCTCGAGCGCGGTGAAGAGCAGCTCGACCGACTCCTCGTAGCGCTCGCGACTCTCGGGCGTCAGCGCCAGACCGGCTTTCGGCGGCATCCAGCCGTGGCCGCGGCCCACCCCGAACTCGTAGCGCCCGTCGAGCAGGATGTCGGCCACCGCGATCTCGGCGGCCAGGATCGTCGGGTTGTGGTAGGGCATCGAGTGCAGGAGGGTGCGGAAGTTGATCCGCCGCGTTCTCTGCGCCGCCGCCGCGAAGAGCGCGAGCGGGTTGGCGGAGATGGAGAACTTCGGGAAGAAGAAGTGCTCGATCACGGCGTAGGCGGAGTACCCCAGCCGGTCGGCGTTCACCATCTGCTCCAGCACCTCTCCATACAGCTGCGCCGCGGGCTTTCCCGGCCAGCTCTGGATCTCCGAGTACAGGCTGAACTTCACGTGCCGCCCTTTCGTCGGTGACATGTCTGCCGCGCCGCGAGTATCTCGCGGGCGTGTCATGTCAGTCAATGTCGCCGGTCAGCACCGCCGTGCACTCGATCTCGATCAGCAGGCCCGGCACGGCCAGCCCGGTCACGCCGACGATCGTCTGCGCCGGGTGCTCGGCGCCGCCGGTCACCTCGTCGATCGCGGCCGTGATCGTCTCGTACTCCGTCGGGTGCGCCGTGTAGATCGTCCTCCGCACGACGTCGTTCCAGCCGGCGCCGGCGGCACGCAGCGCCACCTCGACGTTGCGCATCGCGGCCTTCGTCTGCTCGCCGAGGTCGTCGCCGCCGACGAGCCCGAACTCCGGATCGAGCGCGACCTGTCCGGCGAGGTGCACGACCCTCGTGCCGGTCGCGATCGCCACGTGGCTGAACCCGGGCGCCGGGTGGAGGTCGGTCGGGTTGACGAGCTGGCGGTGGTGGGACATGGTCAGGCTCCTTTCGCGACGAGGGCGCGGAACTCGGCATCGCCGACGAGGCGGCGCTCCGCAGCGGCGAGCCGCTTCACGGCCGCGAGCAGCTCCGCCCGCCGTTCCTCCGGAACGTCGAGACCGAGCTCGGCGGCCTTCAGCGTGATCGAGTCGAGCCCGCTCTTCTTGCCGAGCACGATGCCCCGCTCCGCTCCGACGAGCTCGGCCGAGTACGGCTCGATCGCAGGTGGATCGTGGAACTGGCTCGCAACGGCGCCGCTCTCCCGCGTGAACAGGTTGTCGCCGGTCAGCGGCGTCCATGGTGCGAGCGCGTAGCCGGAGCGTTCGCGCACGAGCGCCGACAGCTGCCGCGCCTGGGTCAGGTCGAGCCGGGTCGGGATGCCGTAGAGCGCGTCGAGCGCGAGCGCGATCTCGAGCAGGTTGGCGTTGCCGGCCCGCTCGCCCATCCCGTTGACGGTGCCGTGGATCCAGGTGGCGCCCGCCTGCACCGCGGCGACCGCGGCGGCCGTGGCGAGGCCGAAGTCGTCGTGGCCGTGCCAGTGGACGGGCACGTCGACCCACTCGACCGTCTGCCCGACCAGATAGGCGGCCGCCTCGGGCGTCGCCACGCCGATCGTGTCGACGGCGACGACCTCCTTCGCGCCGGCTTCGACCGCCGTCGAGTAGGCGCGGCGGTAGAACTCGAGGTCGGCGCGCGTCGAGTCGACGCCGAAGAAGGCGACGGTGATGCCGTGCTCGGTCGCGAAGGCCACGGCCTTGGCGATCCGCTCGAGCATGGTGTCGCGCGAGACGCCGAGCGCCTCGAGCTTCAGGTCGGAGATCGGGCTCTCGATCACGGCCGCCCGCACGCCGAGGTCGACGAGCGCCTCGACGTCTGCGGGCACCGCGCGCGAGAAGCCCCACACCTCGGCGCGGAGGCCGGCGTCCGCGATCAGCCTGATCGCCTGCGCGTCCTCCTCCGACACGCGCGGGAAGCCGGCTTCGATCCGGTCGATCCCCGCCGCGTCGAGCGCCCTCGCGATCTCCAGCTTCTCCTCCGGCCCGAGCACGACGCCGACCGTCTGCTCCCCGTCGCGGAGCGTCGTGTCGTAGAGGCCGATCGTGGCGCCCGGCTGCGGGTCGAGCGCGCGCCGGTTCAGGTCGCCCGTCCAGAGCTTGTCGCGGTCGATCGTCATCTCACGAGCACGTCACGATCCCGTCGGGAAAGCGGCAGAGCCGCTCCGGGCCGCTCTCGGTGACGAGGAAGTTGTCCTCGACCCGGAGCCCGCCGCCCTCGGGCCAGTAGACGCCCGGCTCGATCGCCAGCACCATGCCGGCCTCGATCGTGCCGGCGCCCGCCTGGTGCGCGTACGGCGGCTCGTGGGCACGGGCGCCGACGCCGTGGCAGATCGGGTGGCTCGGCTGACCCGCGTACCCGACCTCGGCGAGCCGGTCGCGGACCAGGCGGTCTAGCTCCGGCAGCCCGGCGCCGGGCCGGCAATAGTCGATCGCGGCGCCGTAGACCTCCAGGAGCTGCTCCTCGAGCTCGCGGTAGCGGGGCGCCAGCTCCCCCGGCACGAGGTTCTTCGTGTGGTCGCACCAGTAGCCGTCGGCGCAGACCCAGATCTCGAACAGCGTCGGCTCGTGCTCCCTGATCGGCCGGCTCCCCGTGGCGGTGAACGTGCGGATCCCGGGGCCCGACCAGACGAGCGAGAACCCCAGGGCCAGCTCCACGCGGTCGTGGAAGCCCGTGCCGTGCGCGTGCACCCAGCCCTGCCAGAGCGCCGCCGCCTCGCTCTCGGTCATCCGCGGATGCAGGTGCGCCGCCGTGTGCTCGAGCGCGCGCGCCGCGATCTCGTTGGCCAGCCGCATCCGCTCGATCTCCTGGGCGGTCTTCACCGCGCGCGCGGCGGCGAGCAGCGGCGTCGCGTCGGCGGCGTCGGGGAAGGCGTCGAACCAGGCCTTCGGGTACGTCGTCGGCTCCCCGACCATCCGGTCGGCCGCCTGGGTGCCCAGGGAGAGCTCGACGGCGACGCGGTCGTGGTCGGCGGCGAGCTGCCGCGCCAGGTCGAGCGCGCGCAGGCCGGGCGGGCGCGGGTCGCTCGGGTCGTAGCCGAGGAAGAGCCGGACGTCGGTCGTCCAGGCCATCCGCTCCGCATCTCCCTCGGAGGCCTCGAGGCAGACCAGCACCGCCTCGCCCTCGCGCGGGAAGACGACGGCGTCGTAGCCCTTCATGCCCCAGAAGTTGGTCAGGTAGAGCACGTTGTCGGGCGCGCGCACGACGAGCGCGTCGAGCTCCTGCTCGGCCATCAGCGCCCGCACGCGCTCGAGCTTGGCCTCGTCGCGCGGCCAGCTCATCGCGCCGCGCGAGCTTGTGTTGTTCCAACACAAGCTCGTCCTCGCCGCCGGCTCCCTGGCTCCACGCCGGGCCGGGCGCGACGCCTGTGTTGTTCCAACACGAGCTCTTCCGGCCTCACGTGTCCTCGCCCCACGGACGGATGCGCGGCGGCGGCGGCGCTCCGTGCGCCTCCTGCCAGGAGACGACGGGGTTCCGCAGCACGCCGATCCGCTCGATCTCGGCCTCGATCACGTCGCCGGGCTTCAGGTAGAGCCGCGCTCGCTCCTCGGGCGACTTGAAGCCCGCGACACCCGAGACGGTCCCGGTCGAGAGCACGTCGCCGGCCGAGTAGCCGAGCGCCGAGAAGTTGGAGAGGATCTCCGGGATCGTCACGCTCATCCGGCCGGAGTGCGATCTCTGCCGCACCTCCCCGTTCACGCGCAGCTCCATCGCGAGGTCGTGCGGGTCGGGGATCTCGTCGGGGGTGACGATCCACGGCCCGAGTGGGCAGAAGGTGTCGATCGCCTTGCAGAAGCTGAAGACGCCCGAGCGCATCTCCCCGCGCTGGATGTCGCGGGCGGTGATGTCGTTGAAGATCACGTAGCCGCCGATGTAGTCGGCCGCCTCCTCGGGTGAGAACCACTTCCCCGCCTTCCTCAGCACGACCGCGAGCTCGAGCTCGTAGTCGAGCTCCTCCGTCAGGTGCTCCGGGTAGACGACCGGCTCGTCCGGGCCGACGATCGCGTCGACGTTCTGGAAGAAGTTGATCCAGGGCGCGATCGCGTGCGACCAGTCGACGTTCTTCGACTCCTCCTCGTGCTCGCGGAAGTTGCCGGCTGTATGGAAGAGCTTCTTCGGCGCGATCGGCGCCCGCAGCCGCGTCTCGGCCAGCGGCACGCGCTCGCCGGTCTCGTCGGCGCCGCCGCGCTCGAACCAGGCCCGCAGCGTCGGCACGTCGAGGAGGACGACCTCCTCCGCGTCGAGGTACCCGACACGCCCGCCCTCGATCGTCACGAGCCTCACGAGACCACCCCGCAGACGCTCATCGCCGCGCGAGCATAGACCTCGGCGGTCTTCACCAGCCCGTCGATCGACAGGTTCTCGCCCTTCGACGTGTCCATCAACCCCGTCGACGTACCGTAGTTGACGGTCGGGATGCCGTACCGGGTGAGCGCGGAGGCGTCCGAGAACCACCGCGTCACGTCGCGCTCCGGCCGCGTGCCGAACACCGCCTCGTGCGCCTCGTCGATCGCCGCGACGACGGGATGGTCCTCCGCGATCTCGGCGCCGGGCGCGGTCACGTAGACCTCGCCTTCGACGCCGTGCTCGGGGAACCGCTCTGCCAGCGACCGCACGAGGTCGAGCGCCTCCCGGCGCGCGACCGCCATCTCCTTCGTCGGCGGCACGCGCAGGTCGAGGAAGAGGTCGGTGCGGTGCGGTGTCCGCGAGACGCGCCAGCCGAAGCCGCCCTGCACCGCGCCGACGTTGACGAGTGCCTTGGCGCCGCGGTAGGCGTTCGCCTCCTCCCACTCCGGGATCCACTCGACCACGGCGTCGAGCACGTCGCGCATGCGCAGGATCGAGTTCCGGTCGCGCATCCCCTCGCTGAACGCCGTGTGGATGAAGTTGCCCTGCGTCGAGATCCGCAGCCAGAGCGAGCCGAAGTGGCCGAGCACGACCTTGCCCTCCGTCGGCTCGCCCAGGATGCACATGTCGGCGACGCCGCCGTGGGAGACGAGGTAGCGGGAGCCGGCCGCGTAGCCGCGGTACTCGGCGCCCTGCGCGTCGCCGTACTGCGTCTTCTCGATCTCGCCGCAGACGGCGGCGATCGACACGTCGCCGCGCAGCTGCGCCCCGGTGTCCTGGAGCGCCCGGACGGCCTCCACGTAGCAGGCGAGCGCGCCCTTCATGTTCGAGATCCCGAGCCCGAACAGGTGCCCGTCTTCGACGAAGGGCGCCGGTTGGAAGCCGGCGACGCCGCTGAGCCAGGGCTCTCCGCCCGAGTACGACGTATCCATGTGGCCGTTGAGCATCAGCGTCGGCCCGCCGCCCGCGCCCGACCACGTGCCGAGCACGTTCGCGCGCCCCTCCTCCACCTGCTGCCACTGCACGGCGAGCCCGAGCTGCTCGAGCTCGTCGCGCACGAGCTCCGCCATCGCCTCCTCGCTGCCCGTGAAGCTCGGCGTGGCGATCATCCGGCTCGCCGTGTCGACCAGGCGGTCGCGGTCGATCACGGCTTGCGTCCCGACCCGAGCTTGACGGCGACCGGAATCTCGAAGCCGCTGCCGGCTCGGTGCTCGTCCAGCAACTCGTCGAAGCGCTCGCGGATCGCCCGACGCACCGCGTCGGTCTGAGACTGCACGAGCGGGCGGACGCGGACCGTGCCTTCGACGAGGCCGTTCCAGAGCTCGTCTGCGCTTCCGAGCTGCAGCGCGAAGTCGATGGTGTCGACCTCCACGTCGGCGAGCCCCGCGCCGGCGAGCAGGCCGGTGAGCTCGCCCTCGTCCGCGAAGCGGAAGAGCGGCGGCCCGGGGGGCACGTCGGCGGGAGGCGTCGCGCCGGCCTCGGCGACAGCGTCGAGCAGCACGCCGAGCCAGCGCCCGCGCGCGGGCACGTCCCAGACCGTGAACGCGGCCCGGCCGCCAGGCGTCAGCACCCGCGCCGCCTCGGCGACAGCGCGCTCGGGCGCACCGAGGTGGAGCAGCACGAAGGCGGCGACGACGCCGTCGAACGAGCCGTCGGCGAACGGGAGCGCTGTCGCGTCGCCCTGGACGAAGTCGACGTCGGGCGCGCGTGACCGGGCGAAGGCGAGCATCGTCTCCGAGAAGTCGAGGCCGGTGGCGGCGGCGCCCTGCTCGGCGGCTCGCGCCGCCACGTACCCCGGCCCGGTCGCGACGTCCAGGAGCCGCGTGCCGCTCCCGACGCGGACGGCGGCCAGCAGCGCGTCCGCCAGGCGGGACGTGACCCGGCCGGCGAGCGAGTCGTACGCCGCGGCGTCCTTCTCCGACCACCCCGCCGCCTCGAAGGCGTCGAACGCCTCCGCGTCGTAGCCGCTCATGTCCGGAAGTGCGGCAGCACCTTCTCGCCGAAGAGCCGGATCTGGTCGTGCCGCCCCTCGCCCCAGAGCTCGAGCATCACGTGCGTGCAGCCGGCGTCCCGGTACTCCGCGATCGCCTCGATGCAGTCGGCGGGCGTGCCCGCGATCGGCTTGCACTTGTCGAGGATGGCATCGCTCACCTCGGCCTTCGCGGCGAGGCGCCCGCCGCGCTCCATCGCCTCCGCCACCGGCCGGATCTCGTCCTGCTCGAGACCGGCGAGATCGAGCAGCGTGTCCGCCGAGCCGCGGATGTTCTGCACCTTGTTCGCGAGGTACATGCCGGCGATCTCGCGGGCGCCGTCGCGGCCCCGGTCGCGGTCTTCGTCGATCGAGGCGACGACGGTGCAGCCGATGTCGATGTCGGCGGCCACGTTCTCGCGCGTGTAGCGGACGAACGCGGGCGTCGTGATCGAGGGCGTCAGGCAGCCGTCCCCGATCTCGCCGGCGAGCGCCTGCATCTTC
>DASUOK010000124.1:0-2400 GCA_036276675.1 Gaiellaceae bacterium | reverse complement strand
TATGCCCTGTCCGGCAAGCGCGTCGTGCTCGTCGATCTCGACCTGCGCAAGCCGAACCTGCGGCGGTTCTTCGAGCTCGGCCGGGCGTCGGGAGTCACGGACGTCGCCCTCGGCCTCGTCCCGCTCAGCAAGGCCCTCGCGCCCGTTGCGGTGAACGGGCTCTGGGTCCTGCAGGCCGGCACGACACCACCCAACCCGGGCGAGTTCGTCGGCTCGCAGGCGCTCGCCGGCGTGCTCACGCAGCTGGCGGAGACGGTCGACATCGTGCTCGTCGACGCGCCACCGCTGCTTCAGGTCGGGGACGCGATGACGCTGAGCTCGGCCGTCGACGCCGTGCTCGTGCTGACGCGGCTGAAGACCTTGCGCCGGGGGATGCTCAGCGACCTTCGTCGTGCCCTCGACCAGATGCCGGCGCGCGTGCTCGGCTTCGCGGTCACCGACGCGAAGGAGGGCGCCGGCTACGGGTACGGCACGTACGGCCCGCGGCGCCGGCGCGGGCTCGTGGGCGGCGGGCTCTTCGGGCGCCGCGACGGCGACGGCGGCACGGCGGCGGCCCAGCGCACGAAGGTGCGCTCGCCCTAGTCGTGCCGGCACACGCGGCCAGCGTCCTCCGCCGGCGGCCGTTGGGGAGCGACGCGCTCGTGCCGGCCCTGGCGGCGGGAGCGGCGGTGGCCACGGGGGCAGCGCTCGCGCTCGCCGGCCCCGTCGTCGCCCTTGCCCCGATCGGCCTGGTCGCGCTCGTGCTGCTCGCGGCCCGGCCGCGGCTGCTCCTGCTGCTCTACGCGGCCGCGATCGTCCTGTTCGAGGACGACGAGCTCGGCTTCCTCCCGCAGCGGGGAGCCCTCTACGACGGCGTGCCGTCGGTGGCGGATCTCACGTTCGCCGCCCTCGCCGCCGCGACGCTCGTCTGGCTCGTGCAACAGCGACGGTCGATCCGGAGCCCGGAGCCGTTCACGCTGGCGCTGGCGCTGCTCGCGCTCGCCCTCGTGGGCGGAGCGCTCGTCGGGGTGACGTCGGGGGCCGATCCGGTGGACATCGTCAACTCGCTGCGGGCGTTCGCACCGCTCCTCGTCCTGCCCCTGCTGGTGGTGAACCTGATCGACGACGAGCGCCTGCTCGTGCGCGCTGCTGCCGTCGGAGCGGCACTGGCCGGGCTGAAGGGGCTCGAGGGGGTCATCGCGTGGCGGACGGGCGCGGGGCGCCCGCTCGAGGGGACGACGATCACGTTCTACGAGCCCGCCTCGAACTTCCTGCTGCTCGTCTTCGTCGTCGGCGTGGTGGCCGCGTTCCTGCTGAAGGTGCGAGTGCCACTCTGGGTCCTCCTCGCCCTGCCCCTCGCGGCGGCGGCGTTCGTCTTCTCGTACCGGCGGAACTTCTGGATCGCAGGGCTGCTCGCCCTGGGGCTGCTGCTCGTGCTCTCGCGGCTGCAGGGCAACCGCCGCATGCTCCTGCCGATTGCAGCGCTCGTCGCCGTGGCCGCGGCCGCGGCCGTCACCTGGCGAGGCCCACCCGAGCTCGAAGGCCCCGTGGCGGAGCGGTTCACCTCGCTCAGGCCCGCGCAGATCACCAGCAACCCGTACGACCGCTACCGCCTCGACGAGCAGAAGAACGTGATCGCCGAGATCCGGGGGAACCCCGTGCTCGGCATCGGGCTCGGCGTGCCGTGGGACGTCACGCAACCGCTGCCGGTCGAGCTCGAGGGCGGGCGCCTCTACACGCACACCGTCGCGCTCTGGTACTGGCTGAAGCTCGGTCTCGCGGGGCTCGTCGCCTACCTGTGGCTCGTGCTCGCCACCGTGGTCGCCGCCCTGACGGTCGCCCGCCGCGGCCGCAACGGCGTCGTCCGTGCCACGGCACTCGGGCTCGCCGTCGCCACGATCGGGATGGTCGTGGCCGAGACGACCGGCTCGTTCACCGGCGTCTCCGACCGCTACAGCGTCCTCGTCGCGCTCGCGATCGGCTGGGTCGCCTCGGCGCGGAGAATCGTGCGCGAGGGCGCGCAGCCGGCTTGATCCACGTCGCGGTCGATGCGAACTGCCTCGCGTGGGGCTGGGGCGGCATCCCCAAGGTCGTGGACCGCGTCGTGCGCGAGCTCGTCAAGCGAGACGACGTCCGCCTCGACCTGCTCGCGAACACGTCGGCGCCCTTCACCGAGATCGACGGTGCCGGGCAGGTCTTCCGACGGGTGAAGGGAACCGCGCTCTGGCGGGAGACCTTCGTGGCGCGATGGCTCGAGCGCGAGCGCCCGTCGGTGTTCTGGGCGCCCGAGAGCATCGTCCCGCACCGGCTGCGGATCCCTTCAGTCGTGACGATCCACGACCTCGCGTCCCTCCTCATCCCGGGCGTGAAGCCGGCACGCCACCGGCTGGCCTTCAGGACCGGAGTCCGGCGCTCGGCACG
>DASUOK010000123.1:0-3965 GCA_036276675.1 Gaiellaceae bacterium | reverse complement strand
GGCTCGTCCATCAGGAGCAGCGCCGGCTCGAACGAGAGGGCGCGGGCGATCGAGACGCGCTGCTGCATGCCGCCCGAGAGCTGCCACGGATGGTGGCCCTCGAAGCCGGAGAGCTCGACGAGCTCGAGCATCTCCTGCACGCGCTCCCTGCGGCGCTCGCGGCTCCAGCCGGCGAGCTCGAGCGGCAGGCCGATGTTGCGGGCGACGGTCCGCCACTCGAAGAGCACCGAGTCCTGGAAGACGATGCCGTAGTCGCGGTCGACACGCGCCTGGTGGGCGCTCTTCCCGTTCACCTCCACCGCGCCGCCCGTCGGCTGGATCAGGTCGCCGACGACGCGGAGCAGCGTCGACTTGCCGCACCCCGACGGCCCGATCAACGACACGAACTCGCCGGGGCCGATGTCGAGATCGACGTCCTCGAGCGCGACCACGCCCGCCTTCCCGAACTGCTTCGTCACTCCCTCGAGCCGGACGACCGCCCGTCGGCTCGTCTCCACGCCGCTCACGCGACGTGCTCCGGTGCTCTCCGCACGACCACCCTCTCCGCTGCGACCACGACGAGGAAGAAGGTGATCCCGAGGGCGGCGGCGATGAGGTTCGTCGCCCACAGCCGTTCGGGTGCGCTCGCGTAGTACTGGTTGAAGTTGAGGATGGCGCCGCCGAGCCCGTCCTGCACCGACGCCGGCAGCTCGCCGATGATCGCGCCGACCACGCACGCGGTCGCGCTCACCTTGAGGGCCGCGAAGAGGTACGGGAGCGAGGCGGGCACGCGCAGCTTCCAGAGGATCGGCCAGGCGCCCGACGCGTACGAGCGCATCAGCTCGAGCGCGCGCGGGTCGGCCGAGCGCAAGCCCCGCAACGTGTTGATCGCGACTGGGAAGAAGGTGAGGTAGGCGGCGATGACCGCGACGGCGCCCCAGTCCTTGAGCGCGTCGGGCATCTTCGGGTTCACCCAGACGACGACCATCGGCGCGATCGCGAGGATCGGCACCGTCTGCGAGGCGACGATGTACGGCAGGAAGCCGCGCTCGAGCAGGCTCGAGTGCGCGAGGACGACGGCGATGCCGAACCCGAAGACGGCGCCCAGCGCGAAGCCGAGCGCGGCCTCCTTCGCCGTGAAGAGCGCCGCGTCGAGCAGCACGTCGAGCAGGATCGGCCCGTTCCGGCGGGACGGCTCGAAGAGCGTGCCGACGATGTCGTGCACGTGCGGGAGCGTCCGGTCGTTCACCTCGAAGTTGCCCAGCCTCAGCTCGGTCGTCTCGCCGAACCACTTGAACGCCTCCCAGAACGCCCACAGCCCGACGAGGACGCCGAGCAGCTGCGCGAGCTGCAGCAGGACGGCTCGCACACGCTCCCCGAGGACGCCGGGAGCGTGCTCCCGTACTGCCGTCGCCGCCATGCACAAGCCTTACCACACCCGGCCGGAGGCTCGTTAGAGTCACCACCGTGCCCCTCACGCCCTCCCGAACCGTCGGCGAGCTGCGCGAGCTCCGCGACCTGACGGGGGACGAGAACGGCGCGCAGCGCGTCGCGTGGACGGACACCTGGGAACGCGCCCGGGAGTGGTTGCGAGGGAAGCTCGAGCCGCTCCCGCTCGAGTACGAGCGCGACGAGGCCGGCAACCAGTGGTGGACGCTCCGGGGAGAGAGCGACCAGGCCGTGCTGATCGGCGGGCACATCGACTCGGTTCCGAACGGCGGTTGGCTCGACGGCGCGCTGAACGTGCTGGCCGGCGTCGAGGTGCTGCGCCGGATCGCCGACGAGGGGACGCCGCCGGTGACCGTGCGGCTCGTCGACTGGGCCGACGAGGAGGGCGCCCGCTTCGGACGCTCGCTCTTCGGCTCGAGCGCCGCGTCCGGCACGATGGCCGACCAGGAGGAGATCCGCAACCGCGTCGACGCCGACGGGATCCGCTGGGAGGACGCGCTGCGCGAGCACGAGGTCGACCTCGATCGCGCGCTCGACGCCCACCGCCAGCTGCAGGACGCGGCCGCGTATCTCGAGCTGCACATCGAGCAGGGACCGGTGCTCGAGTCCATGGCTCTCCCGGTCGGCGCGGTGATCGGGACGTTCGGCGTCGAGCGCTGGCAGGTCACCTGGCGCGGCCAGGCCGCCCATGCGGGCTCGACGCCGATGGACAAGCGCCGCGACGCCCTCGCCGGCGCCGCCAAGCTCGCGCTCGAGATCCGCGACATCGCCGCGCGGGCGGGGGGCGGCGGCGTCTGCACGAGCGGCGGCGTCGTCTGCAGGCCGGGCATCGTCACCTCCGTCGTCGAGACGGCGGTGCAGCTGCTCGACCAGCGGCACATGGACGCGGCGGCGCTGGCGACCATGCTCCGGGAAGCGCAGGAGGCGTCCGAGCGCTTCGCGCGTGAGGAGGACGTCGACGTCGAGTGGGAGAAGATCTGGTCGATCGACCCGATCCTGTTCGACGAGCGGCTCGTCGAGCTCGCGGACGAGTCGGTACGCGAGGTGACGGGGCAGTCGCACCGGCTGCCGAGCGGGCCGCTGCACGACGCAGCCGAGATGGCACGCGCGGGTGTGCCGACGGTGATGCTCTTCTCGCAGAGCCTGCGCGGCCTCTCGCACACGAAGGTCGAGGACACGAAGCCCGAGCACCTCGAGCTGGCGGTGCAGGCACTCGACCGGCTGGCGTCGAAGACGATCGCGCTGGTTTCGAATCAGCCCAGTTCGGGCTCCTGACGGCGCCCCCGTCTCCGCCGGCCGCCGTCGTCTTCGACTGCGACGGCCTGCTGCTCGAGACGGAGTCGAGCTGGACCCGCGCCGAGGAGGAGCTGTTCGCCGGCTACGGCCGCGTGTTCGGGCCGGACGAGAAGCGGGCGCTGATCGGCACGTCCCTCCTCGACGGCTCGCTCGTGCTGGAGCGCCTGCTCGCACAGCCGGGCCGCGCGGAGGACCTCGGGCACGAGCTGCTCGACCTCGTGGGCCGCCGGCTCGTCGCCGAGGCCGCGCCGATGCCCGGCGCCGTCGAGCTCGTGCTCGCGCTGCGCGGCTGCGACATTCCCGTCGCCGTCGCCTCGAACACGCCGGGCCGCCTCGTCCGCGGCGCGCTCGCGGCGGCCGGGGTCGCGGAGCTCTTCGAGGTCGTCGTGACCGCCGACGAGGTGGCCGAGCCGAAGCCCTCGCCCGACGTCTACCTGCGCGCCTGCGAGCTCCTCGCCGCCTCGCCGGCCGCGTCGGTCGGCCTCGAGGACTCGCCCACGGGCGTCGCGGCGGCCCGTGCGGCCGGCCTGTACGTGATCGGCGTCCCGTCCTTTCCCGGTGTCCTGCTCGACGAGGCTGACCTCGTCGCCGCCACACTCGAGCACGAGGCCGTGCGCCGGGCGCTCGGCGTGGGCTGACCCGCAAGCGTCGCCCGCGGCTCCCCCGCAGCGGGATCCGCGTTCTCACCGATGCCCGGCCCCACGGCGCCGGCGAGCATGGAAGGCGACATCGAAGGAGGATCCCATGCGAATCGTCGCCATTCTGATCGTGGCGCTCTTCGCGCTGCCGGCGACGGCACTCGGGTCGGATCGCTTCACGGATCCCAAGGGTGACGCGGCGGGCAGCGGGCCCGACATCACGGCCGTCACCCTCTCACACACCGAGCCGGCCCTCACGATCGCGGTCGAGTTCGCGAACGCGCCGCCGCTCGCCTTCGACGAGGACGAGCGCTACACCGACATGCTGCTGATCGGCATCCACACCGACGACGACCTCGGCCGGACCGACGTCGAGTTCTACACGGGTGCGCACGGCGTCGACCTCACGCGCGCGCCGGTCGTCCGGGCGGGCATCGAGAGCCCCCGGGCGCAGGTCGGCACGGCCGCGCTCGCCGTGGACGGCGCGACCCTCTCGCTCACGGTCGAGCGCTCGCTGCTCGACGACCCGGAGGAGATCGCGGTCGCCGTCGCGGCCGGGCGCGAGTACGTCGACGAGGACGCTGCCGGCGGCGGCGGCGACGA
>DASUOK010000122.1:0-11273 GCA_036276675.1 Gaiellaceae bacterium | reverse complement strand
CCCGGAGTCGCGGCGGATCCTGGGCGACCCGTGCGCCCCGAGCCAGTCGAGCAGCTCGTCGGCCGCCTCCGTTCCCTCCTCGAACTCGACGCCCGCGTAGAGGTCCTCCGTGTTCTCGCGCACGACGATCAGGTCGACGTTCGCGTAGCGGGAGCGGACGCCCGGGTAGCTCTTGCAGGGGCGCACCTGCCCGTAGAGCTCGAGCACGGTGCGCAGGCCGACGTTGACGGAGCGGAAGCCACCGCCGACGGGGGTCGTGATCGGCCCCTTCAGCGCGACGCCGTTGCGGCGGATCGACTCGAGCACGTGCTCGGGCAGCGGGTTGCCCCCATTCTGGTCGGCCACGTCGGTGCCGGCGTGCTGCACGTCCCAGTCGAGCTCGGCGCCGGTCGCCTCGAGCACGCGGCGGGTCGCTTCGGTCAGCTCCGGCCCGGTGCCGTCGCCCGGGATCAGGGTCACGCGATGGGCCATCGGCGGCGGACTCTACCGACCGGTCATGCCCTGGGGTTGCGGGTAATGTCCCCTCGATGGCAGGCCCGAAGAAGTCCGTCGCCCTCTCCGGCATCGCCGTCGCCGAGACGAGCATCTGCTCGATCGAGCCGGACGAGGGCGTGCTGATGTACCGCGGCTACGACATCGTCGAGCTCGCGGAGCACGCGAGCTACGAGGAGGTCGCCTACCTCCTGCTCGAGGGCGACGTGCCCTCGGCCGCAGAGCTCGAGACGTTCACCGAGCAGCTCGCCGGCGCGCGTGAGCTGCCGCCCGCGGTGACGACGATCGTCGACGGGAACGCGATGGACGCCTCGCCGATGGAGACGCTGCGAACGGCGGTCTCCGCCCTCTCGTTCTCCGACCCGGCCGAGGCTGCGATCGACCGCGACCACGAGCGCCGCAAGGCGATCGCGCTCGTCGCGCAGCTGCCGACGCTCGTCGCGCGCTACGAGCGCCGGCGCCGCGGCCTGGGCGCGGTCGCGCCGGATCCCGCCCTCGGCCACGCGGAGAACTTCCTCGCCATGCTGCGCGGCGAGGAGCCGACGGCGGACGAGGCTCGCGCGTTCGAGATCGCGATGATCCTGCACGCCGAGCACGAGATGAACGCGTCCACCTTCACCGCGCGCGTCGTCGCGGGGACGAACGCCGACATGCACTCGGCCGTCGTCGGCGCCATCTGCGCGCTCAAGGGCCCGCTGCACGGCGGCGCCAACCAGGCGGCGATGGCCATGTTCGAGGAGTTCGGCTCCCCCGAGCGCGTCGCCGAGGGCGTCCGCTCGCGCCTCGAGGGGAAGCGGCCGCTGTACGGCTTCGGGCATCCGCTCTACCGGGCGATGGATCCGCGCGTCCCGATCCTGCGCGGCCTCGCGGAGCGGTTCGCCGACGATGCCGCCCCCGACTACCTCGGGATCGCTGCGGCCGCCGAGCGTGAGGCGCACGAGCAGAAGGGGCTCTGGCCCAACGTCGACCTCTACTCGGGCGTCCTCTACCACTACCTCGGCATCCCGACGGATCTCTTCATCCCGATCTTCGAGATGAGCCGCGTCGTCGGGCAGGCCGCGCACGTGCTCGAGCAGCACGCCGGCGGCAAGATCATCCGCCCGAGCGCCGACTACGTCGGCGAGTCGCGGCGCGAGTATCCGGTGGCCCTGCGAGGGGAGCGGTGAGCGACTTCAAGCCGGGCCTCGAGGGCGTGGTCGCCTTCGAGACGGAGATCGCCGAGCCCGACCGCGAGGGCGGCTCGCTCCGCTACCGCGGCGTCGACATCGAGGAGCTCGTCGGCGCCTACCGGTTCGAGCAGGTCTGGGGCCTCCTCGTCGACGAGAGCTACGAGCCGGGGCTGCCCGTGGCCGAGCCGTACGAGGGTGGCGGCCTGACGGGGAACACGCCCGCCGATCTCCAGTCCGTCACCGGCCGCCTGGCCGGCGAGTGGGGCCTGAAGAAGCTGATCGACATCTCCGACGACGAGGCGCGGGAGGATCTGCGCCGCGTCTCGGCGCAGTTCATCTCGATCGCCGCCCAGTCGGCGCGCCTCGCGGACGGCAGGACCGACCGGGTCGATCCGGCCGTCGTCGCGCAGGGGCGGACGACGGCGGAGCGCTTCCTGCTCGAGTGGCGCGGCGAGGCCGACCCGAAGCACGTGCAGGCGATCGACACCTACTGGATCTGCACCTGCGAGCACGGCCTCAACGCCTCCACCTTCACGGCGCGCATCGTCGCCTCGACCGGTGCCGACTGCGCCGCCGCCCTCTCCTCGGCCGTGGGCGCGCTCTCGGGGCCGCTGCACGGCGGAGCGCCGGCCCGCGTGCTGCCGATGCTCGACGCCGCCGCCGAGGCCGGCGATCCGGCCGGCTACGTGAACGGCCTGATCGAGCGAGGCGAGCGGCTGATGGGCTTCGGCCACCGGGTCTACCGCGCTGAGGACCCCCGCGCCCGGTTGCTGCGGGGCACCGCCAAGGAGCTTGGCGCGCCGCGCTACGACGTCGCCGAGGAGCTCGAGCAGGCCGCCCTCGCTGCGCTGCGCAAGAAGTCGCCCGACCGCCCGCTGGAGACGAACGTCGAGTTCTGGTCCGCTGTCGTGCTCGACGTCGCCGCCGTGCCGCCGGAGCTCGCACCGGCGATGTTCGCGTGCTCGCGCACGGCCGGCTGGTCGGCGCACGTGCTCGAGCAGAAGAAGCTCGCCCGGCTCGTGCGCCCCTCGGCCCGCTACGTCGGTCCGGGCGCCCGCGCCGCGTCGTCGATCTCGTGACGCTCGCCGAGGCCGCCGCCCGCGCCGACGAGCTCGCCTCGGCCGGTGACGAGCGCGGGCTCGCGAACCTCCGGGCCGAGTGGGACGAGGAGGTCGAGCACGCCGCGCGGAACGGCGACTACCGGATCCGCGCCCAGGCGTATCGCGCCATCGCGCAGTTCCGCTTCCGGCAGAAGCTCGAGCTCCTGCGCCGTGGGCTCGAGGACGAGAGCCCGGCCGCGCGCGGCTCGGCCCTGATCGCGCTCGAGGGTCTCTCGCGCACGCACCCGGGCGACGTCAACGCCATGCGCTCCCTGCTGCACACACTCGCCTCGCACGACGGCAACGTCGCCGTGCGCCGGCTCGCGATCGTCTGCCTGAAGAACGGGACGCCCGAGCGGCAGTCGATCCAGCTGCTGACCGGCCTCGCGGAGGACGACGAGCAGGACGCGGAGCTGCGCAAGACGGCGCGGGCGGTCGCGACGGCGCTCCAGAAGCGCGCCAACCTGCGCTGACATGGGGGCGCTCGTCGGCGTGATCATGGGCTCGCGCTCCGACTGGGAGACGATGCGGCACGCGGTCGAGACGCTGGAGTCGCTCGAGGTGCCCTGCGAGACCAGGGTCGTCTCGGCGCACCGCACGCCCGACCTGCTCTTCGAGTACGCCGCCTCGGCCGAGAGGCGCGGGCTGCAGGTCCTGATCGCGGGCGCCGGCGGCGCCGCGCACCTGCCCGGGATGGCCGCGGCCAAGACGGCGCTGCCCGTGCTCGGCGTCCCGGTCGAGTCGAAGACGCTGAAGGGGATGGACTCGCTGCTCTCGATCGTCCAGATGCCGGCCGGGATCCCGGTCGGGACGCTCGCGATCGGGCAGGCCGGCGCCGTCAACGCGGCGCTGCTGGCAGCGGCGATCGTCGCGCGCTCCGACGAGGGCGTCCGGGAGCGGCTGGCGCGCCGCCGCGCGGAGCAGACGCAGGCCGTGCTCGACGCGCCGGACCCTGCCGCATAACAGACTGCGACGTGGCTCTCGTCGCGGTGATCGGGGGAGGCCAGCTCGGGCGCATGCTCGCGCTCGCCGGGATCCCGCTCGGCCTCAGCTTCCGCTTCCTCGATCCCGCCCCCGACGCGCCTGCCGGCGCGGTGGGGGAGCTGATCGTCGGTGCCTACGACGACCCGGCCGCCTTGGACCGGCTCGCCGAGGGCGCCGACGTCGTCACGTACGAGTTCGAGAACGTCCCCGTGGCCGCGGCACGCCGGGTCGGTGCGCTGCCGGCGGCCGCCGCGCTCGAGGCCGCGCAGGACCGGCTGGTGGAGAAGCGGCTCTTCCGCCGTCTCGGCATCCCCACGGCGCCACTCGACGACGAGGTGACCGAGTTCCTGGCGCTGCTCAAGACGCGACGGCTCGGCTACGACGGCAAGGGACAACGTCTGGTGGAGACACGTCCGGTGCCAGCCCCCGGCCACGTGCTCGAGGGACTCGTCCCATTCGACCGCGAGCTGTCGCTGCTCGCCGTCCGCGGCCGCGACGGCGACACGCGCTTCTATCCCCTCGCCGAGAACGTGCACGAGGACGGCATCCTGCGCAGCTCGCGTGTTCCCGCCGCGGGGGCGCCGCAGGGGCTCGCGGAGGACTACGCGACGCGCCTCCTCGACGAGCTCCGCTACGTCGGCGTGCTCGCGCTCGAGCTCTTCGACGTCGGCGGCGAGCTACTCGCCAACGAGCTGGCCCCCCGGGTGCACAACACGGGCCACTGGACGATCGAGGGCGCCGAGACGAGCCAGTTCGAGAACCACCTGCGCGCGATCCTCGGGCTCCCGCTCGGGCCGACGGCCGCGCGCGGCCCGGCGGCGATGCAGAACCTGATCGGGATCGTGCCGCCGCTCGACGAGCTCCTCCGCATCCCCGGCGCGCACGTGCACCTGTACGGCAAGGAGCCACGCCCCGGCCGCAAGCTCGGGCACGTGACGCTGCTCGACGCCACGCCCGCACGGGCTCGCGGGCTCGACGAGCTCGTTGCCCGGAGCGGCTAGCTCGCGCCGTGCTCGGTCAGTGCGCGTTGCAGACGCGGCCGTCGATGCGGCGGCCGCACGAGGGGCAGACGCGCCGGCGCTGCTTGTGCTCGAGCATGTGCTTCTTCAGGCCGGCGAAGTACATCGTCCAGCCGGCTGCCATGACGAGGGCTGCGAGCGTGGCGATCTGCGGATCCAGCGTCATCGGGCTTCGTCCTTCGGGTCGCGTTCTCGGCGCGCGTGGGGGTGCGCCCGAAAATACAACTCGCGGCGCCGTCGATCGGATACGTGCGTGTAGAGCTCCGTCGTCGAGAGGTCGGCGTGCCCGAGCATCTCCTGGACGCTGCGCAGGTCGGCGCCGCCCTCGAGCAGGTGCGTCGCGAACGAGTGGCGCAGCAGGTGCGGGTGGATGCGCAGCGGATCGAGGCCGGCCTTCTCGGCCAGCCGCCGCAGGATCAGGAAGGCTCCCGCGCGCGTCAGCGGCCCGCCGCGGGCGTTGAGGAAGAGCTCCGGCCGGTGGCGGCGGTCGAGGTGCGGCCGGCCCATCGCGATGTAGCGGCGGAGCGCCTCCACCGCCGGCCGTCCGAGCGGCACGAGCCGCTCTTTCTGCCCCTTGCCGAGCGCGCGCACGAGCCGCTCGTCGAGATCGACCGCGCGGCGGTCGAGGCCGACTGCCTCGCTGACGCGGAGGCCGGCGCCGTAGAGGAGCTCCACGAGCGCACGGTCGCGCATCGACCGCGGTGTCGTCCCGGCCGCGGCGTCGATCAGCCGCTCCGCCTCGCTCGGCGCGAGCGTCCGCGGCAGCTTGCGGAGCCGCTTGGGCAGCGTGAGGGCGGCGGCGGGATTGTCCTCGCGGGCGCCGAGCAGCATCTGGTGCCGGTAGAAGGCGCGGACGGCGGCGACGCGGCGGGCGATCGTGGTCGCCGCCAGGCCGTCGGCCCGCATCTGCGCGATCCAGCGCTCGAGCTGCTCCTCGCGGGCGCGGGCGACCGGCCCGTCGAGCCACGATCCGAGGCTCGTCAGGTCGCGACGGTACGCGTCGACGGTCCGGGGCGCGCGCCGCGCTGCCAGGAGGGTGAGGAAGCCCTCGAGCTCCGGGTCAGCTGCGCGGGTGCGAGAAGTCATAGACCTTCCGGAGCCGCTTCGCGTCGACGTGGCTGTAGACCTGGGTCGTCGAGAGGGAGGCATGCCCGAGCAACTCCTGGATCGTCCGCAGGTCGGCCCCGCCTTCGAGCAGGTGCGTGGCGAACGAATGGCGCAGGCGGTGGGGATGCGGGAGGAGCCGCCGCAGCGTGCTCGTGTCGAGGCGCCGTCCGCGCGCCGAGAGGAAGAGGGCGTCGTCGGCGCCGCGCGCGAGCGCGGGCCGTGCCTCGCGCAGGTAGAGCGCCACGGCGTACGCGGCCCGCTCGCCGAGTGGCACGATCCGCTCCTTGCCGCCCTTGCCCTGCACGCGCACGTGCTCCTGCTCGAAGTCGACGTCGCCGAGATCGAGCCGGACCGCCTCGGCGCTGCGCAGGCCCGCCGAGTACACGAGCTCCAGGATCGTGGCGTTCCGGAGCGCGAGCGCGCCGTCACCCGAGAGGCCGTCGATCAGCCGCTCCACCTCCGCCTGCTTCGGCGCGTCGGGCAGGTGGCGGGGCCGCCGCGGCGCGAACGGCGTGTCCGGTACGCGCGACGGCCCGAGCGTGAAGCGTAGGAACGAGCGCACGGTCGAGAGGCGGCGCGCGATCGTCGCCGGCGCGAGCCCGCGCCGGGCCCGTCCGAGCTCGGCGGCGTAGTCGGCCAGGATCCGGACGTCCACGTCCTCGACCTCCGCATCGCGGTCCGCCAGCCAGCCGCTGAAGTCGCGCAGGTCGAAGCGGTAGGAGCGGCGCGTCGAGTCGGCCAGCCCGGGGCTCGCGAGGAAGCGCTCGATCGCCGCGGCGGTCGTCACCTGAGGCCTTTTCCCTAGAGTCGCCGCATGTCCTTCGAGCTCGGGAGCGGCGCCGAGGCGCGCTGGACGAACGCGGGCGCCCGCCGCGCGGTCGTCTGCGTGAACGGCGGCACCGCCGCGGAGGTTGACGGAACCTGGAGCGCGTCGGTCGAGTGGCTCGTCCGTCGGCTCGCTGTGCGCCTGCCGAAGCTCGGCTTCCTCGAGGTGCGCTACCGGACGAAGTCGTGGAACCGGCTGGAGGAGTGCGCCGACGACGCGCGAGCGGCGATCGGTGCGGCTCGCGCGGACGGCGCCGAGGAGCTCGCGCTGCTCGGCTTCTCGATGGGCGGTGCCGTCGCCGTGCTCGTCGCCGCCGAGCCGGCGGTGCAGCACGTGATCGGCCTCGCGCCGTGGCTGCCGCGCCAGCTCGACCTCTCGACGCTCGACGGGCGCCGGCTCGCGATCGTGCACGGCTCGTGGGATCGTGGGCTGCCCTTCCTCCCCGGGGTGTCGCCGGAGCTGTCGCGCCGGGGCTACGAGCGGGCGCGGGCGCGCGGCGTCGAGGCCGTGCGCACGGTGATCCCGGGCGCGATCCACCCGATCGCGCTGCGCAGCCCCTGGGGCGGCACGGTGCCGATGCCGCGCGCCGCCCGCTGGGAGGAGCTCGTAGCCGCCGAGCTGGAGCGTTTCTGCGCCTAGGGCTCTACCTGGCGGTGCGAGCCGTCGCGCGCCTGCTGGCGCGGCTGCTCTACCGGCTCGAGGTCGAGGGGCGGGTTCCGCCCGGCCCGTGCATCGTCGCCGCCAACCACGAGTCCCTGCTCGATCCGCCCCTGCTCGCCCTGACGGCGAGCCAGCCGCTCCACTTCCTCGCCAAGGTCGAGCTCTGGCGCCACCGGCCCGGCGCCTGGCTGATGGACGCCCTCGGCGGCATCCCGATCCGCCGCGACCGCCGCGACCTCGTCTCGCTCGGCCGGGCCGAGGAGCTGCTGGGGGCGGGGGAGAGCGTTGCCATCTTCCCGCAGGGCACTGTGCGCGGCGGCACCTGGACTCGCGGTGCGGCACGGCTCGCGCTCAGGACCGGTGTGCCGCTCGTGCCGGTCCGGATCGTCGGGTCCGGACGAGCGCTCTCGAGACGCCGGATCCGCTTCCCGCGTCTCCGCGTCGTCGTCGGCGAGCCGATCCTCGTTGAGCGGGGGAGACCAACGGTCGCCACCGCCCGGGCGCTGACGCGGGTGCTCGAAGAGCGGGTCGACGCGCTCCGCTAGCACGTCCGTACTCTTCGTCGGGCATGGCGCGTGGCCGTCGCAGCTTCGAGACGTCCGAGCCGGTCGAGCGGCCGGCCGACCCCGCCGTGCGCCGCGCGAACCTGCGCCGCATCGTGCGGCTGTTCCGGCCGTACCGAAGCCGGCTCGGCGGCGTGCTCGCGCTGATCCTCTTCTCGTCCGCGGTCGGCGCCGTCCCCGCGTTCCTGCTCCAGCGGATCTTCGACGACGCGCTCCCGAACCGCGACCTCGGCCAGCTGAACCTGCTCGTGGCGGCGATGATCGCGATCGCCATCGGCACGGGCGCGCTCGGGGTCGTGCAGACGCTGCTCTCGAACCAGGTCGGACAGCGCGTCATGCACGACCTGCGCACCGCCGTCTACAAGCACCTGCAGCGGCTGTCGCTCGCCTTCTTCACGCGGACGCGCACGGGCGAGGTGCAGTCGCGGCTCGCGAACGACATCGGCGGCGTGCAGGAGGTCGTGACCTCGACCGCGACGTCGATCGTCGCCAACGTGACGACGGTCATCGCGAGCGTCGTGGCGATGTTCATCCTGGACTGGCGGCTGACGTTGTTCGCGCTCGCGCTGCTGCCGCTGTTCGTGTGGCTGACGCGCCGGGTCGGCCGCGAGCGGCAGAAGGTGGCGAAGGTCCGGCAGGAGTCGATGGCCGACATCTCCAGCCTCGTGCAGGAGTCGCTCTCCGTCTCGGGGATCCTGCTCGGGAAGACGATGGGCCGCTCGGGCGAGCTCGCTTCCCGGTTCGAGTCCGAGTCCGAGCGGCTGGCGGAGCTCGAGGTCCGGAGCCGCATGACGGGTCGCTGGATGATGGCCTCGATCCAGACCTCGTTCGCCGTCATGCCGGCGCTCGTCTACCTCTTCGCCGGGCACGCCAGCGGCGCGATCACGCTCGGCACGGTGATCGCGTTCACGACCCTGCAGACCCGCCTCTTCTTCCCGATCGGCTCGCTGCTGGGCGTCTCCCTCGACGTGCAGACGTCGCTCGCGCTGTTCGACCGGGTCTTCGAGTACCTCGATCTCGACGTCGACATCGAGCCGGGCACGCGCGAGCTGAACCGTCCGCAGGGGCGCGTCTCGTTCGAGGACGTCTGGTTCCGCTACGAGGAGGCGGCGTGGACGCTCCAGGACGTGTCCTTCGAGGCCGCACCAGGCACGACAACGGCGCTCGTGGGCGAGACCGGCTCCGGCAAGACGACCGCCGGCTACCTCGTCGCGCGGCTCTACGACGCGACCCGCGGGCGCGTCGCGATCGACGGGGTCGACGTCCGCGAGCTCACGTTCGGCTCGCTTGCCGCGGCCGTCGGCGTCGTCTCGCAGGAGACGTATCTCTTCCACGCGACGGTGCGCGAGAACCTGCGCTTCGCCCGGCCGGACGCGAGCGACGAGGAGGTCGAGGAGGCGGCGCGCGCCGCGCAGATCCACGAGCTGATCGCGTCGCTGCCGCAGGGCTACGACACCGTCGTCGGCGAGCGCGGCTATCGCTTCTCGGGCGGCGAGAAGCAGCGGATGGCGATCGCGCGCACCATCCTGCGGAACCCGCCGATCCTCGTCCTCGACGAGGCGACCTCGGCGCTCGACACGCAGACCGAGCGGCTCGTGCAGGCGGCGCTCGAGCGGCTGGAGGAGGGGAGGACGACGATCGCGATCGCACACCGGCTCTCGACCGTGCGCGACGCGGACCAGATCGTCGTCCTCGACCGCGGCCGGGTGGCCGAGATCGGCACGCACGACGAGCTGCTGCTCGCGGGCGGGCGCTACGCGGCGCTGCTCGCCCGCGACACCGAAGAGGTGCTCAGCTAGCCGTAGCCGTAGCCGTAGCCGTAGCCGTAGCCGTCGTCGTAGTCGTCGCCGTCCCCGTCGCCGCTACCGCCGCCGCTCGCGGAGGCGCCGCCGACGACGAGCGTGCCCTCCATGCCCTGGTCGCGGTGGTTGCCGACGGGGCAGTACACCGTGTAGCTCCCCGGCTCGAGGTCGACGGTGACCTCGCCGGACGCGCCGGGGTCGACGTTGCCGGTGGTGCCGTCGAGGTCGTCGAACGCAATCGCATGCGGGAACTCGCCGTCGTTCCGCAGGGTCAGCGTGTGCTCGCCGGCAGCGTCGAGCGTGAGCGAGGAGGGCTCGAACGCGAAGTCGGTGGCGACGAGCTCGACCGTGTCGGCCGTGTCCGCCGGGGCGGCCGCGCCGTCGTCGTTGCCATCGTCGTCGGAGCCGCAGCCGGCGAGCGCGGCTGCGAGGAGGAGGAGGACGACCACCGGCTTCACGTCCAGGACTACGGTCGTGGCGTCCGCGCGGATTCTCTCGCGGGCGCGCCGTGACGCCCCTGCGCGTATGCTTCGGCGCCGTGGCGACCACACAGCCGAGGACCGGACTGGACGCTCACGGGATCTCCGCGTCGCGCTCGGTCCAGTGGAATCCGACGACGTCGGTCCTCTACACGCACGCGCTGGAGCGGGGCGAGGGGCGCCTCGTCGAGGGCGGCCCGCTCGCGGTCGACACGGGCGAGCACACCGGCCGCTCGCCGAAGGACAAGTTCGTCGTGCGCGAGCCCGGCTCCGAGGACCGCATCTGGTGGGGCGACGTCAACGCCGAGCTGGCGGAGGAGCACTTCGACGGGCTGCGCGCGAAGGTGACGGAGCACCTCGCCGGCCGCGATCTCTACGTCGTCGACGCCTTCGCCGGCGCCGACCCGGCCTACCGCATCGCCGTCCGCGTCGTCACCGACCGGCCCTACCACGCGCTCTTCGCGCGGACGATGTTCATCGAGCCGAGCGCCGACGAGCTGCGGGCGTTCGAGCCGGACGCCCTCGTGCTGCACGCGCCCGGGCTCGAGGCCGACCCGGAGGAGGACGGCACGCGCTCCGGCACGTTCATCGTGCTGCACCCGTCGCGCGAGGAGGTGCTGATCGGCGGGACGTTCTACGCGGGCGAGATCAAGAAGTCGATCTTCACGCTCATGAACGACCGGCTCCCGCTCGCTGGCGTCTTCCCGATGCACTGCTCGGCCAACCTGGGCGACGACGGCGACGTCGCCATCTTCTTCGGCCTCTCCGGCACCGGCAAGACGACGCTCTCGGCCGAGCCGGAGCGCTCGCTGATCGGCGACGACGAGCACGGCTGGGGCGACTCCGGCGTCTTCAACATCGAGGGCGGCTGCTACGCGAAGGTGATCCGGCTCTCGCCCGAGGCCGAGCCCGAGATCTTCCGCATGACGCGCACGTTCGGGACGATCCTCGAGAACGTCGTCGTCGACGAGGACGGTCACGTCGACCTCCACGACTTCTCGAAGACGGAGAACACGCGCGCCGCCTACGGGCTCGAGCAGATCGCGAACGCGCTGCCGGCGAAGCGGGCCGG
>DASUOK010000121.1:0-10926 GCA_036276675.1 Gaiellaceae bacterium | reverse complement strand
CTCCATGCGGATGTACGCCCACTTGCGGTCGGTCAGCCACGGCACGTAGTCGGACGGGCCGACGTGGACGTTCCCCGCGCCCATGTCGTAGTCGAGCATGGACGTGACCGCGTTCGTCTTCGAGATCTTCTTCGACTCGAGCCGATCGCGCTCGAGCATGTTCAGGAAGTCGGAGTTGCCGCCGACGTTCAGCTGCATCGTCTTGTCCAGCTTGACCCCGCGCTCGCGGAAGAGGCTCGTGAGCACGCGGTGGGTGATCGTCGCGCCGACCTGCGACTTGATGTCGTCGCCGATCACCGGCAGGCCCTTCTCCTCGAACCGCTTCTGCCAGTAGCGCTCGCGCGCGATGAAGACGGGCATGCAGTTGACGAGGGCGACGCCCGCTTCGAGGCACTGCTCGGCGTACCACTTGGCAGCGGCCTCGGAGCCGACCGGGAGGTAGCTCACGACCACGTCCGTCTGCGTCTCCTGGAGGATGCCGACGATGTCGTCCGTCTCGCCCGGCGCCTTGGTCGTCACCTCGGAGAGGTACTTGCCGATGCCGTCGTGTGTCATGCCGCGATTGACCGTGATGCCGGTCTTCGGCACGTCCGCGAACTTGATCGTGTCGTTGGGGTGCGCCCAGATCGCGTCGGCGAGGTCCTGGCCGACCTTGTCGGCGGTGACGTCGAAGGCGGCCGTGAACTCGATGTCGCGGACGTGGTAGCCGCCGAGGTTCACGTGCATCAGCCCGGGGACGAACTGGTCGTCGGGCGCGTCCCGGTAGTACTGGACGCCCTGGAGCAGCGAGTTCGCGCAGTTGCCGACGCCGACGATCGCGACGCGCACCGCGTCCTTGCCGCGGGCCTTGCCGTTGCGGCTGCCGTTCGTGGAGGCCATGGTCGTGTCCTTTCGATTGGAGGCGAACGGAACCTCGAGCGCATCCGCGAGCGTGAGGAGCACGAGGTCGTTGACGTTCAGCGAGCGCCGCCGGGCCGCGAGCTTCAGCTCGCGTCGGAGCTCCGGCGGCAGGCGCAGCAGGACGGTGCCCGCCGCGCCGGGGATGACCTTGCGGCGACGGCCGCTCGGCGTGAAGGCGACGCCGAAGCGCTCCGCGAGGAGCGCGACGGCGACGTCGTTCAGGTTCGACTCGCGGCGCGCGACCTCGCGCACGAGGGCGCGCTTGAGCGAGCCGGGCATGCGCACGAGCAACGTCGTGCGCTCGGAACGAGGAGTGCTAGCAGTCAAACTGCTAGCACTCTAGCTCATCCTGTCCCGAGCTGCTAGCGAACCGTCCGGCCGTTCGGCCGCACCACGAGCCAGAGCCCGCCGTGCGTGAAGACGTTCTGGCACTTCACCTCGCCGCGCCGCTCATGGGCGTAGTAGTAGAGCGGCCAGCCGTTGTAGGTGATCTGGCGCCTGCCGCCGCGGCGCCTCGTCGTCCCCAGCAGCGACCGCTTCACGCCGGCACCCGCGCGGAGCGGGCTCTTCGGCGCGAAGTAGACCGGCCAGGCGGTCGCGCAGTCGCCGTAGCAGCGGCTCGGCCCGCCGCGGCGGTCGCGGGTGAAGGCGTAGAGCACGCGTCCCCGGCCGTCGAAGAGGATGCGGCCGAACCGCGTGGTGCGCACGGTCAGGGTGGCGGGCGCCTGGGCGTCCGCGGCGGTGCCGGAGGCGGGCGTCGCCTCGGCCGCTCCCGGTGCGAGTGCGCCGGCGAGGGCAGCGAGTACGGCGGCGATCGAGATCCTGGTCATCCCGGTGAGTCCTTTCGGAGAGAGGCTCCGACCGTACTGCGGCGGTCTTACCGAAGCCTTACGGGCGCCTGAACAACCGGCTACCGCCCACCTGGCTCCGCCGCCGCCCGCAGCTCGCGGCGGACGTGCAGGATCCGCTGCAGCACGGTGAACCACGCGGTGGCGGCGAGCACGCCGATCGCCCACGGCAGCACGCCCCACGGCGCGAGCGCGAGCCCGACCGAGATCACGACGACGCGCTCCGCCCGCGAGCCGATGCCGACGTCGCCCTTGATCCCGAGGCCCTCGGCCTTCGCCCGCGCGTAGGGAACGAGGAAGGAGCCGCCGATCGCCGCGACGGCGAGCGCCAGCGCGAGCTCCTTGCCGTCGCGCATGAAGACGAGCGCGATCGCCCCGAGCATCAGCCCCTCGCCGACGCGGTCGAGCGTCGAGTCCAGGAAGCCGCCGAACGGCGTCTGCTTCCCGCCCGCGCGCGCGAGCGCGCCGTCGAGGATGTCGAGGATCGAGCCGACGACGAACGCCAGCCCGCCGAGCCAGAAGAAGAGCAACTCGTCGCGGTACTCGAAGTAGACGAGCACGGCCCCGACGGCGCAGAGCGTCACCCCCGCCGCGGTGAGCATGTTCGGCGTGACCCGCGTTCGGGCGAGCCCCGTCATCGAGCGCGAGGCGAGCCCGCGCGCGCCGGACGTGTACGTGGCCTTCAGGCTCACGCGCGTCCGAGCAGCCGGCCCCGGTAGACGACGGCGGCGGCCACGGCGGCGACGAGGATGCCCGCCGCGATGTCGAGCCAGAAGTGGTTGCCCGTCGCCATGACGCTGAACCAGACCCAGGCCGGCCAGGCGAGCCAGAGCACCTTGGCCCACGTGCGCCGGACGACGAGCGCCATCACGACGCCGACGATCAGCGCGTCGCAGGAGTGGAGGCTCGGCATCGCCGCGTAGGGGTTCGCCGCGAAGTCGATCAGGCCCGAGTTGTGCGTGACGGCTGCGTGATCGGCGAGCGTGTCGTTGAAACCGGCCTGCGGGAACATCCGCGGCGGCGCGGTCGGCAGCGCGACGTAGCCCACGAGGCCGATCAGGTTGGCGAGGATGAGCGTGTTGCGGAAGCGGAAGAAGCGCTCGTGCGCGCGGAAGTAGATCCAGAGGAGCGCGATGCCGACGACCGCGAACTGCGACAGCCAGTACGTGTACGAGGTCGCCTGGACGAGCAGCGAGGACGACTCGACGAGCCGCTGCAGCGGCAGCTCGATCATCGAGCCGAGCGAGCGCTGGATGTCGATGATGGCCTGGCCGTTCGCGAACGCCTGCTCGACCGAGTGGTCGGCGGCGCCCCGGGCGACCTGGTAGGCGCCGTAGAACCCGAGCCAGATCGCGAACTGGAGCCCGAGGTGCGCCCACCCGCGCGGCAGTCGGCGGGACATCGCCTGGGAGTACCCGGACATGGAGTCAGGATATCGCCAGCGGCCGCCGGTACCCGGCCGCAGCACCCCGGCCTTGCAACGGTCGCCGCAGCGGCGCATCATCGGCTCACCCCCAGCGATCGCCGCGCCGCCACGCAGGTGACGACGTTTCGGGCGCCGCTGGAGGCAGCCGGCCTCGAGCCGGACGCGACGGGGCGGGTGGCGGCCGCAGCCGCCCGCCCCGTGGCGGGGCGCGGACGCGGCTCAGCCGCCGATGTAGCTCATCTCGACCTTGGGCAGGTCGAGCGTGCGCTCCGAGCGTCGCTCCGAGTAGCGGTCGGTCCGCTCCCCCCAGATGCGGCCGATCGCGGTCGCGAGGTCGTCGTCGGTCGCGCCCGAGCGGACGAGCGCGCGCAGGTCGTGGCCGCGGACGCCGAAGAGGCACGTGTAGAGCCGGCCCTCGGCGGAGATCCGCGCCCTCGTGCAGTCGCCGCAGAACGGCTGCGTGACGGAGGTGATCAGGCCGAGCTCGCCGGAGCCGTCGCGGTAGCGCCAGCGCTGCGCGACCTCGCCTCGGTAGGAGCGGTCGACCGGCTCGATCGGGAACGCGGCGTCGATCATCCGGACGATCTCCGCGGCGGGGACGACGTCGTCCAGGCGCCAGCCGTTCGTGGCGCCCACGTCCATGTACTCGATGAAGCGGAGGACGTGCGGCGTGCCCCGGAAGTAGGCCGCCATCTCCAGGATCGAGCTCTCGTTGACGCCGCGCTTGATCACCGCGTTCACCTTCACCGGCAGGCCGGCGGCGCTCGCCGCGTCGATGCCGTCGAGCACGCGCTGGACGGGGAAGTCGACGTCGTTCAGCGCCCGGAAGGAGGCGTCGTCGAGCGAGTCGAGGCTGACGGTGACGCGGTCGAGGCCCGCGTCCGCGAGCGCCTGTGCCTTCTTGGCGAGGAGCGACGCGTTGGTCGTCAGCGTCAGCTCGAGGCCGCCGATCGCCGCCAGGCGGGCGATCAGCTCCTCCAGCTCGCGACGGAGCAGCGGCTCCCCGCCCGTGATCCGGATCTTCTCCACGCCTCGGGCTTTGAAGACCCGCACGACCCGCTCGAGCTCCTCGAAGGTCAGGAGCTCCTTGCGGTCGAGGAAGCGGTACTCGTGGCCGAAGACCTCCTTCGGCATGCAGTAGACGCAGCGGAAGTTGCAGCGGTCGGTGACCGAGATGCGCAGATCGCGCAGCGGGCGGCCGAGCCGGTCAGTCGTCGCGGGCACGGATTCAGGTTATCGCGCGGCGGGAACGCTTCCGTTCCACACGACCGGAAGGAGTACGACGATGGACGAGGATCGCATCGAGGGGAACCTGAAGAAGGCCGAGGGCAAGCTCACCGGCGACGAGGACCGCGAGGCGGAGGGCGAGGCCCAGGAGAGCTGGGGCAAGGCGAAGGACAGCGTCTCCGACGCCGTCGAGGACGCCAAGGACGCGGTGGATGACCGCATCTGAGCAGCCCGGGGCCGCCGGTGGAGTGACCCCGTCGAGCTAGGCGACGGCCGGCGCCACTTCGGCGCCGAGCAGCCGCACCATCTCGACGTCGTCGTGCGCGAGGTGCTGGAGGAAGATGCGGTCGACGCCGGCTTCCTCCAGCCCGCGCAGGCGGTCGACCAGCTCGTCGGCGGTGCCGAGCACCATCACGTGCCCGCGCTCCCGCACGAAGGCGGCTGGATCCCCATCGACGCGCATGCGGGCCATCGCGCGGCCGACGCGGTGCAGTAGCTCCGCGCGGTCGGCGCCGACGACGCACCCGGTCATCACGGAGAAGACGAGCGGCTCGCGCTCGGCTTCCTCGCAGGCCCGCAGCACGTTCGCGCGGCGCTCGACCACCTGCTCGAGGGTCGCGAAGGGGGTGTTGTACTCGTCCGCGAGCCGTGCCGCCAGCCGGGCGGTTCGTGGCTTGCCCGCGCCGCCGACGATCACGGGCGGCCGCGGCCGCTGGTGGGGCTTCGGGAGCGCCCGCAGACCCTCCAGCCGGTAGTGGCGGCCCGTGAAGTCGACGGTCTCCTCCGTCCACTGGCGCACCACGAGCTCGAGCTGCTCCTCGAGCCGCTCGAGCCGCTCGGGCAGCTCCGGGAAGCGGAAGCCGTACGCCTCGTGCTCGCGCACGTTCCAGCCCGCGCCGAGCCCCAGCTCGACGCGCCCGGCCGAGATGTGGTCGGCGGTCGCGACGGCCTTCGCGAGCAGGGAGGGGTGCCGGAACGTCACGGGGGAGACGAGGGTGCCGAGGCGGATCCGCTCCGTCAGGGCCGCGAGCCCGGCGATCTGCGTCCAGGCGTCGAGCGCGTCGCGCTCCTCGTCGCCCATCAGCCCCGCGTAGTGGTCGGAGCGGAACAGGCCCTCGAGGCCGCCCTCCTCGCACGCGCGCCCGAGCGCGACCCACTGCTCCCAGGAGACACCCTCCTGCCCCTCGATCATCAGGCAGACGCGCATCCGGCGATTATGGATCGAGCTCGGTGAAGAGCGTCAGCTGGAGCCCGGCCGGGCCTTCCAGCCGGGCGTTGAGCGAGCTCCACGGCGTGCGGGTCGGCTCGGAGAGCACCGTCGCCCCGGCCGCGGCGAGCTCCTTGGTGGTCGCGGCGCTGTCGTCGACCTCGAACGCGACCCGGATGTGGCCGGCGACGCGCCTGCCGACCTCGACCTCGTCGATGTACTCGGCGTGGGGTGGATCGGTGAGCTCGAGCGTCGCGCGGCCGGCCTCGAGGATGGACACGCGACCGTCCGCGGACGCGTAGGCCAGCCGCTCGCGCAGGCCGAGGACGTCCCGGTAGAAGGCGAGAGCCTCGTCGAAATCGGGGGCGGTGACGACGAGCCGGAGCTCGTGGACGGCGGGTGTCTTGGACATGCGGGACCTCCGTGCTCGGGGAGATAGCCTCGCCCGCATGGTCGCAGTCGGCGCCCTCGTGCTCGTGACTGCGATCTGGGGGCTGACGTTCGTCCAGGTGAAGGACGCGGTCGAGCTGTACCCGCTCTTCGCCTTCCTCGCCGTCCGCTTCGCGATCGCGACGGCGGTGCTGGCACCGCCGGCGCTCCGCCCGCTGCGCACGCTGCCGCGGCGCGGCTGGGTCGCGGGGGCCGGCCTCGGGCTGCTGCTCGCCGCGGGCTACGCGCTCCAGACCGCGGGGCTCGAGCGGACGACGGTGTCGAACGCGGGCTTCATCACCGGCCTCTACGTCGTGTTCACCCCGCTCGCGGCCGTCGTGCTCCTCCGGGTCCGGATCGGTGCGGCCGTGTGGGTCGGCGTCGCGCTCTCCACCGCGGGGCTCGCGCTCCTCTCGGGCCTCGGTGGTGAGGACCGTGTGGGCGACCTGCTCGTGTTGCTCGGCTCGGCCGCGTACTCGCTCCAGATCGCGCTGATGGAGCGCTACGCCCCCCGCCACGACCCGGTCGCCTTCACGTTCGTCGAGATGCTCACCGCCTTCGCCGGGTTCGCCGTCGTCGCCGCGGCGCTGGGGCAGGTGGAGCTGCCGCGGGGTTGGACGGTCTGGAGCGCGCTGCTCGTGACGGGTGTCTTCGCGAGCGCGCTCGCGTTCCTCGTCCAGACCTGGGCGCAGCAGCGGACGAGCGCGACGCGGACGGCGCTCGCGTTCGCGCTCGAGCCGGTGTGGGCGGCGGCGTTCGGCTTCTGGCTCGCGGGCGACCGCCTGAGCGCCGTCGCGTGGGTCGGCGCCGTGCTGATCATGGCCGGGATCGTCGTCGCGGAGCCGGCGGCCGCGCGGGCATTGCGTCGCCTCGTCCCTGTTCGTGGCTGATTGCCCGTGCTCACTGCGGGCTGGTTCAGATCAGCCAGCGACCGTCGCGCTGGACGAGCTCGCCGTCCGCGTGGAGCTCGCCGCCGGGGCGGAGGTCCTTGACCATGTCCCAGTGCACGGCGCTCTCATTCTTGCCACCGGCGTAGGTGTAGCTGCCGCCGACGGCGAGGTGCACCGTCCCGTCGATCTTCTCGTCGAAGAGCACGTTGCGCGTGAAGCGCGTGATGCGGGGATTGCAGCCCAAGCCGAGCTCGCCCAGGCGGCTGGCGCCCTCGTCCGTCTGCAGGACCTGACGCAGGAAGTCCTCGCCCGCGCTCGCGCTCGCCTCGACGACCCTGCCCTCGCGGAAGACGAGCCGTGCGTCCTCGACGTCGTGGCCGAGGTAGACGGCCGGGAACTCGGTGTAGGCGATCACGCCCTCGGCCGAGTCCTCGACCGGGCTGTAGAAGACCTCGCCGTCCGGCAGGTTGCGGAGGCCCGACGAGACGATCCCTTCGCGCCCCTCGATGCTGAGCGTGAGGTCGGTGCCGGCACCGACGATCCGCACCTCCCTCGCGTCGTCGAACCGCTCCTTGATCCGCCGCATCCGCCGCTCCTCGGCGTCCCAGTCGAGCAGGCACGCGCCGTAGACGAAGTCCTCGAACTCCGGCAGCGTCATCCCCGCCTCCGCGGCGGCCGCCTCGGTCGGGTACTCGGCCACCGCCCAGCGCACGCCGAGCGAGCGGGCGCGCCGGCCGGCCGGCTCCATCGCCCGTTGCAGGAGCGCGCGCCGCTCGGGCGCGAGGCCCGAGCCGGCGTGGACGTCCTCGGGCGCGCGGATCGTCAGGCGGGCGTCCTCCGTCGCGATCGCGTGCTGCTCGATCGGCGGCAGCTCGGCTAGGAGCTCGAGCGGCGCCTCGGCCGCCCAGTCGAGGTCGACCCGGAAGCGCTCCGAGCCCCAGTGGGTGCGCGGGAGGAAGTACGCGCCGCGCCGCGCGATCGCCCGCGCGATCTCGGTCACCAGCGGCCGGGCGAGCGGCGTCGCGCGCACCGACACCTGCCAGCCGGGCTGCACGTCGAGGCTGCGGTCGACGAGCAGCGTCGCGAGCTCGCGTGGGCGGGGATCGTCCGTCACGGCAGCCATTCTCCGTCGCGCTGCACGACGACGCCGTCGAGGTGGAGCTCGCCGCCGCCGCGCAGGTCCTTGATCACGTCCCAGTGGAGCGCGCTCTCGTTGCGGCCGCCGAGCTGCGGGAAGCCCGCGCCGAGCGCCAGGTGCACGGTGCCCGCCATCTTCTCGTCGAAGAGGACGTTCCGCAGCGGCCGCGTGAGGCCGTGGTTGCAGCCGACGCCGAACTCGCCGGCGCGGCGCGCGCCCTCGTCCGTGGCGATGGCGCGAAGCAGGGCGGGCTCGCCCGTCTCGGCGGAGGCGGCCACGACCTCGCCGCGCTCGAACCGCAGGCGGATCCGCTCCACGAGCCCGTCGGTCGAGTGGGACGGCACGTCGAGCAGGATCCGCCCCTCGAGCGAGTCCTCCACCGGCGAGGTGAACACCTCGCCGCCGGGGACGTTCAGGTGGCCGTCGTCGACGAGCGCCGTGCGGCCCTCGAGGCTGAGGCGGAGATCCGTCTCCTCGCCCACGATCCGCACCTCGCGCGCAGCGTCGAGGCGCTCGCGCACGGGCTCCATCAGCCGGCGCTCCTCGTCCCAGTCGCGCAGGCACGCCTCGTAGAAGACATCGGCGAACTCCTCGAGCGTGAGCCCGGCCCGCTCGGCGTACGCGGGGCAGGGGAAGTCGCAGCGGACGGAGGGGATCGTGCCCGACCGGCCGCGGTCGCGATACGTGGTGACGTGCGTGCGAAACGCCCGCACGGCCGCGTCGTCGAGCCGCCGCGGCTCCGGCTCCGGCGCGAGCACGAAGATCGAGCCGTCGATCTCGTCCAGGACGTGGCGCTCGAGCGGCGCGAGCGTCGGCGCCAGCTCGGGCGGCGCGGCCTCGATCCAGTCGAGGTCGACGGGGAAGGCGCCGCCGAAGGCGATCCGCGCCAGCGCGTAGGCACCGCGCTCGGCGAGCAGGCGCGAGAGCTCCTGCGCGAGCGGCCGCGCCTCCGTCGTCGTCGCCACCAGCACCTGCCAGCCGGGCTGGGGGTCGATGCAGCGCTCGACGAGGAGCCGTGCGTACTCCGTCACCCGCGCGTCCACCGCGGGCGAGTCTACGCGCCGGCCGGAGGCGCTTGTGTTGGAACAACACAAGCTTCGGCACGGCACCGCGCGCGAGGCCGGGGCGGACGAGCTTGTGTTGGACCAACACAAGCCTCCACGTTGCGCACGCGACTAGGCTCGCGCGGTGGACGCGGTCGTGCTCGCCCTCGCTTCGGCCTGCCTCTTCGGAGCGATGACGGTGGCGCTCCGCTTCGCCCTCCGGCGCGCCCCCGACGCGGAGGTCGGCGCGCTGCTGACGATCGTGCCGGCGATCGCGGTGACGCTCCCGTTCGTGGCCGCCCAGTCGATCGACCTCGGCGGCCTGTGGCCGTTCGTGCTGGCCGGCCTGCTCGGGCCTGGCCTCTCCCAGCTCCTCTTCACGTTCGCGGTGCGGGATGCAGGGCCCTCGCGCACGTCGGTGGCGGTCGGCACCGCGCCGCTCTTCTCCGTCGCGATCGCGCTCCTGCTCCTGGACGAGCCGCTCCAGGCCGGCCTCGTGCTCGGCGCGCTCCTGATCGTCGTCGGCGGCGTCCTGCTGGTCGGGGAGCGCGGCCGGCCGGAGCACGTGCGGACGGTCGGGCTCCTGTTCGCGCTCGGGGCGACGCTCGTCTTCGCCGTTCGCGACAACCTCGTCCGCTGGCTCTCGCTCGACACGGACGTGTCACCCGCGCTCGCGGCAGCGGCCACGCTGGGCGCGGGTGCGGCCTGTGTCGCCGCCTACGTGCTCGTCACGCGGAGGGGGCGCGTGTCGGTCCGGCAGCTGCCGACCTTCGTCCCGGCCGGGCTCTGCTTCGGTCTCTCCTACGTCTGTCTGTTCGAGGCCTACTACCGTGGCCCCGTCACGGTGGTCTCGCCGCTCGTCGCGACCGAGTCGCTCTGGGGCGTCGGCCTGTCGGCGCTCCTGCTGCGGCGGCACGAGCTCGTCGGGCCGAGGCTGGCCGCCGGCGCCGCCTTCGTGGTCGCCGGCGGCGCCCTGATCGGCGTCTTTCGCTAGGGTCGATCGTCCGCTGATATCTGCTACGCTGCGACTCAGATTTTCTCAGAGACCAGCAACGAGAACCAGAGGAGCAGACACACATGGCGAAGACGATCGGCATCGACCTCGGGACGACGAACAGCTGCATGGCCGTGCTCGAGGGCGGCGAGCCCACGGTGATCCCGAACGCGGAGGGCGGGCGCACGACGCCGTCCGTCGTCGCGTTCACGAAGGACGGCCAGCGGCTCGTCGGCGCCCCTGCGCGGCGCCAGCAGGTGACGAACCCCCAGAACACGGTCTTCTCGATCAAGCGCTTCATGGGCCGCAAGTGGGACGAGGTCTCCGAGGAGATGACGATCGTCCCCTACGAGGTCGCGAAGGGCGAGAACGGCGACGCGCGCGTGAAGGTGGAGGGGAAGGAGTTCGCCCCGCCGGAGATCAGCGCGATGATCCTCCAGAAGCTGAAGTCGGACGCGGAGGCGTACCTCGGCGAGCCGGTCACCGACGCCGTCGTCACCGTGCCGGCCTACTTCAACAACGCCCAGCGCGAGGCGACGAAGGACGCCGGCAAGATCGCCGGCCTCAACGTCCTGCGCATCGTCAACGAGCCGACCGCGGCCGCGCTCGCGTACGGGCTCGACAAGGAGGGCGGCGACCAGACGATCCTCGTCTTCGACCTCGGCGGCGGCACCTTCGACGTGTCGGTGCTCGAGCTCGGCGACGGCGTCTTCGAGGTGAAGTCGACGAACGGGGACAACCACCTCGGCGGCGACAACTTCGACAAGGCGATCGTCGACTGGATGGTGGCCGAGTTCAAGCGCGACCAGGGCATCGACCTCGCC
>DASUOK010000120.1:0-4533 GCA_036276675.1 Gaiellaceae bacterium | reverse complement strand
CGTCCGCCTCGAAGACGGCGTCGGCACCGTCGAGCTCGACGGCGAGGTCGTGCTTCGCGTCGAGGATCCCGAGCTCTGGTGGCCGAACGGCCTCGGCGGCCAGCGCCTCTACGACGTCGCAGGCGTCCGGGTGGGCTTCCGCACGGTCGAGCTGGACGGCTACCGGCTGCGCGTCAACGGCACCGAGGTGCCGATCAAGGGCTGGAACTGGGTGCCGCTCGACGCGCTCTACGGCGTGCCGCGCCCGGAGAAGCTGGCGCACCTGCTTGGGCTGGCGGCGGCATCGGGGGCGAACCTGCTCCGGGTCTGGGGCGGCGGCCTGATCGAGACCGACGAGCTCTACGACGCCTGCGACCGGCTCGGCCTGCTCGTCTGGCAGGAGTTCGTGCAGTCGAGCTCGGGGACCGAGAGCGTGCCGTCGGCGGAGCCGGCGTTCGTCGAGACGATGCGCGAGGACGCACGGCGGATCGTGCCGCGGCTCCGCCGGCATCCCTCCCTCGCCGTCTGGTGCGGCGGCAACGAGCTCGACGGCGACGACTCGACGCCGGTGCTCGCCGCGCTGCGCGAGGTCGTGCACGAGCTCGATCCCGGCCGCGCCTGGCTGCCCACGTCACCGTTCGGGGAAGCCGACGTGCACGGCCCGTGGGAGCACCAGGGGCTGCGCGCCCACAACGAGCACTACGACAGCCGCACCTCGCGGCTGCACAGCGAGTTCGGCGTCGAGGGGATGACGAACCGGCGCGTGCTCGAGGCGACGATCGACGAGGAGCACCGGTGGCCGGCCGACCGCACGAGCCCGGTGTACGAGCACCGAGGCGCCTGGTGGAACAACGCGCCGCTCGTGCAGGCGTCCTTCGGCGGCCTGATCGACGACCTCGAGACGCTGCGCCGCTGCTCGCAGTGGCTCCAGTACGAGGGCCTGCGCTACGCGGTCGAGGCGACGCTCCGCCGCGGCGCCGGCACGATCCCGTGGCAGCTGAACGAGCCGTTCCCGAACGCATGGTGCACCTGCGCCGTCGACCACCGCGGCGACCCGAAGCCGGCCTACTGGGGCGTGCGGCGGGCCTACGGGGGCGCGCCGAGCGCCCGCTTCGCGACGAGCGCCTGGGGCGGCCTGGGCGAGGCACGGGCGACCGTGACGAGCCCGGCACGCTTCGTCGACCTCGACGGCACCGTCGTCGCCGAGGCGGCCGAGGGCGAGCTCGCCGCCCCCCTCGACGCCTTCGCGCACGACGTCTTCCTCCTCGACCTGGGCGCGAACAGGTACGCCATGACGCGCACGGAGACGCTGGCGCCGCTCCTCGACCTTCCCCCTGCGACGGTCGTGGTCGAACGAGCGCCTGGTAACAGACTGTTACTTGGCAACCGCGGCCCCGTCGCCGCCCTCGGGCTCGTGCTCGAGGACGCACGGCCCTACGACGCGCCGGGGTGGGCGACGTTCTCCGACAACGTGCTCGACCTGCTCCCCGGCGAGACGCGGGAGCTCGAGCTCGGCGGCCCGGTCGGCGAGCTGCGGGTGGAGGGCTGGAATGCCCGCGCCTAGGGCGATCGCGCCCGACGGCTCGGCCGTGGCGGGCTTCCGCTTCGAGGGCGCGCGCGTCACGTACGAGGGCGCCGAGCCGGTCGACGCCGGGATCCGCTACGAGCTCGAGCTGCCGGCGACCGACGACCCCGGCTGGCTCGTCCCGGGCGTCTTCTACGGCGAGAACCGCCCCGAGAGCTGCACGCGCATCTACCCGCGCTTCACGCCCGGCCGGCTGGACGTCGAGCGGATGGAGGCCGACGCGTGGTCGTTTCGCGCCGACCGCTGCGCGACGCCGGCCGTCTTCTCGAACGGGCGCGGCCTACTCACGAGCGAGGTGAGCCCGGTCGGCCAGACGGGGGTCGGCTTCGCGTGGCGCGGCGGCCGCCCCGTCGTCTGGATCGACTTCCCCTACCGCGAGGAGCCGCTCCGCTACGACGGCTCCGAGACGCCCGCGCCACCGGACGTGCGCACGCACCGCTGGCAGCCGGGCGAGTCCGTCGAGCTCGACGTGCGCGAGGGCGACGAGACGGCGCTGCGGCCACGGGAGCCGTTCGTCGACCCCGGCTGGGTGAGCGTGGAGGAGGCGGCCGTCCTCGCGGCCCACGGCCTCCACCGCTGGCACTACCGCCCCGACCCGGCGCGGCTCCTGGAGACGGCGTCGTTCGGACGCGAGCCGCCCGACGACCGCGACCACATGCACGTCTCCTGGGTGAGCGGCACGCCGTACGCGTACGCGCTCCTGCGCCACGGGCGGCGAGTCGGCAACGAGGCCTACGTCGAGGCGGGGACCGCCGTGCTCGACCACGTCGCGGAGAACCTCACACCGGGCGGGACCTGCTGGGCGCAGTGGACGGCCGAGCGCGGTTGGACCTGGGGCTGGCATCCCGACCACTCGCGCCTGCACGCGCGCACGCTCGCCGACGCGACGCTCTTCCTGCACCGCGCCGGACCGCGGTGGGCGGACGCGGTGCGCTCCAACCTCGACGTCGTGCGGCGCACGCAGCGCGACGACGGCGCGCTCCCGGCCGCGCACCACGTGGAGACGGGCGACGCCGTCTCGTGGGAGGGAACGGCCGGCATGGCCTGGATCCCGGCGCTCGCCGAGGCCGGCCACGTCGAGGAGGCGCGCGCCGCCGGCGAGTGGTTCAAGCGCTTCGAGACGTGGTACGGCGCGCCCGAGGACGTCGACCTCGCCCCCACCTCCGAGGACGGCTACGCCGCGGTGATGGCCTTCGTGGCGCTCGAGGACTGGGAGACGGCGCAGCGGGCGGCGGACTGGATGCTCACCTTCCGCTACACCTACGACGTCGCCTTCGACCCCGAGACGACGCTCGGCCGCCACGGCTTCCGGACGCGCGGCGGCGACCAGGCCTCGCCCGCGAACCAGCACCTGCACGCCTTCGGGCTGATCTGCGTGCCCGAGATGCTGCGGCTCGCGGCGGCGACGGGCGACGGCTGGTACCGGCAGACGACCGTCGAGAACCTCGCCTGCTTCCGCCAGTTCGTGGCGCGCCACGACGGCGACTTCGGCGCGCAGAAGGGGATGACGAGCGAGCGCTACTACCAGACCGAGTGCTTCGAGGCGAAGGGCGGGCTGCTGCCGCTCTCGCACGCCTGGACGGGCGGCGTGCTCCTGCTCGCCTGCGAGGACGCGCTGGAGCTCGGCCTGTGAAGACCTTCCCGGACGGGTTCCTCTGGGGCGTCTCGACCTCGGCGTACCAGATCGAGGGCTCGGTCGACGCGGACGGCCGCGGCCCGTCGATCTGGGACACGTACTCCCACACGCCAGGGACGATCGACGGCGGCGGCACGGGCGACGTCGCCTGCGACCACTACCGCCGCTGGCGCGCGGACGTCGACCTGATCGCGGGCCTCGGCCTCAACGCCTACCGCTTCTCGATCGCCTGGCCCCGCCTCTTCCCCACCGGCCGCGGAGGCCGGGAGCAGCGCGGCTTCGACCACTACGACCGGCTGCTCGACGCGCTGCTCGAGCGGGGGATCGAGCCCGTGGTGACGCTCTACCACTGGGACCTGCCGCAGGCGCTCGAGGACGAGGGCGGCTGGCGGAGCCGCGACACCGTCGAGGCCTTCGCCGAGTACGCCGGAGCCTGCTTCGACGCCTACGGCGACCGTGTCGGCTGGTGGCTGACGATCAACGAGCCCTGGATCGTCGGCCTCCTCGGCTACCTGCACGGGCTGCACGCGCCGGGCTACTCGGACGACGTCCTCGGCGAGGTCACCGTCTTCCACCACCTGCTGCTCGCCCACGGCCGGGCCGTGCAGGAGCACCGCGGCCGAGGGCAGACCGGGCGCATCGGCCTCGCGCCGAACCTCTCCCCGCACTACCCCGCGAGCGACGACCCGGCCGACGTCGAGGTGACGCACGCCTCCGACGGCTACGTCAACCGCTGGTTCCTCGACCCCGTCCTCCGCGGCTCCTATCCCGAGGACATGCGCGCCCGCTACGAGGAGCTGCTCGGACCGCTCGAGTTCGTCCTCGACCGCGACCTGGAGACGATCGCCGAGCCGACGGACTACCTCGGCGTCAACTACTACGCACCCCGAGTGATGCAGGCGGTCCCGGGTGACAGGCCCTGGCCGTGGCGCGTGATCGTGCCCGAGGGCGTGCGCACGACCGGCGGCTTCACCGACGGCGTCGCCCGCACGGAAGCGGGCACGCCGATCGTCCCCACGGCGCTGACCGACCGGCTCGTGCGCGTGCGGGACGACTACGGCGCCATCCCGATCCTGATCACCGAGAACGGCGCCGTCTTCGAGGAGCCGCTGCACGACGAGCGCCGTGTCCGCTTCATCCACGACCACCTCGCCGCGCTGCACGAGGCCATCGCCAGCGGCGTGCCCGTCGCCGGGTACTGCCACTGGTCGCTGATGGACAACTTCGAGTGGAAGCTCGGCTACGCGCAGCGCTTCGGGCTCGTCCACGTCGACTACGAGACGCTCGCGCGCACCGTCAAGGACAGCGGCCGCTACTACGCGCGCATCGCGGC
>DASUOK010000119.1:0-5639 GCA_036276675.1 Gaiellaceae bacterium | reverse complement strand
GCGCAGTGGGAGCGGCTCGACGTGACCCAGCCCGCGCTGGCGCAGGTGGCGATCGGCGGCGGCAGCGTCGCTCTCAGCGCCGACCTCTCCGTGGTCGGCGGCGCCGTCCTCACCTTCGACGTCGACCTGCCCCGCGGTTGGACCTCGGCCGGGACGCCGAGCATCGAGAGCGTGCCGCCCGGCGTCGCGAGCGTGCTCCAGGTCGAAGACGTCACCGTCTTGCCGAGCGGCGCCACGCGGCACACGCTGAGCACCCAATTCGCGATCGGCGACGACCACCGCTTCAGCTGGGACGTGAGACCGGGCACCACGCTCGGGCCGGCGAGCCCGTCGCTCGCCGTGAGCGCCGAGGGCGACTCCCCGGTCGCCGCCCCCGAGGCGTCGGTGTCGGTCGAGGAGACCTTCGAGCCGAACAACGATCCCGCCACGGCGCCCGTGCTCGCGCCGGGCACGCTCTACCTCTCGTATCTGACGAGCGCGAGCGATACCGACTACTTCCGCTTCAGCGTCCCTGCCGCGGCGGGAACCCGGACGACGTTCCGCCTGAGCCACCTGCCGGTGGACTACGACCTCGTCGTCTACGGGCCCGCCACTGCTCCACTCGTTCCGGACGGCGACGGCGTGCCGCTGGAGACGCCGGTGCTCGGCGACTCCGGGGCGCCGATCACGCACCTCACCGAGTCGCTGCCGGCCGAGACCCTCGACGACCTGCCGCTGCTGCCGGGCCGGCCGGTGCTGGGCGTGTCGGCCTTCCGGACGACCGAGGACGAGGCGGTCGTCGCCATCTCCGACGGCGCGCCGGGCGAGTACGTCGTCCAGATCACGGGCTACAACGGCGCGACGAACGTCGAGCCGTACGTGCTGCGGGTCGAGACGGAGGCGCCGCGGCTGGCGCCGCAGTGCACCCCGCGCTTCCCGGGTCTCTCGTTCGGCTCCGCGCCCTCCGTCACGCCGCTCCCGGCCGACGTCGACACCGTCTTCCTGGTCAACGGGCCGCAGCTCGCGGCGATGGGCGGCGGGGCGGTGCTGGACTGGTTCACGCCCGCGAAGCTGGACGAGCTGCGCGCGACGGGCCACCCCAGCGCGCTCGTCCGGCTCGAGGACGATCCGGTGGTGCGGGCCGCCTACGCCGACTGGAACGCGCAGCCGTGCAGCACCGCGCGCGCGAACGCGGTCGTGCGCGCGATCACCGGCGTCCTCGGCCAGATCCGCCAGGGCCGGCCGGTGCGGAACGTCGTCCTGCTCGGCGCCGACACCGCGATCCCGTTCGCGCGGCTGGACGACCTGACGACGATCGCCAACGAGGCCGACTACGCGGGCACGTTCGGCCGCGCGGACGACCTCTACGGCGCCCTGTTCGAGCACAAGCTGCTCTCGGACGACCCGTACGGGACGACCGACCCGATCCCCTACCTGCAGCGCCGGCTGTTCGTGCCGCAGCTCGCGGTCGGACGCCTCGTCGAGACGCCGGCGCAGATCACCGGCGCGCTTGACCGCTTCCTGGCGTTCAGCGGCGTCCTCGATCCGACGAGCGCGCGGACGAGCGGCTACGACTTCCTCAAGGACGGCGCGAACGGCGTCGCCGCCGCCTTCGCCGACGTCGTCGGCACGCAGCAGCCGACGACGAATCCGCCGCTGATCGGCGACCTCTGGACGCGTGGGACCCTCGCCGGCGCCCTCGGGACCGATACGGGCCTCTTCGGCCTGAACGGCCACGCCGACCACTTCCGCCTGCAGCCGGCGCGCGACGCGAACGGCGACGGCGTGTTCGAGGACGCCGACCTCTTCTCGGCGGCCGACCTGCCCGCGACCCTGGAGCGCGCCGCCGTCTTCAGCATGGGCTGCCACTCCGGCCTCTCCGCGAGCGACGTCTCGGTGGCCGGCGCGATCGCCGGCGACTGGGCGCAGGCGTTCGCGGCCAGGGGCACGGCCGCCTACGTGGGCAACCTCGGCTACGGCTACGGCGACACGACGACGGTCGCGTACTCGGAGGCCCTGAACGTCCGCCTGGCGGAGGCGCTGCGCGACGGGCTGCCGATCGGCGCTGCTCTGGTCGAGGCGAAGCAGGCCCACCTGGCCGGGCTCGGCGTCGTCGGCGTCTACGACGAGAAGGCGATGGCCGAGCTCGCGCTCTACGGGCTGCCCATGTGGAGCCTGGACGGCGGTGCGTCGGCGCAGGCCGCCGCGACCGCAACGACGACCGAGGCCGCCGCGACCCTCGCCGCCGAGCTGCCGCAGGGCGTCACGAGCCTCGGCACCGAGACCGATCCGCTCACCGGCCTCGAGGTCGACCGCTATCGCTCGCAGCCGATGCTCACGCCGGACGCAAGCTCCGGCCCCGGCACCTTCTGGCAGGGCCCGAGCGGCGTGCAGGTCACGCACCTGCGGCCGCTCCAGCCGAAGACGCAGTTCGACGTCGCCGAGGACGCGCACGGTGTCCTGATCACGGGGCTCACGTCGAACGACGTCGCGAACGTGGACCCGGTCTATGCGCGGCCGATCGTCGACAGCTCGGCGGCGGAGCCGGAGCTGCCGTTCGCCGACGTCGCCTTCCCTGCGAAGATCCAGACGCTCATCACCCAGCGGACGCTCGACGGCAGCCGCGTGTCCGCGGTACTCGTCCACGGGCAGTTCTTCTCCGACGACGTCGTCGACGCCGCCGGCGCCGGCGTGCAGCGGCTCTTCACGAGCGTGGACGCGGCCGTGCTGCGCTCCGCGAGCACCGACCGGCTCGCGCCGCGCCTCGACCGCATCGAGGCGACGGTGCTCCCGGCCGCCGGCAGCGTCGCGTTCACCGTCGAAGCGACCGACCTCCCCGGCGAGGTGGCCGGAGACGTGAAGCGCGTGCTCGTCGCCTTCCGCGAGACGACGTCGGCGACCTGGCGCTTCCTCGATCTCGCGCGGGGATCCGGGTCGACCTGGACGGGTGCGGACTCGCTGCCGGGTGCCTCGACGGCGACCCGCGTCGAGTACTTCGTGCAGGCGGTCGACGAGGCCGGCAACGTCGCGGTCTCGACGAACAAGGGCCTGAACTACGTCGGCGCGTCGGCGCCGCCCCCGACGGGGACCGGCGTCGCCCCCGCCGTCGTCGGGCCACAGGTCGACGGCTGGTTCACCGCCGCCCCGGCGGTCACCGTCACGGCCGACGCCGGAATCGCGGTCGAGGTGAGCGTCGACGGCGGCGACTTCGCTCCCTACACGGGCCCGGTGGCGATCGCGGGCGACGGCGTCCACGTCGTGCGCATCCGCGCCTCCAACGGCTACGAGGCGACGCTCGCGGTGCCGATCGACACGGAGGCGCCGGTCATCGACATCGCGCTCCCCGAGGCGGGCGCGACCTACCCGCAGGGGCTGGTGCCGTCCTTCGTCTGCCGCGACGCGGGGATCGGCGTCGAGACCTGCACGATCGACGCCGACACCAGCACGCCGGGCCCGCAGACCGCGACGGTCACGGCCGTCGACGGGCTCGGCCGCACGAGCACGCAGTCGGTTTCGTACACGATCGAGAACGTCGCGCCGGAGGTCGGCCCGATCACGGTCACGAAGAGCCTCGTGCCGATCGGGCAGTCCATGACCGCGACGGCACCGTTCACCGATCCGGGCATCCTCGACACCCACACGGCGCAGTGGAGCTTCGGCGACGGCACGCCCTCCGTGGCGGGCAGCGTGACCGAGTCCGGCGGCAGCGGCACGACGAGCGCGTCGCACACCTACACGACCCCGGGCGTCTACACCGTGCGCGTGATCGTCACCGACCACCCGGGCGGTGAGACGGGCGAGGCGTTCTACAGCTTCGTCGTCGCCTACGACCCGAGCGGCGGCTTCGTGACGGGCGGCGGCTGGATCACGTCGCCGCTCGGCGCGTATCCCGCCGACCCGTTGCTGACGGGCAAGGCGAGCTTCGGCTTCGTCTCGAAGTACAAGAAGGGTCAGAGCGTGCCCGACGGGAGCACCGAGTTCCAGTTCCGTGCGGCCGACCTGCTCTTCCGCTCGACCGCGTACGAGTGGCTCGTCGTCGCGGGCGCGAGGGCGCAGTTCAAGGGCTCGGGCACGCTGAACGGCCAGGCCGGCTACGGGTTCATGCTCACCGCGATCGACGGCCAGGTGAAGGGCGGCGGCGGCGTCGACAAGTTCCGGATCAAGGTCTGGCGGACGGCCGACGGCGTCGTCGTCTACGACAACCAGCTGGGTGCAGCGGACGACGCAGCCCCGACGACGGCGATCGACGGCGGCAGCATCGTCGTCCACGGCAAGTAGCGCAGCCGGGCTCCGGCGGCCGGGCTACATGCGCTCGATCATCGCCCGGCCGAAGCCGGAGCAGGAGACCTCGTTCGCCTCCGGCAGCAGGCGCGCGAAGTCGTAGGTCACCTGCCCGTCCGAGACCGCCGCGGCGAGCGCGTCGATGATCGTGTCGGCAGCCTCGACCCACCCCAGGTGCCGGAGCATCATCTCGGCCGACAGGATCAGCGAGCCGGGGTTCACCTTGTCCTGGCCCGCGTACTTCGGCGCCGTCCCGTGCGTCGCCTCGAACATCGCGACCGTGTCGGACATGTTCGCGCCCGGCGCGATCCCGATCCCGCCGACCTGCGCGGCGAGCGCGTCCGAGATGTAGTCGCCGTTCAGGTTCAGCGTCGCGATCACGTCGTACTCGGCCGGCCGCAGCAGGATCTGCTGGAGGAACGCGTCTGCGATCACGTCCTTGATCGTGATCGACCGGCCGCCGGCGTCGAGGGCGAGCCAGGGCCCGCCGTCGATGGGCGTCGCGCCGAACTCCGCGCGGGCGAGCGCGTAGCCCCAGTCGCGGAAGCCGCCCTCGGTGAACTTCATGATGTTGCCCTTGTGCACGAGCGTGACGGAGTCGCGCCCGTTGGCGATCGCGTACTCGATCGCCTTGCGCACCAGCCGCTCGGTGCCCTCACGCGAGACCGGCTTGATCCCGATCGACGCGGTCTCCGGGAAGCGGATCTTGCGCACCCCCATCTCGTCCTGGAGGAAGCGGATCACCTGCTTCGCCGCGTCGGTGCCGGCCTCCCACTCGATCCCCGCGTAGATGTCCTCCGAGTTCTCGCGGAAGATCACCATGTCCGTCTTGGACGGGTCCTTGAGCGGGCTCGGCACCCCGGGGACCCAGCGCACGGGGCGGAGGCAGACGTAGAGGTCGAGCTCCTGGCGAAGCGCCACGTTGAGCGAGCGGATCCCGCCGCCGACCGGCGTCGTCAGCGGCCCCTTGATCGACACCGCGTACTCGCGCACGGCCGCGAGTGTCTCCTCGGGCAGCCAGACGTCGCTGCCGTAGACGGACGTCGCCTTCTCGCCGGCGTAGATCTCCATCCAGTGGAGCTTCCGCTCGCCGCTGTAGCACCGCTCGACCGCGGCGTCGACGACGTCCTTCATCACGGGCGTGATGTCGACGCCGATGCCGTCGCCCTCGATGTAGGGGATGATCGGGTGGTCGGGCGTGGGCTCGCCCGGGACGATCTTCTCGCCCTCGGCTGGAACCTGGATGTGCGTGCCTGTGCTCACTCGCCTACTTTCCGCCAATGGATGAACGACCGATCGCTGAGGCTATCGCAGCCGTTCTGATCGAGGGCTTCGACAAGCACTACCGGCTGTTCCGCGAGACCACGGCCCAGGCGAAG
>DASUOK010000118.1:0-11796 GCA_036276675.1 Gaiellaceae bacterium | reverse complement strand
GTGCCGCCGCAGGGCCCGCTCGAGCCGGTGGTCGAGGACGGCATCGTCCGCAACGCGGGCGGCACCATCCTCGGCGCCGACAACAAGGCGGCCGTGGTCGCGATGCTCGAGGCGGCGCGACGCGTCGTCGCGGAGCGGCGGCCGCACGCGGGTATCGAGCTGCTCTTCACCCCGAAGGAGGAGGTCGGCCTGGTCGGCGCCGGGGCCTTCGACCACACGCGGCTCGAGGCGGAGCTCGGCTACGTCTACGACAACGCGGCACCGATCGGCGTCGTCGTGGTCGGCGCGCCGTACGGCCGCACGATCACCGCCCGCTTCCACGGTCGCGCCGCCCATTCCGGCATGGTCCCCGAGGACGGCCGCTCGGCCGTGGCGGCGGCGGCACGCGCGGTCGCCGACCTGCGGCTCGGGCGCCTGGACGACGAGACGACCGCGAACGTCGGCCTGATCTCCGGCGGCAGCGCGCGAAACATCGTCCCGGAGTGGTGCGTGCTCGAGGCGGAGGCGCGCTCCCACGACGAGCGCAAGCTGGCGGACGTCGTCCAGGAGATGCTCGACGCGTTCGGCTTCGCCGCGAGCCTCGGCGACTGCACGGTCGAGACGGAGGTGGGCGTGTCGTACGACGGCTACCGCTTCCGGCGCGACGAGCCCGTGGTCCGACTCGCGGAGGCGGCGCTCACCGCCTGCGGCTACGAGGTGCGGCCGGCGCTCACGGGCGGCGGTGCCGACGCGAACGTCTTCAACGCGCGCGGCCTCCCGTGCGTCAACCTCGCCAACGGCATGACGGCGATCCACACCCCCGACGAGCACATCGCCGTCTCGGATCTCGACGGCATGGTGGACGTGACGCTCGCGCTGATCGATGCCGCTCGGGCTTAGGCGCGGGGCCGTCACGGCGGTGCACGAGCGGCGTGACGAGCTCGTGCGGCTCGAGGTCGACGAGCTCCCCTGCGTCGCCTACCCGCGGCTGACCGGCCCGGTCGAGGTCGGCGACGACGTGCTCGTGAACGAGCAGGCGCGGCTGGTGGGGTTGGGCTCGGGGGGCTTCGACGTCCTCTACGCCAACCTGACGCGCGGCCTCGGGCTCGCGGCGGCCGAGGGCGCCCACGTGATGGCGCTGCCGTACACGCCGGGCCAAGTGACAGTCTGTTACGAGGAGGAGTCCACGCCGCTCGCAGAGTCGCTCGACGGGTTGCCGGTCGTCCTGTGCACACTCCACAGCCAGGTCGCACCCGCCTGTGCGGCGCTCCGGGGGCTCCGCGTCGCGTACGTGCAGGTGGCCGGCGGGGCGCTACCGGTGTCGCTCTCGGACACGGTGCGCGGGCTGAAGGAGCGGAGGCTCGTGGAGGTCGCGGTCGCCGTCGCGCCGTGCCTCGACGGGGATGCGGAATGCGTCACCGCGGCGGCCGCGCTCGCGTGGGCGCGGGCGGCGGGATACGACATCGTCGTCTGCTCCGTCGGGCCGGGGATCGTCGGCACCGGCTCGCGGCTCGGCCACGGCGCGCTCGCCCTCGCCGACGCCGCGAACGCGGCCACGGCGCTCGGGGGGCGGCCCGTCCTCGCGGTTCGCACCTCCGAGGCGGACGCGCGCGAGCGCCACCGCGGCGTCTCGCACCACACGCGCGCCGTGCTCGAGCTCGCGCTCGGCGCCGTCGTCGTCGCGGACGACGCCGACGGCGAGGGCTGGGTGGAGGCGTGCGCCGGGTTGCCGCTGGAGCACATGGGCCGCGGGCCGACCGACGATCCGGCGTTCTTCCGCACCGCCTACGCGGCGGGCGTCGCCGCACGCAGGCTGATCGGCTGATGGAGGAGCGCCGGCTCGGGCCGGTCGTCGGCCTCGGCACGTGGAACACGTTCGGCGGCGACGCGGCGCTCGCGGCGCGGGTGGTCGGTGCGGCGCTCGACGCAGCCGTGGCGGCGTTCGACAGCTCGCCGATGTACGGCGCCGCGGAGGCGAGCCTCGGCGCTGCGCTCGCCGGGCGCCGCGGGGAGGCGAGGGTGCTCACGAAGATCTGGACGAGCTCGGCCGACGAGGCGCGTGCGCAGCTCGCGGACCAGCTGCGCTGGTTCGGCCGGGTCGAGCTCGAGCAGATCCACAACCTCGTGGCCTGGGAGCACCACCTTCCCTGGCTCGAGGAGCAGCGGGCGGAGGGCCGCATCGGCGCGCTCGGCGTGACGCACTACCAGCCGTCGGCGCTCGACGAGCTGGAGCGCGCGCTCCGCACGGGCCGCTTCGCGGCGGTGCAGGTGCCGCTCAACCCGGTCGAGCGGGCGTGCGAGCGCAGATTGCTGCCGGCCGCGCGGGAGCTCGGCGTCGCCGTCGTCGTGATGCGGCCGCTCGGCGCGGGCTCGCTCCTGCGCCGGCCGCCGCGGCCGGACGAGCTCGCGCCGCTCCGGGAGTTCGGCGTGAGCACCTGGCCGCAGGCGCTGCTCAAATGGGCGCTCTCCGACGAGCGGGTCGACCTCGTCATCCCGGCGACGTCACGGCCGGAGCGGGCCGCCGAGAACGCTGCGGCCGGCTCACCGCCCTGGTTCGGGCCCGACGAACGGGCGCTGGTGGAGCGACTCGCCGCCCGAGGAGATGGGAGTCTCCGGCGGAACTAGCTGTATCGTTGCGCGCGCCATGCGCATCGGCGTCGCGAAGGAGATCAAAGCGCAGGAATACCGTGTCGCGCTGACGCCGGCGGGCGCCCGCGAGCTCGTGCTGCAAGGGCACGAGGTGCTCGTCGAGTCCGCCGCGGGTGCGGGGAGCTCCTTCGCCGACGCGGAGTACGAGGCGACCGGCGCGCGCATCGTCTCCGTCGACGAGGTATGGGAGCGTGCCGAGCTCCTCCTGAAGGTGAAGGAGCCGATCGCCTCCGAGTACGGGCGCCTGCGCGAGGAGCTCGTTCTCTTCACGTACCTGCACATCGCCGCCGACGAGCCGCTCACGCGCGCGCTGACCGAGAGCGGGGTCGCCGCGGTCGCCTACGAGACGGTCGAGACGGACGACCGGCGCCTGCCCCTGCTGGCGCCGATGAGCGAGGTCGCCGGCCGGCTCGCAGCGCAGGCGGGCGCGCACTACCTCGAGCGGCCGCGCGGCGGGCGCGGGCTCCTGCTCGGCGGTGTCGCGGGCGTCGCGCCCGGCAAGGTCGTCGTGATCGGGGGCGGCATCGTCGGCTACAACGCCGCCGTGATCGCGCTCGGCCTCGGCGCGCAGGTGACGATCCTCGAGCGCTCCGTCGACCGGATGCGCCACCTCGAGGAGATCCTGCACGGCCGGGTCAGCCTGATGATGTCCTCGAGCCTCCAGATCGAGGCGTCCGTCGCCGACGCCGACGTCGTCATCGGCGCCGTGTTGATCCCCGGAGCGCTCGCGCCGAAGCTGCTCACGCGCGAGACCGTCGCGGGGATGAAGGACGGCTCGGTCTTCTGCGACGTCGCGATCGACCAGGGCGGCTGCGCCGCGACCTCGCGTGCGACGACCCACGACGACCCCGTCTACGACGTCGACGGCGTCATCCACTACTGCGTCGCCAACATGCCGGGGGCCGTGCCGATCACGTCGACGAAGGCGCTGACGAACGTGACGCTGCCCTACGTCGAGGCGATCGCCGAGCACGGGCTCGTCGAGGCGGTCTCGCGCGACCCGGCACTCGCCCGCGGCGTCAACGTGCTGGACGGGCGGATCACCTACGAGGCCGTGGCAGAGGCGCACGGGCTGGACTTCACGCCGCTCGAGGACGTCCTCGGCGCGGCGGCCTGACGGTCAGTCGGTCGCGGCCTTCGCCTGCTGCTCCTTCATGCTCTTCGACGGGCTCAGCTTCACCACGAGGTAGGTGACGCCCGAGGCGAGGCTGACGACGGCCGCCATGTAGAGCGCCAGACCGATGAGGCCGAGAACAGTGTCCACGCGCCGTAGAATAGCCTGATGCCTCGCGCGTGCGTCATCGTGCTCGACGCCGTCGGGGCGGGGGAACTGCCCGACGCGGCCGACTACGGGGACGAGGGGTCGAACACGATCGGGAACGTCGCCCGCGCCGTCGGCGGCCTCGACCTTCCCGCCCTGGAGGCCCTCGGCCTCGGCAACGTGATGCCGCTCGAGGGCTGCCCGCCGCAGCCCGGCGCACCGGCGATCGCCGGCCGGCTCGTCGAGCGCTCGAAGGGCAAGGACACGACGACGGGTCACTGGGAGCTGATGGGCGTCGTCACGCCGCAGGCGATGCCGACCTACCCGCACGGATTCCCGCACGACGTGATCGACCCGTTCATGAACCGCACCGCCCGCGGCGTGCTCGGCAACAAGGCCGCGTCGGGCACCGAGATCATCGACGAGCTCGGCGAGGAGCACCAGCGGACGGGCAAGTGGATCGTCTACACGTCGGCCGACTCCGTCTTCCAGATCGCCGCCCACGAGGAGACGATCCCGCTCGAGGAGCTGTACGAGGGCTGCCGCGTCGCGCGCGAGATCCTCACGGGCAAGCACGCCGTTGGCCGCGTGATCGCGCGCCCCTTCGTCGGTGTGCCAGGGCGCTACGAGCGAACGCCGAACCGGCACGACTTCTCACTCGAGCCGCGGCGGCCGAACTACCTCTCGCTCGTCCGCGACGCCGGCCGGAAGGTGTACGGCGTGGGGAAGATCCACGACATCTTCGCGGGCTGCGACGTCGACGAGTCGTACCCCACGAAGTCGAACGTGGAGGGGATCAACCGCACCGTCGCGCTGCTAGAGGAGATCGACGAGGGGCTCGTCTTCGTGAACCTCGTTGAGACGGACATGCTCTGGGGGCACCGCAACGACCCGGAGAACTTCCACCGCTGCCTGCAGGACTTCGACCGGCGGCTGGAGGACATCCTCGAGGCGCTGCGGCCCGGGGACCTGCTGATCCTCACCTCCGACCACGGCTGCGACCCGACGACGCCCTCGACCGACCATTCGCGGGAGCACGCGCTCCTGCTCGCGTACGCCGCCGGTCGCAACGCCCGGGGCGCCGTGCACGAAGGGGAGTTCGCCGACGTGGGGGCGACGGTGAACGCGTGGCTGGGCGGCAAGGCGCCGAGCCGCGGCATCCCGGGCGCCCCGATCCTCGAGCCTTGACGAGCTCGATCCCTCCCGCCGAGCTGATCGAGCGAAAGCGGAACGGCGAGGAGCTCCCGGCCGGGGAGCTCGGCGAGCTGATCCTCGGCTACGCGCGCGGCGAGGTGCCCGACTACCAGCTCGCGGCCTTCTGCATGGCCGTCTACTTCCGCGGCCTGAGCCCGGCCGAGACGTACGCGCTCACGGACGCGATGATCCGGAGCGGCACGACACTCGACCTCTCCGCGGCCCTGGGGCGCAAGGTCGTCGACAAGCACTCGACGGGCGGCGTCGGCGACAAGACGTCGATCGCGGTCGGCCCGATCGTGGCCGCGTGCGGCGTGCCGGTGGGGAAGATGAGCGGCCGCGGCCTCGGTCACACCGGTGGCACGCTCGACAAGCTCGAGGCGATCCCGGGGTTCGACGTCAGCCTGTCGACCGAGCGCTTCGTGGCGCAGATCCGTGAGGTCGGCCTCGCGATCGTCGGGCAGACGGAGGACCTCGTCCCGGCCGACAAGCAGCTGTACGGGCTGCGCGACGTGACGGCGACGGTCGACATCGTCTCGCTGATCGCGTCGAGCATCATGTCCAAGAAGATCGCGGGGGGCGCCGACGCGATCGTGCTCGACGTGAAGGTCGGCGACGGCGCGTTCATGAAGACCCTCGAGGACGCACGGGTGCTGGCCGAGGCGATGCTCGAGCTCGGCCGCCGGGCCGACCGCGAGGTCGTCTGCCTGCTCACGGACATGGATCAGCCGCTCGGCGCCGCCGTCGGCAACGCGCTCGAGATCGCCGAGGCGCGCGACACCGTCCGCGGCGAGGGGCCGCCCGACTTCACCGAGCTCGTGCTGGACGCCTGCGCGCACATGCTGGCACTCTCGGACCTCGGTGTGGACGTGGAGGCGGGCCGCCGGCGCGCCGAGGCCGCCGTGGCGGACGGCTCCGCGCTGGCGCTCTACGAGCGCTGGATCCACGCTCAGGGCGGGGACCCCGACCCGGCCGCGCTCCCGCGGGCGCCGGTCGTCCGCGACGTGCCGGCACCAACGGGTGGTCACGTGACGCGCCTCGGCGCGGTCGACGTCGGTCATGCCGCTCTCCACCTCGGTGCCGGCCGCCGGGCGAAGGGGGACGAAATCGACCACTCGGTGGGCGTCGTCTGCCGCGCGAAGCGCGGCGCCGAAGTGGCCGAGGGCGATGTGCTCGCCGAGGTGCACGCCCGCACCGAGGAGGACGCGGAGCGCGCGTCGGCCGACGTGCTCGCCGCCTACGACCTCGGCGAGGAGCGGCCCCCCGATCGTCCGCTCCTGCTCGACGTCGTTGCCTGAGCTGCCGGAGGTCGAGACGGTACGGCGCCGGCTCGCGCCGGTGCTCGAGGGGCGAACGCTCGAGCACGTCGAGATTCTCGACTCGCGGCTCGTGCGGCCCTTCGAGCCGCAGGAGGTGGCGGCCGAGCTCCAGGGCGAGCGCGTCGCCCAGCTCGGCCGACGCGGCAAGTACCTGATCGTGAGCTTCGATTCCGGTCGCGCGCTGCTCGTGCACCTGCGCATGACCGGCACGCTGCTGCACGAGCCGGTCGCCGCCACGCACGTGCGCGCACTCGTCTCGCTCGACGACGGCACCACGCTCGCGTATCGCGACGTGCGGCGCTTCGGCACCTGGCTGGTGCTCGAGCCGGGCGAGCTCGAGCCCTACCTCGCCGCGCGGGTGGGGGAGGAGCCGCTGCTCGCCGCCTTCACCGCCAAGGGGCTCGGCGAGCGGCTCCGCGGCCGGCGCGCACCGCTGAAGGCGGCGCTCCTCGACCAGCGCACGCTCGCGGGCCTCGGGAACATCTACGTCGACGAGGCGCTCTGGTACGCCCGCCTGCACCCCCTCCGGGAGGCAGGCTCGCTCGAGCCGGACGAGCTGCGGCGGCTCCATCGCGGCATCAGGCGCGCCCTCGAGCTCGGGATCGCGCGCGGGGGCTCGACCCTCACCGACTACCGGCTGCCCGACGGCTCGCCGGGGTCGATGCAGCGGGAGTTCCGTGTCTACGGCCGGGTCGACGAGCCCTGCGACCGCTGCGGCACCCCAATTGCGAAGACGCGGGTCGGCGGGCGCGGCACCTGGTACTGCCCGGCCTGCCAGCGCCCGGACTGAGCACAGAGCGGGGGCGCGCCGTCCACGCCCCCGCCCCGGCGGAGCGCTACTTGCCCTTACCGCGCCCCGGAGTCGACTTGCCGTTGTCGGTCTTGCCGGTGTCGGCGGGCTTGCCGGCGTGCTCCGGCTTGCCGGCGTGGTCGGGCCTGCCGGCGTGCGCCGGCTTGCCAGCCTTGGCGGCCTTGGCCTTCTCGGCCTTTGCCGCCTTGGCGGCCTTGGCCTTCTTCGCCTTCTTGGCCTTCGCCGCCTTCGCGGCCTTCGCCTTGGCGGCCTTGGCGCGTGCGGAGGCGCACGTACCGACGGTGTCGCCGTGGCGGAGGTGAGCCGCGACGGCGGCCTTGCCGATGCTGATCGTCTTCTTGCCCTTGTGGCAAACGGTCGCCTTCTTGCCGTACTGGCCGTGCGCGGCCCCGACGGCGCTCTGGGCGACGCCGACGCCGCCCAGGGTGACGAAGAGCGCCACGATGCCCGTGACGAGCGCGAAGGCGGTGGCGAGCCGCTTTCGGTCCGATCCGGTTGCGTTGTCCAAGTGTGTCCTCTCGGGTTGCTGAAGCCGTCGTCACCCAGAGAGACGCCGCAGGCGCCGAAGCCCTGCACCGCAAACGTTAAGAATCCGTAAGGAGGTCGGCGAGCTCCGGGCTCAGGGGATTCAGGCGCGCCGCCTGAGCGAGCGCGTGCTCACGCGCGGCGCCCTCCGTCACGAGCGCCAGGTCGTACCAGATGCTCCAGTCCTCGCCGTCGAGCTCGAGCGCCCGGCGCAGGCTCCTGCGAGCGGCCTCGTCCTCGCGTCGGGCGAGCTGCGCTTCGCCGAGCAGCTGGTGCGGCCGGTGCGACCAGGGCGCCCAGGTCCGAGCCCGGCGGGCGTGCGCGGCTCCGTCCGCGGTCGAGCCGGCCGCCGTGGCGTCCTCGCTCGCGGCCACGGCGCGGTTGCCGACGTGTGCGACGAGCGCAAGCGCCGTCAGCGGCACGGCGAAGGCGAGCGCGTAGCGGCGCTCGCGGGGTCCGAACGGCGCGCTTACCCCTCGGCCCCAGACGAGCAGGGCGACTCCGCAGAGGAGCGCCGGTACCGCCACGCCCGGCACCTCCCAGTGCCAGTCGACCGCGGCGTGCACGAGGAAAGCCGCATAGGCGCTCGCCCCTGCGGCAGCCAAGGTCGCGCGCCGGCCCCGCCGGAGCGCGACGAGCGGCAGCGCGAGCGTCGCTGCGAGTACGAGGAGCCCGACCGGCCCCAGCTCGGCGAGGGTCTCGAGATAGAGGTTGTGGGCGTCACGCGCGTAGAAGGAGGTCGGACGCTCCCGGAGCCAGGCCCGTTCGAACGAGCCCGCGCCGCCGCCGAGGAGAGGCTCGTCGCGGACCATGCCACCGGCGACGCGCCAGTAGTCGCTGCGGCCGTTGCCGGAGACGCTCAGCAACCGGCCCTCCAGATCTCCGGTGCCGGTCGGGAGCGGCTCGGAGAACGAGTCGACGCCGCGCTCCACGATGGGGACGGGCCCGCCGGCGGCGACGACGACGGCGACGGTGACCGCCAGCGCGGCGACCGCCGCGGAGGCGGCGAGCCGTCGGCTCGCCGCCGGCGTGGGGCGGACCCGCCGCTCCGCGAGCGCGAGCAACGGCACGAGCGCCGCCGCAACGAGCGCCAGCACGGCCAGGCGCCAGGTGAGGTGGGCGCCCTCCGCCTGGGCCGTCTGCAGGGTCGCCCCCGGTGCCGTGAGCGCGTGATGGTCGGAGGCCCACAGCACGCCGAGCGCTGCCGGTGCGCCGAGCACGATCCCGCTGACGACGAGCCGGCCGCGGTGCCGGTCGAGCCCGACCTGGACGACGAGCGCGACCGCCAGGCCGACGAGCGCACCGCGGCTGAAGGTGAAGTAGAGCGTCGGCAGCAGAGCCGTGAGCGCCATAGCTGCGAACGCACGGGTGGCGAGAGCCTCCCCGTGAGCCGCGAGCCCGAGTGCGACGGCGAGGCCGATCACGACCAGCAGGCCGAGGGCGTTCCAGTAGCCGAGCGGCTCCGCCAGCTGGTACCCGCTCGAGGGGTCGTACGCTCCGCCGAGGTGGCCCGGGAAGAGCCGCGTGCCGAGTGCGTAGAGCGACAGTGCGACCGTGCCCGCGAGGACACCGGCGAGGAGGGCTCCGGCGCCCGCGGAGGTCCGCACGACGAGCAGCCCCGCCGCAGCGGCCGCGACGTAGACGAGCCCCCGCTCCGCCTCGAGCACCGGTGCGTGCGCGCCTGGCGACCAGAGCGCGGAGAGCCCCGCCCAGAGCGCCAGCGTGAGCAACCCCGTCAGGAAGGCGAGCGCGAGGCCTTGCGGGCGCTCCGGCTCGGTGAGCAGCAGCGCACCGGCCGCGACCAGCACGAAGCCGAGGATCGCGAGCCCCCACTCGGCCGGGAAGTACCCCCCGTTGGCGGCGCCCAGCCCCGTGACGGCGACGGCGGCTGTCAGGAAGGGTGCCGCCGTGCCTGCGGAGACCCGGGGAAGGAGCGCGGTCGCGATGCGGCGGAGGCTACAAGCCGCCTCCGACAGGCCCGCGCTTACGCGACGAGCTTCTCGGCGAGCGCGCCCGAGCTGTCGAGCCGCCACAGCTCGGTGTACCCGCCGATCGGCTCGCCGTCGATCACGATCTGCGGCACGGTCCAGCCGCCGGTGAGGTCGAGCAGCCGCTGCCGGAAGGCCGGGTCGTCGTCGACGGCGATCTCCTCGTACGGGATCCCCTTGCCCTCGAGGAGCGTCTTCGCCCTGACGCAGTAGCCGCACCACCGCGTCGTGTAGATCTGGATTCGCGCCACGGACGTGAAACGTAGCCGGAGCGGAGATCGTTCCCCCCGGCGGCCGCTCTAGACTCGAAGCCATGGCCCGGATCACCAAGACCGAGGCGGTCGTCCTGCGCTCGTTCCGCCTCGGCGAGGCGGATCGCGTGCTGCACGCCTACACGGCCGACCGCGGCCGCGTCGGCGCCGTGGCGAAGGGCGTGCGCAAGACGAAGTCGCGCTTCGGGGCGCGGCTCGAGCCGCTCTCGCACGTCGAGCTGATGCTGCACCAGGGCTCCGGCGAGCTCGGCACCGTCACGGGCGTCTCGCTGATCCGCTCGCACCACGAGGCGCGCGAGGATCCCTACCGGCTCGGCGTCGGCCTGATCGGGGCGGAGGCGATGCTGCGCCTCTTCCCGGAGCAGGAGGCGAGCGAGCGCGCGTTCACGGCGCTGACGCGCTTCCTCGACACCCTCGACGAGCTGCCGTCGCGTGCCCCGCTCGTGCCGCGCCTCGACCCGCTCGCGCTCTCGTTCCAGCTCAAGCTCCTCTGGCTCTCCGGCTACATGCCGCACCTCGACAGCTGCGTCGAGTGCGGCTCGGTGGACGGGCTCGTCGGCTACCTGCCGACCGGCGGCGGCGCCGTCTGCCACCCCTGCGGGCCCGGGACGGTGTCGCTCTCGCCGGAGGGCCTGCGCGGCATCCGCGCGCTCCTGACGAGCCCGCTCGCCGGCGCGGGCGACGCGGGGCTGAGCGACCGCGGCGCCCGCGAGACGCTGAACGTCGTGCAGGCCTCGTACGAGCACCACGGGGGCTTCCGCCTGCGCACGCTGTCCGCATGAGGCGCCAGCTCGCCGGCGGCTACGAGCTCGACGACGACAAGGGGCGCATCGACCGCGCGGCCGTCCACGCCTATCTCGCCGGCGAGTCGTACTGGGCGCGCGGGCGGCCGCGCGAGGTGATGGACGCGCTGATCGAGAGCGCCCAGCGGGTGTGCGGGCTCTACCACGAGGGCGCGCAGGTCGGCTTCAGCCGCTCCCTCTCCGACCTCCACGTGCGCTCCTATCTCGCGGACGTGTACGTGCTGCCCGAGCACCGCGCGCGCGGCCTCGGTGTGGAGCTCGTCCGCTTCAGCGTCGAGGAGGGGCCGCTCGCGGCGACGGCGTGGCTCCTGCACACGGCCGACGCGCACGCGCTCTACGAGAAGTTCGGCTTCCGCGCCGCGAGCGAGCGTGTGCTCGAGCGCGCCCGCCCGGGCTAGCCAGACTTGGGCGTCGACCAGGGCTCGCCGAGCCGGTCGAGCAGGTGCTCCCGGACGCGGCCGAGCGAGAGCCGCTCCTGCGCGAGCGAGTCCCGGTCGCGGATCGTGACCGTGTCGTCGGCGAGCGTCTGCTCGTCGATCGTGAGCCCCCATGGCGTGCCGATCTCGTCCTGACGCCGGTAGCGGCGCCCGATCGCGCCGCCGTCGTCGTACTCGACGCTGAGCACGTGCCGCAGCTCGTCGAAGAGCGAGCGGGCCTTCGAGACCATCTCCTCGCTCTTGCCGATCAGGGGCAGCACCGCGGCCTTCACCGGCGCGAGGCGCGGGTGGAGCCTGAGCACCGTGCGCTCGCGCCCGGCGACGACCTCCTCGTCGTAGGCGTCGATGAGGAACGTCAGCATCGAGCGGTTGAGGCCCAGCGCCGGCTCGATCACGTGCGGCACGAAGCGCTCGCCGGTGCCGGCGTCGACCCACTCGAGCTTCGTCCCGGAGGCCTCGCTGTGCTGGGTCAGGTCGTAGTCGCCGCGGTTGGCCACGCCCTCGAGCTCGGACCAGCCCATCGGGTAGCGGTACTCGATGTCGCTCGTCGCGCGCGAG
>DASUOK010000117.1:0-2450 GCA_036276675.1 Gaiellaceae bacterium | reverse complement strand
GGCGGCTCGATCAAGCAGCCCTCCGCGCTCTGCGGCAACGTCGGCCTGCGACCCACCTACGGCAGCGTCAGCCGCTACGGCATCGTCGCCTTCGCGTCCAGCCTCGACCAGATCGGGCCGGTCGCCCGGAACGTGCGCGACTGCGCGCTCCTCTACTCGCTGATCGCCGGCCGTGACCCGCGCGACTCGACCACGGTCGAGCTGCCGGAGCCGGTCCGCCTGCCCGAGGCCGGCGACCTGAAGGGGGTGCGGATCGGCGTCCCGCGGGAGCTGAACGAGGCCGAGGGGATCGAGCCGGGCGTGGCGGCGGCCGTGGCGGGCGCGATCGAGCTGGCGCGCGAGCTCGGAGCGGAGGTGGGGGAGTGCGAGCTGCCGCGCTCCGTCGAGTACGGCCTGGCCTGCTACTACCTGATCGCGCCGGCCGAGGCGTCCTCGAACCTCGCCCGCTACGACGGCGTCCGCTACGGCGCGCGCGTCGACGGGGAAACGTACGTGGAGATGGTCGAGCGCACGCGTGATGCCGGCTTCGGGGACGAGCCGAAGCGGCGGATCATGCTCGGCACGTACGCGCTCTCTGCCGGGTACTTCGAGGCGTTCTACGGCCAGGCGCAGAAGGTGCGGACGGTGATCGCGCGCGAGCACGCCGCCGCGTTCGAGCGGTTCGACGTCCTCGTCTCGCCGACCTCGCCGACGGTCGCGTTCCGCCTCGGCGAGAAGGCGGCGAACCCGCTCGCGATGTATCTCTCCGACCTGCTCACGATCCCCTCGTGCATGGCCGGGCTGCCGGGCCTGAACATCCCCTGCGGCCTCTCGGCGGGATTGCCCGTCGGCCTGCAGCTGATCGGGCCGCAGTTCTCCGAGAACGCGCTCTTCCGCACCGCCCGCGTGCTCGAGGACTCGCTCGGCTTCGATCCCGTCCCGGAGCGGCTGAGATGACAGCCATCGCCTGGGAGCCGGTGATCGGCCTGGAGATCCACGTCCAGCTGAAGACGCGGACGAAGATGTTCTGCCGCTGCGCGAACGGCTTCGGCGGCGGCCCGAACACGCAGACGTGCCCCGTCTGCCTCGGCTTCCCCGGCGCGCTGCCGGTCCCCAACGGGACGGCGCTCGCATGGACGCTCAAGCTCGGCCTCGCGCTCGACTGCGAGGTCGCCGCCAGGGCCGTCTTCGCGCGCAAGAACTACTTCTACCCCGATCTCCCCAAGGGCTATCAGATCTCCCAGTACGATCGGCCTTCTTGCATCAACGGCAAGATGCTCGTCCCGTTCGCGGACGGCGAGCACGAGGTCTCGATCGTCCGTGCGCACCTGGAGGAGGACGCGGCGAAGACGACGCACGTCGGCGGCCGCACGGGGCGGATCGGCGGCGCCGAGCACTCGCTCGTCGACTTCAACCGCGGCGGCACGCCCCTCGTCGAGATCGTCACCGGCCCCGACCTTCACTCCGCCGAGCAGGCGCGCCGCTTCCTGCAGCTGCTGCGCCAGACGATCGTCGAGCTCGGCATCTCCGACGCCGAGATGGAGAAGGGCACGCTGCGCGTCGACGCGAACGTCTCGGTGCGCCCGGCCGGATCGGACGAGCTGCGGACGCGCTGCGAGCTGAAGAACATGAACTCGTTCCGCTTCGTCGCCCAGGGCATCGACGCGGAGGTCGCGCGTCAGACGGCCCTCTACGAGGCCGGCGGCGAGGTCGTGCAGGAGACGTACGACTTCGACGCCGCCACCGGCACGCTGACGCCGCGCCGCTCGAAGGAGGAGGCGGACGACTACCGCTACTTCCCGGAGCCGGACCTCGTTCCGGTCGAGCCCCCGGCGGAGCTGATCGAGCGGCTGCGCGGCGAGCTGCCGGAGCTCCCGGCCGCGCGGATCCGCCGGGTGGCCGCCGACCTCGACCTCGACCGCGCGACCGTCCTTGTCACCGGCGGGCTCGACCGGCTGTACGAGGCGACGGTCGCCGCCGGCGCCGACCGGGTCGCCGCCGCGAACCTGATCGCGAACCGTCTCGCCGGCGTGGACGGCACGGCGGTCGACCCCGCCGAGCTCGCCCGGCTCGTCGAGGCGCGGGAGCGGATTCCCCGCGCAGCGCTCGACGAGGCGCTGACGAAGGTCGTGGAGCCGGGCTTCTCGGCCGACGCGTACCTCGCCCAGGAAGCCGTCTCGGATGCGTCGGAGCTGGGGCCGGTGGTGGCCCGCGTGGTCGCCGCGCACCCCGAGCAGGCCGCCGACTACCGCGGCGGCAAGGAAGGGCTGCTCGGCTTCTTCGTCGGCCAGGTGATGAAGGAGACCCAGGGCAAGGCCAATCCGCGCGTGGTGAACGAGCTCGTGCGCGAGCGGCTCGCCGAGACGGGTTAGCCGCGCTCGGGGCGGCGACGCCCTGGCACACTGCCGGGGATGGCTCGCAGGCTGCTCTGGGCGGTCGTGCTGCCGCTCGCGGGTGCGGGCGTGCTCGTC
>DASUOK010000116.1:0-12986 GCA_036276675.1 Gaiellaceae bacterium | reverse complement strand
ACCTTGCCGGGATCCCCGAGGCAGGTGGGCGTCCACATGTCGCGGATCGCGCCGCCGAACGCCGTGGAGTCCTCGCCCATCAGCCAGCGGTAGGAATCCTCCGGTGGGCTTGCACCACCCCGGAGCCTCAGGCTGACGTTGACCGCGGTACCCGCCGACAGCTCGCCCTTGATCAGGTCACCGTGGGCCTGTGAGATGCCGAGCGATGGGATCGTGATCGTTGCGTCGGCGCCACCCAGGCCGAAGGCACCGCCGCCGTTGATGTTGGCGACGACCGCCCCGATCGCACCGGCGTTCTGCGCGTTCTTGACCTTGATCGTGAAGGCGCAGACGCCGCGGTCGATCAGCGCGACCTTGCCGGCAATCTGCGCAGCGTTGACGAACGGCGTGCAGCCGTCGCTCGTCGGAGCCGCGCCGTCGTCGGCGAGCACGATGTCGGCGGTCGTCCCGGCGGAGGTGACCGACGGACCGAACGCCGCCGCACCGGCCGCACAGAGCCTCGCGATCGAGGCCGGGCTGTTGATGGCCAGCACGGGCACCGGAGTCGTGTGCGTGGAGCAGGAGCCGCCGGTCCGGACGGCAGCTGGTGCGTCGGTGCCGACGCCGTTCAACATGTCGACCGTCTCGCCCCAGATGTCCGAGTAGGACTCGTTCAGGGCACCCGGCTGCCACTGGTAGATCAGGTCGTGGGTGAACTGCGTGTACGCATGTCCCCACTCGTGCGCGACGACGTCGTCGGAGGTGACGCCGTTGCAGTAGTTCGTGGTCGCGCCGTTCCAGTTTGCGTTCGGGCAGTTGATGGTCGGGTCGTTGTTCACCGACCGCATCTCCGCGCCGGCGCCGTCGTAGGAATCCCGTGCGAACGCATTCTGGAAGTGCCAGTACGAGTCGCCGCTGAACGTGACGATGTTCTGCTGGTCCTGGTTCAGCGAGCCGGGGAACAGATCGCCCTCCTGCCAGACCTGGTTGCCCGTGTTCATCTCGAACAGGCGCCGGAAGAGGGCGTCGTGGATCGTCGAGTAGCGGTTGACGACCTTGCCCGCGTTCGCGTGCACGAACACGACGTCGCGCACGTTCGCGTCGTTCGTGACCGTGACCTCGTACACGAGCTGGCTGGTGCCCTCGACGCCGCGCGGCAGGCCGATCCGGTAGACGTAGAGCGTCGCCGATGCGACCCGAAGCTCGCCGGCGGAGAGCTGCGCCGCCTCGCCGGACTCCCCCGTCGGCGGATCCGCGACGACTGCGGCGATCGCCCGCGCGCCGGCTTCGGCGGCGGTGAGCCGCGGCGTCGTGTCGAGCGCGAGGTCCGGCACCGCGACACCGTTGACGGCCGTGAGATTCCCCTGCGCGTCCGTGTGCGTCTTGATGGTGCCCGCCCAGACCGGGACACCCTTGTAGAACTGCCGGTACGTCACGTGCGTCGCGCCGAGCGAGTCCGTCGTCGAGGAGACCTCCTCGAGCGTCGACTCGCTGCCGGCGCCCAGGATCTGGCCGTACTCGCGGACGAAGTCCGTTGCCTTCGCTCTCGCCGTGCCGGAGCTCCCCGGCAGCAGGTCGCCGTTGCGGCCCGCGCGCACGAAGCCGACGTGCTTCGTCGCCGCCTTCGTGCTCACCGCGACGGAGCCACGGGCCCCGTCCTTCAGCTGCTGGAGGAGCGCCGGGTCGACGCCCTTCCCCTTGCCGTCCTTGGCGTCGCCGCTCCCGGCGCCGCCGAGCCCGGCCAGGAGGCCGAGCAGCACGAGCAGCACGCCCACGCGCGCCAATCGCCGTGATCGCTTCATGTCTCTCCCCTCGAACCCGATACGCGGCCGCCCGCAGGCGGCCCTTCCCAAGCGGGCCGATCCTACTGCGATCGGTGCAGGTGTTACAAGCGACGCAGGTGCGGGGAGCTCGGCGGCTCCCCGCACCCGGCGCGGCTAACCGTGGATCGAGACCAGCAGGGGGATGATCAGGATCGCGACGATGTTGGCGATCTTGATCATCGGGTTGATCGCGGGGCCGGCGGTGTCCTTGTAGGGATCGCCGACTGTGTCGCCCGTGACGGAGGCGGCGTGCGCCTCGGAGCCCTTGCCGCCGTAGAGGCCGTCCTCGATCAGCTTCTTCGCGTTGTCCCAGGCGCCGCCGCCCGAGGTCATCGAGATCGCGAGGAAGATGCCGGTGACGATCGTGCCGATCAGCAGGCCGCCGAGCGCCTCGGGGCTGATGATCCCCACCGCGATCGGGATGGCGACGGGGATCAGCGCCGGCAGCAGCATCTTGTTGATCGCCGACTTCGCCACGAGGTCGACGGCCTTGCTGTAGTCGGGCCGCTGCGTGCCCTCCATGATCCCGGGCATCTCGCGGAACTGCCGCCGCACCTCGACGACGACCTCGCCGCCGGCGCGCCCCACGGCCGTCATCGCGAGGGCCGCGAAGAGGAACGGCATCAGGCCGCCGATGAACAGCCCGGCGATCACGTAGGGGTCGGCGAGGTTGAACGAGACGTCCAGCCCCTCGTCGCCGAGGCCGCGTGTGTACTCGTCGAAGAGCACGAGGGCGGCGAGGCCGGCGGAGCCGATCGCGTAGCCCTTCGTGACCGCCTTCGTCGTGTTGCCGACAGCGTCGAGCGGATCGGTGATCGCGCGCACGGACTCGTCGAGCCCGGCCATCTCGGCGATGCCGCCGGCGTTGTCGGTGACGGGACCGAACGCGTCCAGGGCCACGATCAGCCCGGCCATGGAGAGCTGTGCCATCACGGCGATCGCGATCCCGTAGAGGCCCTCGCGGCCGCCGCCGGCGATCTCGTACGCGGCGATGATGCCGGCCGCGATCACGAGCACGGGGGCGCCCGTCGCGCGCATGCCCACGGCGAGGCCCTCGATGATGTTGGTGGCGTGGCCGGTCTGTGAGGCCTTCGCGATCGATTTGACGGGGTTCCAGCGCGAGCCCGTGTAGAACTCGGTGATCGCGACGAGCGAGAACGTGATCACGAGGCCGACGAGGGCGGAGCCGTAGAGCTGGCCGAAGGTGAAGTTGCCCTCGTCGAAGGCGAGCGTCACCGGGATGAACCCGATCGCGGAGAGCACGGTCGCCACGATCACGCTCTGGTAGAGGGCGTTGATGATCGAGCCGCTCTTGCCGACGCGGGCGAAGTAGACGCCGATCACGGACGAGAGGATCGAGATCGCGCCGATCGCGAGCGGGAACAGCGGCAGGTTCCCGGCGGGGAAGGCGGTGCCGAGCAGCATCACGGCGACCGCGGTGACGGCGTAGGTCTCGAACAGGTCGGCGGCCATGCCGGCGCAGTCGCCGACGTTGTCGCCGACGTTGTCGGCGATCACGGCCGGGTTGCGCGGGTCGTCCTCGGGGATGCCGGCCTCGATCTTGCCGACGAGGTCGGCGCCCACGTCGGCGGCCTTGGTGAAGATGCCGCCGCCGAGACGCGCGAAGACGGAGATCAGCGAGCCGCCGAAGGCGAGGCCGATCAGGTCGTCGATCGCCGAGTCCTGGCTGTTGTCGAGGACGCCCGTCAGGAAGCCGTAGTAGCCGGCGACGCCGAGCAGGCCGAGGCCGACCACGAGCAGGCCCGCGACGGAGCCGGCGCGGAAGGCGACGTTGAAGGCGGGGCGGAGCCCGGACTTGGCGGCCTCCGCGGTGCGCACGTTCGAGCGCACGGCGACGTTCATGCCGATGAACCCCGCGGCCGCGGAGAGGATGGCACCGATCGCGAAGCCGATCGCCGTGCCCCAGCCGAGCTCCTCGTAGAAGCCGATCACGAGGAACGGCACGAGCGCGACGGCCGCGATCGTCAGGTACTGGCGCCGCAGGTAGGCGGCAGCGCCCTCCTGGATGGCGCGCGCGATCTCCTGCATCTGCTCGCTGCCGGCGGGCTGGCGGAGCAGCCAGAGCGTGAAGTAGAGCCCGAAGCCCACGCCGATCGACGCGCAGATCAGCGCGAGCGCGACCGCGTGGTCATTGAAGAAATCCATCAAGCCTCCGTCCGATCAACCCGTCACAAAGTGAACGCCGAGCTGTCTCGGCGCGGGGGATTATGTATCACAAGCTCCGGTCGTGCCTACGTCTCGGCGCTGCCGACCGCGCCGGCGTAGCCGAGCTGGAGGTCCGCCGTCACCCGCTCGAAGTCGCGCACGAGCTCGTCGGGCACCGCGCCGCGCAGGACGGGCACGAGCGCCCGCAACGCCTCGATCGCGAGCCGTGCCTGCTCGAGGTCGCGGCTCTCCTCCGCCAGACGGTGGTAGGCGAGCGAGGAGACGGTGGAGAGCGTCTGCACGAGCAGGTCGCTCACCCGCAGCTGGGAGAGCGCCTCGAGCAGCTCCGCCTCGGTGACGGGCGCATCCTCGTCAGCCACGAACCGGCACTCCGACCTGCTCGGCGTAGAGCTCCTCGAGCGTCGCCCCCTCGGCGAGCCGCGCGTACTGCCGCTCGGCCGCGTTCTGCTCCGGGAGCGCGAGGTGCGTGGCTGCGCCGAGCTCGTCGGCGACGGGCGCGACCCAGTCGAGCAGCCGCTCCAGCCGTGCCCGCGTCGGCAGCACCTCGCCGCTCGCGAGGTCGATCAGCTCGCCGCCGAGGCCGTGGCGGATGGCCCGCCAGAGGTTCTCCTCGATCAGGCGGTGCGGCTGGTCGGGCAGCGGCTCGCCCTCGTCGAGCGCGCGCGCGATTCGCGCCGTCAGCGCGTAGGCGAACGCGGCGAGCGCCTGCGCGTCACCGACGTCGGGCTGCGCGTCGCAGATGCGGATCTCCACCGTCGGGAACGACAGGTGCGGGCGCACGCTCCACCAGAGCTGCGTCGGCTCGTCGATCGACCCGGTCGCATAGAGGAAGCGCACGTAGTCCTCGTACTCCTGCCACGACGCGAACGCGTCCGGCACGCCGCAGCGCGGGAAGAAGCGGGTGAAGATCTGCGTCCGCGCCGAGTGGAGTCCGGTGACGCAGCGCTCGACGACGGGCGAGCTCGCCGACAGGGCGAGCAGCTCCGGCAAGAAGCCGCGGAGCGCGTTCGTGACGGCGATGACGCGGTCGGCACCGCGGATGCCGACGTGGACGTGCAGCCCGAAGGTGTTGTTGCGCCAGACGACGTACTGGAGGATCTCGTTGTTGCGCCGGTAGTGCGGCGTGTCGATGATCCGCTGGTCGCGCCAGTCCGACCAGGGATGCGTGCCCGTCGCGCCGAGCGCGAGCCCCATCGGCTCGACGAGCGCGGCGAGCTGCGCCCGCCGCTCCACGAGCGTGGCCGGGACGTCGGCGAAGCTCTCGCAGCGCCCGGTCTTGATCTCGACCTCGGAGGCGATCAGCTCGCCGACGAGGTGCGGCTCGAGCGCCGTCCCGAGCGCAGCCGCCTGCACGTCCTCGAAGCGGTTGACGAGGTCGAGCGAATCGGGGTCGAGGAGGGCGAACTCCTCCTCGACGGCGACGGTGAAATCGGTCCCGCCGTCGAAACGCTCGCGAGCCGCCCGCAGGAGCTCGTCACCCATCGCCGTGCGGCTCATGGGCGCCAGGGTAGTTGAACGGCTCCAGGAGCCGCCTCGCGACCCCGGCCCAGCTCCAGCGCTCGACGACCGCGCGCCGGGCGGCGGCGGCGACCTCGGCCCGCTCCGCGGCGGGGAGCGCGAGGAGCTCGTTCAGCTTGTCGGCGAGCTCCCCGGCGTCGCCGGTCGTGAACGAGGTGAGGTGGCGCAGGCGCGGCGGGTACTCCTCGGCGAGCCCGGCCGCGACCTCGGCGAGGCCCGAGTGCCGCGCCACGAGCGGCGGCGATCCCGCTGCGGCCGCCTCCGCGGCAACCATGCCGAACGCCTCCGGGAAGATGGAGGGGACGACGGTCGCGTCGGCGAGCGCCAGCAGGTGGACGAGGTGGCGGTGCTCGAGCGGCCCGGTGAAGAGCGTGCGCGGCGGGGCCGCCCGCTCGAGCTCCTCCCGGTAGTCGCCGAAGCCCACGATCACGGCGCGCGCGTCCACACCGCGCAGCGCGTCGAGCAGCACGTGCACGCCCTTGTTGTAGAGGAGCTTGCCGAAGTAGACGACCGTCGGCTCGTCCGCGCCGAGGAAGGAGGCGAGCCGGTCGCCGTTGCCCTCGTCGGGCAGCCGCTCGCTCGCGTTGCCGGGATTCGGCGGATCGCGACGCGACTCGGCGACGAGCCCGGCGAGCGCCTCGTCACGAGGGCGCGGGCGCCACTCGTCGATGTCCACACCCGGCGGCACCTCGACCACGCGCTCGACCCGCCCGACGACGTCCTCGAGCACCTGCCGGATGTGCTCCGACCCGACGAAGACGGCCTCCGCCCGCGCGAGCGTCTCCCTCCCCCACGCGGCGAGCCGCTCGTTGCCGCGCATGGCGTACTCGAGCTCGGAGCCGTGGGCCTTGACGGCGAAGCGGGCGCCGCTCGCCGCGCCCACGGGGCCGCCGAGCAGGACGTGGTTGCAGAGAACGGCGTCGGCGGGGAGCAGCTCGCGCAGCGCCGCCGCGTTCGCCTCCACCCACGCGTCGAGCTCGGGCTGCGTGCACTCCTGCACGAGCTTGACCTCGTAGCCCTCGTAGCGGTCGCGGACGAAGACGGGCAGCAGCCCGTGCACGTCGGGCCGCGCCGTCGCGGCGCCGCCGAGGTCGTACTGCTCCGGGTGCGGCTCCTGCGAGAGCACGACGACCTCGTGCCCGGCGCGACTCCACTCCCGCGCCAGCGAGCGCGTGTAGACGTTCGAGCCCGTCCCGCCGAGCAGGTACCCGTGCCAGAGCAGGATCCTCACGGCCGCATCCTGTCCCTCGCGCGCGGGCCCGCCTGGGCCGCTACGTCAAGTGGAAGTAGAGGGCGTAGAGGAGCTCGACCGCCGGGTTCGAGGCGTGCACCGCCACGTCGGCGGGCACGTCGAGGAGCGCCTCCGAGTAGTTGAAGATGATCTTCACGCCCGCGTCGATCAGGTCGTCGGCGGCGTCCTGGGCGCCGTCGGCCGGCACGGCGATCACGCCCACGATGATGTTGTTGTCGCGCACCGCGTCGCGCAGGGACGAGTACGGCGTCACGCGCAGGTTGCCGATCGCGCGGCCGACCTTGTCGGGGTCGGTGTCGAAGACGGCGGCGATGTTGATCCCGTGCTCGCCGAAGATGGGCGAGCTCGCGATCGCCTGGCCGAGCCGCCCGGCGCCGACGAGCGCGATGTTGTGCTGGCCCTGCGTGCGCAGGATGCGCCTGATCTCGCCGAGCAGCGAGTCGATGTTGTAGCCGACCCCGCGCTTGCCGAACTTGCCGAAGCCGGAGAGGTCGCGCCGGATCTGCGTGGCGTTGATGTTGGTGTAGTCGGAGATCTCCTGCGAGGAGATCCGGTCCTTCCCCATCTTCCTCGCCTGCGTCAGCACCTGCAGGTACCGGCTGAGGCGAGCAGCAACACCAACCGTCAGCCGTTCCGCCACGCGGTCGCTCCTCTCTGTTTGTGACAACGCGTCACATGATGCCAGCGCTCGGCCCGCCCGGTCCGGCGAACCGTCAGCCGCGCTGCCGGAGCCGCTCGCGCAGCGCGTCGGACGTCACGAAGTACGTGAACGCGCGCTCGCCGTCGATCTCCACCACCGGCAGCGACTCGCGGTAGCGTGCCTCCAGCTCCGGGTCGCCCTCGATGTCGACCGTCGCGAACCCGTCCCCGCAGACCTCGCGCACCACCGCGAGCGCCCCCTCGCAGAGGTGACAGCCGCGCGCGGTGTAGACGACGACCCGGCTAGGGGTAGAGGCCACGCGTGACGGTCGCCTCGGCCACCCGGCGCACCCCGATCCCGTACGCGGCCATGCGCATGCTCGTGCCGCGCTGCGCCTTCGTCTCCCACGTCTCCCGGAAGGCGCGCGTGACGATCTCGTTCAGCCGCTCGTGCACCTGCTCCTCCTTCCAGAAGTACTCCTGCAGCCCCTGCACCCACTCGAAGTAGGAGACGACCACGCCACCCGCGTTCGCGAGCACGTCCGGCAGGACGACGACGCCGCGGTCCTCGAGGATCTCGTCCGCGGCCGGTGTGACGGGCCCGTTCGCGCCCTCGCAGACGATGCGCGCCTTCACGCTCTCGGCGTTGTCCTCCGTGATCACCTGCTCGAGCGCACACGGCGCCAGCACGTCGCAGTCGATCGCGATCAGCTCGTCGTTCGTCAGCGCGTCGCCGCCGCGGAAGCCCTCGAAGCCGCCGGTCTCCGCCTTGTAGGCGAGCGCGGCCGGGACGTCGAGTCCCGCCGGGTCGTGGATGCCGCCCTTGGAGTCCGAGATCGCGACGATGCGTGCTCCCTGCTCGGCGAGCATGCGCGCCAGGCCGGCCCCGACCTTGCCGGCACCCTGCACGGCGACGCGGAGGCCGTCGATCCCCTCCGACTCCTCCCCGAGCACGTCGGCGATGCAGAACATCGCGCCGCGCGCGGTCGCCTCGCGCCGGCCGACCGAGCCGCCGATCGCGAGCGGCTTGCCCGTCACGACGCCGAGGACGGAGTGCCCCTTGTTCATCGAGTAGGTGTCGAAGATCCAGGCCATCACGCTCTCGTCGGTGCCGACGTCCGGCGCGGGGATGTCCTTCTCAGGCCCGATCTCGTTGATGATCTCGGTCGTGTAGCGGCGGGTCAGCCGCTCGAGCTCGCCCCGGGAGACGTGCTTGGGATCGAAGGCGATCCCTCCCTTGGCCCCGCCGAACGGGAGCCCCATCAGCGCGCACTTCCAGGTCATCCCCATGGCGAGCGCCTTCACCTCGTCCTCGGTCACCGCGGGGTGGTAGCGGATGCCGCCCTTCGACGGGCCGCGCGCGATGTTGTGCGTCACCCGGTAGCCGGTGTAGACGTGGAAGGTGCCGTCGTCCATCGCCACCGGAATGGAGACCTCGACCGACTTCTTGCACTCGGAGAGGACGTTGATCAGGTTGCCGTCGATGCCGAACGTCTCGCCGATGCGCCGGAGCTGCAGGCGGGCAAGCTCGAACGGGTTCTCGCGGAGGTGGGTCGTCTCCGTCGACGTCATCGCCGCGGGCAGTCTACAACCGCGGCTCAGCTGATCCGGAAGCGCACGATCGCGGCTTCGGGCTCGCCCTCCGGCGGCGTGGCGACCACCCGCAGCCGATACGGCCCCTTCGCCAGCCCGACACCGCGCGGCCCGCGGCCCGTGACGCCGAAGGCGTAGTTCCCGGGGAGCACGTTGCGGAGGCGCGCCAGCACGCCGAGCCGGTTGTTCCCGCGCCAGAGCTCGACTTCGAGCCGAGCCAGGGGCTGGAGCTGCGTACGGCCGTCGCGGTCGCTGACGGCGCCGGCGCGGACGCTCAGCACGGCCGGAGCGCTGTCGGACGCCCGGAACGACGGAGCGGAGAGCCGCACGTCCGCCAGCAGCGGCGCGGCACCGAGGGGCAGCGCCACCGCCCAGGGGATCGCGATCTCACCGCCGCCGGCCACCTGCACACGAGCGGCCCCCGTGATCGCGCCGAGCCCGCGCGGCAGGAAGGCGACGCGCGCCGTCAGCTCGACCTCGCGCTCCGTCCCGGCCCGGAGGAGCGCGCGTTGTGGCACGACGGAGACCGAGACGCCGGCGATCCCCTGCACGTTCGCAACGAGCTGCACGCGGAGGCGCCGGTTGGTGACGTTGCGGATGCGGATCGTGCGTGTCGAGGTCCACCCCTGCTCCCGCGCCGCGCCGAACGCCACCGTCGCCGGTGCGGCAGCGACCTCGGCGACCACCGCCGCGCCCGGATCGAGCAGCCCCGCCCCCTGGGCGGCGGTTCGCGTGTCCCGCTGCGGGATCGCCGTGCCGACGAGCACCCCCTTCAGCGCCTCCGCGTCGAGCTCGGGCCGCGCCTGGGCGACGCGCGCCGCGGCGCCGCCGGCGATCGCCGCGGCGGCGCTCGACCCGCTCACGGTCCCGTACCGCGGCACACGCCCGTCCGTCCGACCCGCGTCGGCGGTCAGCAGCTCCACGCCGCGGACGACGAGCTCCGGCTTGACCCCGCCGCCGAAGGCGAGGCCGTGCGAGGAGAAGGGCGCCACGCGGCCCGCGGCGTCGTTGTCCTGCCAGTGAGGCGCACCGAGGGAGACCTGAACGGGAATGCCGCGCGCGAGTGCCTCACGGACCGAGGTCGCCACGGCGGGAGCCAGCCCGACGATCGGGATGCCGAGCCGCTCGTCGACGCCGAGGGCACCGGCGGGCACGTCGCCGTCCACGAGCACCGCCGCGGCACCCGCCTCCACGGCCCGGCGGCCGGTGTCGGCCGGCACGGCGGAGCGCTCGAGCAGCGCGGCGCGACCGGCGACGACGCTGAAGCCCTCCTCGTCGAAGAAGCGGGAGAGCCCGCCGACGTCCACGCGACCGCCCCCCTCCGCCGCGGGTCGCACGACCTGGAGCGCCAGCGTCCGCCGCTGCTCGGCGGCGCCGCCGAGCGGCAGCTCGCCCTCGAAGAGGATGCCCAGGCCGGCCCGGATGACGACGCGGGCGACGGACGTGCGCAGCCGGCCGTCCATCGCCCCCACCGTGAGGGCGGCCGGGGCGCCGCCGGGCCCGGCGACGCTCCCGTAGCCGGGGCCGGCCGGCCCCTCGTTCCCGACCGGGGCGACGACGAGCGTGTCGAGCCGCGTCGCGCCTTCCACCGCACGCGCCACCGGCCCCTCCGCGAAGGCCGCGAACGGCTCGGCGACCCCGACCACGGCGACACGCGCAGCATCGAGCACGTCGCCGTCGCCGTCGGGATCGACGGCGCTCTCGAGCCCCGCGAGGAGCTGGTCCGTGCGGCCGTAGACGGCATGGCCGCCGTCGGCCGTCGGCTGCCAGCCGGCGACCCTGATCGGCAACACCGCCGCGCCGGGTGCGGCACCGTGGAGCCCGGCCGGCCCGTCGCGACCGACGAGGAGACCGGCCGACTGCGTCCCGTGGTGCTCGAGCTGGGATGCGTCCTCGGGGTGGTGGCGCGCAGTCGCAGCTCCGGCCGGGTCGAGGATGTCGATGCCCTCGAGCACGCGCCCACGCAGGTACGGGTGCGTCGCGTCGACGCCGGTGTCGAGCAGCGCGATCGTGATCCCGGCACCGTCGAGACCGGGGAGCCGCAGCTCGGCCCGACGGCCGGAGCCTGGTCCGTACTCGCTCGTCCGCAGCGCCGCCGGGCCGACGGCGGCCGGGTAGGCAACGCGAACCGGATAGACACCGCTGACGTCGGGGTCGCGCTCCAGCAGCGCGAGCGCCCGTGAGTCGAGCGCGGTCGCGAAGCCGTTGAACGTGCGCGTGTAGACGAACTCCGGCTCGAGCTGGACGCCCTCACCCGAGAGTCGCGCCGCGATCTGCTTCTGGCTCGCCAGCGCGGCGGCGGTCCAGCGCCGCATCTCCGACTCGCTCGCCTGCCCGCCCGCGCGGAAGACGCGATCGGCGAGCGACGGGTACCGGAGGACGACGATCATGCGCTGCCCCACCGCCACCTCGCTGCGACCGCCCTGCACGAAGCCGCGCCAGGCGGAGGCGCCGGCGGCGGTGCCGGCAGGCCCGGCGGCTCCCTGGCTCCCGGTTGCGAGGAGGAGCGCGACGGCCGCGAGCGCGGCTGCCGGCAGCAGCCTCACCCGCTCACGCACGCGAGGCGTAGGCATCGAGGGCAAGGTACCGAGGATAGGGAAGGGGTCTGCCGTACCTGCCGGCGGACGCGATCATCGCCGCGTTGTCCGTGCAGAGCGGCAGCGGCGCGAAGCGGGCGCCGGGCAGCGCGGCCCGCAGCTCCGAGTTCGCGGCGACGCCGCCGACGACGGCGATCGTCTCCCGCTCCGACGCCGCCGCAGCCGCCTGCGTGCGCTCCACGAGCGCCCGGACGATCGCTCTCTGGTACGAGGCCGCGAGATCGGCGCGGCGCGCGTCCACCCCGTCGCCGAGGTCGCGGACGGCATAGAGGAGCGCCGTCTTCACGCCCGAGAAGGAGAAGTCGAGGCCACTCATGCGCGCGACCGGAAAGGCGAACGCCTCGGGATCCCCCTCCTGCGCCAGCCGGTCGATCGCGGCGCCGCCGGGGTACCCGAGCCCGAGCAGCCGGGCGCCCTTGTCGAAGGCCTCCCCGGCCGCGTCGTCGACGGAGGTGCCGAGCACGCGGTAACCGGCCCGGTCGACCACGTCGAGCAGGAGCGTGTGGCCGCCGCTCGCGAGCAGGCAGGTGAACGGCGGCTCGACGGGATCGTCTCCGAGGTAGAGGGAGGCCACGTGCCCGTGCAGGTGGTCGACCGGCACGAGCGGCAGCCGCCTGGCCCAGGCGACCGCCTTGGCGGCCGAGAGACCGACGAGCAGGGCGCCGACGAGGCCGGGCCCCTGCGTCACCGCGACGGCCTCGACGTCGTCCAGGGTCGCGCCGGCGTCGCCCAGCGCCTCCCGCAGCACCGGCGAGACGAGCTCCAGATGCCGCCGCGACGCGACCTCGGGCACGACGCCGCCGTAGCGAGCGTGCAGCTCGGCCTGGGAGGAGACCACGTTGGACCTGATCTCGCCCGCCCGGGTGACGAGCGCCGCGGCGGTCTCGTCACAGGACGTCTCGAGGCCGAGGATCATCCGGCCTCGGCGTGCTCGGGCAGCGGGTCGCGCCACATGATCAGCGCGTCCTCGCGGTTGTCCGTGTAGTAGCCCCGGCGCACGCCTCGCGCCTTGAAGCCGAGGGTCTCGTACAGCTTGATCGCGCCCTCGTTGGAGACGCGCACCTCGAGCGTGTAACCGCGCCGCTCGTCCGTCGCCGTCACCTCGAACAGGCGGTCGAGCAGCAGCCGCGCGATCCCCTGCCGCCGGTACTCGGGCGCGACGGCGACGTTCATCACGTGCCAGGCATCCACGTAGCGGGACAGCACGAGGTAGCCGATCAGCTCGCCCGCCTCGTCGACGGCGCCGAGGGAGAGCGAGCTCGGCTTGGCGAGCTCGGTCGCGAACATCGACCTCGACCAGGGGGTCGGGTACGAGGCCTGCTCGATCCGCTCGATCTCGTCGAGGTCGGCCAGCTCGAGCCGCCGGAGCCGGATCCTCATCGCCTCACGCAACGTGCG
>DASUOK010000115.1:0-19603 GCA_036276675.1 Gaiellaceae bacterium | reverse complement strand
CCCTCGAGCTTGACGACGACGCCGATCTTGTTGGCGGGCGGGTGCGTATAGGCGCCGAGCACCTCGCCGGACGCCGCGTCGTAGCGCTCGGCGCCGGTGACGACGATGTTCTCGCCGAGCTTGCCGACGAGCTCGACGCGCTCGGGCTCGAGCTCGCCAACCGCGTCGGGGCCTCGCTCCTCGACGAGGTCGAGCACGCGCTTCGCGAACGCCTGGAACTCGTCGTTCTTCGAGACCGGCTCCGTCTCGCAGCCGACGGCGACCATCGACACGCGTTCGGCCGACCCGTGATACCCGACGAGCCCCTCGCTCGTGGCGCGGTCGGCGCGCTTCCCGGCCTGCGCCATGCCGCGCTCGCGCAGGAGCGTGCGCGCGGCCTCGAGGTCGCCGCCGGTCTCCTGGAGCGCGCGCTTGCACTCCATCATCCCCGCGCCGGTGGCGTCGCGGAGCTCCTTGACGAGGCTGGCGGAAATCGTCGTGCTCACTGCTCCTCCGTCCCGTCGGTCGTCGTCTCCGGGGCTGCCACGGCGGTCGGCTCGGCCGCTGGGGCCTCTGCAGCCTCTGCAGTCGCCTCGCTGGTCGTCTCGACGGGGCCCTCCGGCTCGACCGTCCGCTCGCCGGCGTTCAGCTGCTCGACGTCCGCGGGCGTCTCGTCGAGGGCCGGCGCCGCGTCGGCCTCCCCCGTCGCCTCGGCTGCGGTGCCGTTCTCGCTCGCGGCGAACTCCTGCTCGGTCACCTTCGTCTGGCCGGCGGCGATCCCGTCGGCGATCGCGCGCACGATCAGCGAGCACGAGCGGATCGCGTCGTCGTTGCCGGGGATGACGAAGTCGGCCTCGTCGGGGTCGCAGTTCGTGTCCACCAGGGCGAGGATCGGCAGGCCGAGCCGCCGCGCCTCGCGCACCGCGAGCTGCTCCTTGCGCAGGTCGACGATGAAGATCGCGTCGGGCTGGCGCTTGAGGTCGGCGACGCCGCCGAGGTTCGACTCGAGCTTCTCGAGCTCGGCGAGCATCGTGATCCGCTCCTTGGCGGGCAGCAGCTCGAGCTGCCCCTCGGTCTTCAGCCGGCGCAGCTCGTGCAGGTGCGAGATCCGGTCGGAGATGGTCTTCCAGTTCGTCAGCAGGCCGCCGAGCCAGCGGTTGGCCACGTAGGGCATGCCCACGCGCGACGCCTCCTGGGCGACCGCGTCCTGGGCCTGCTTCTTCGTGCCGACGAAGAGGATCGTGCCGCCGCGCTGCGCGATGTTGCGCGCGAAGTCGTACGCCTCCCCGAGCAGCTCGGAGGTCTGCTGGAGGTCGATGATGTAGATGCCGCCGCGCTCGGTGAAGATGAAGCGCTTCATCTTCGGATTCCAGCGACGGGTCTGGTGGCCGAAGTGGACTCCGGCCTCCAGGAGCTCACGCATGGAGACGACTGCCAAGGGACTGGCCCCTTTCGTGGTTGGTTGCGCTGCACGCCGGCGGGGCGCGGGCGGAACCGGGCTGACAGCCGCGGCACCCCCACCCGTCCTGGTCGCCGGGACGAGGAACTGGACGGGTGCCAGTCTAGCGGCTGCGGGCGAGCTCGAGCGCCGCCGCCAGGTCCGGGGGCAGCGGCGACTCGGCCTCGACGCGCTCCCCCGTGAACGGGTGCGCGAACGAGAGCCGCGCGGCATGCAGGAACTGGCGCTGGAGCCCCAGGTCGCCGGGGACGCCGTAGACGGGGTCACCCGACACCGGCAGCTCGATCGCCTCGAGGTGCACGCGGATCTGATGGGTCCTTCCGGTCTCGAGCCGCACGTCGAGGAGCGCGTGCTCGGCCAGGAGCTCCGCCACCTCGAACCAGGTCACCGCCTCGCGCGGCGTCGCCGTGTCGAGCGAGTGGCGCGACCGGTCGGTCCGGTCGCGGCCGATCGGCGCCTCGATGCGGCCGCTGCGCGAGCGCGGCCGCCCACGCACGAGGGCGAGATAGTGACGCTCGACCTCGCGCCGCCGGACCAGCTCCTGGAGCCGCCGGTGCGCCTCCTCCGAGCGCGCGACGACGAGCAGCCCCGAGGTGTCGCGGTCGAGCCGGTGGACGATGCCGGGCCGCTCCTCGTCGCCGCCCGCCGCGTCGAGCGCGAGCAGGCCGTGGGCGAGCGTCCCCGACCCGTGCGGCCCCGCGGGGTGGACGACCACGCCCGCGGGCTTGTCGACGACGAGCAGGTGCTCGTCCTCCCACGCGACCGCGAGGTCCATCGCCTCCGCCCGGAGCCCCTCCGGCTGCGCGGGGAGCTCGACGACGACCTCCTCCCCGCCCTCGAGGCGAAAGCTCTTCGCGCGGGTCTCGCCGTCGACCACGACGGCGCCGGCGCCGATCAGGCGCTCGGCGAGCCCGCGGGAGCCCACCTCGGGGCGTGCCGCCACCGCCCGGTCGAGCCGGCCGGCCTCAGAGGCGCGAAAACGGAGAGTCGCCAAGCGGCCTCGGCCGCCGGTCGGCGCCGGCGAGCGCGGCGAAGAGGATCGCGACGCCGACGACGATGAACGTGTCGGCGAGGTTGAAGGCCGGCCAGTAGCGGATGTCGAGGAAATCGGTGACGTGGCCGAGCCGGACGCGGTCGAGCAGGTTCGAGGTCGAGCCGCCGAGGACGAAGCCGAGCGCGACGGGCAGCACCGGGTGCCGCTGGCCGGAGCGCGCGAAGAAGACGACCATCCACCCGACCGCGAGCGCGGTCAGGACGATCACGATCGAGGTCGCGTCGGAGAAGAGCCCGAACGCGATGCCGGAGTTCTGGACGTGGTGGATCGAGAACGGGCCGGCGATGTGCACCGACTCGCCGAGCGAGAGCGCGCTCGAGACGATCTGCTTCGTGAGCTGGTCGGCGAAGACGGCGGCGAGGGCGATCGAGCCGAGCCCGAGCCACTGGCGCCGCCCGGCCGCGAGCGACCGCTCCGCCGACGAGATCGGCCGCAGGGCATTCGTCGACGACCCGACGCGGACGTCGAGCGGCCGCGAGGGAACGCGTGGAGCCGGCTCGCTCAACGGGCCTGCTTCCGCGCGTCGTCGATGCAGAGCGTCGCCCAGGGCAGCGCCTCGAGCCGCTCCTCGCCGATCTCGCGACCGCAGGCCGCACAGATGCCGTAGGTGCCGTCGGCGATGCGGGCGAGCGCCTCGTCGACCTCGTGCAGCTGGCGCACCGCGTCCTCCTCGAGACCCTCTTCGAGCTCGCGGGCGTACGTTTCGGAGGCCATGTCGGCGAGATGGTTGTCGTAGGCCGCGTCCGAGAGCTCACCCGTCTCCTCGGTGAGCGTGGCGCCGCCGAGGTCGTGGCTCGCGATCGACGCCTCCAGGCTCTCCTTCCGCTCCAGCAGCACGCTGCGGAAGCGGTCGGTGTCGATGCTCATGCGCTCGTCTCCTCTCCGCCCGCGCGTGCGAGCCTCCGGTCGGTCTCGTCCGGGTCGATCCCGGCCAACTCGACGATCTTGTCGCGCGACGAGCCGCCCGAAACGAGGCTGACGCGCGCCCGTGGCAGCTCGAGCGCCTCGGCGATGAGCTCGAGCACGGCGTCGTTCGCGCGTCCCCGCTCGGGTGCGGCGGTGACGCGGACCTTCCACGCATCGCCGTGCCGGCCGACGATGGCCGGCCGCGCCGACCCCGGGGCCACGCGCAGCCGCAATCGCGTCTTGGGAGCGCTCACGGCCTCAAGGATAGAGGCAGCCCCAGCGGTCGGACGCCCGCTACGAGATCAGCCTGCGGATCTCGCCGGTCGACTCCCCCACCGGCGCACGCCCGTCGGCCGACGCCTCCTCGACCGTCTCGAGCGCCGAGCGGAGGAGCGACGTGATCCGGCGCAGCTCCGCACCCAGGCGCTCGCGCTCGGCCGCCGCGCGGCGCGTCACCGCCCGCGCCTCCGCGTGCGCCTCGGCGACGATCGCGTCCGCCTCGCGCCCCGCACGCTCCTTCAGCTCCGCTGCGGAGCGCTCCGCCGAGACGAGCGTCGTCCGCAGCAGCTCCTCCAGGTCCTGATGCCGCTTCAGGTCGCGCTCGAGCACCTCGACGCGGTCGTCGAGGTCGGCGCGCTCGCGCCAGACGTGCTCGAAGCTGTCGGCGATCTCGGCCAGCGTGCGGTCGACGGTGGAGCGGCGGTAGCCGACGAGGCTCCGGCCGAGGTGGAGGTGGCGGATCTCGACGGGTGTGAGAGTCACGCTGCGACCACCTCTAGAGAGCGGCCTCGATCAGCGACTGGAGCAGGCGCTGCGCGACGATCAGCGTGATCACGCCGATCATCGGCGACAGGTCGAGCGGGCCGAGGGGCGGGATGAAGCGCCGGAACAGCCGCAGGTACGGGTCGCAGACGTCGTAGAGGAAGCGCTGCACCCGGTTCAGCCACGGCCGGTACGGCAGGCGGATCCAGGAGGTGATGATGTAGGCGAAGAGCAGGAGGATGTAGACGAAGATGAACGTGCCCACGAACTGGGAGACGGTGTCCCCGGTGTCGAAGAGCAGGTCGGGGGTGGCGAGATCGCCCATGCGCGCACCCTTCGGGGCGTTCAGCCGCTTTCCTACGCCTGGTTGAAGAAGCCGCCGCGCTCGAGCATCCTGGCCCGCTCCTCGGCCGAGACCTCGACGTTGCGGGGGGTCAGGAGGAACACCTTGTCGGCGACGCGCTGCATGCCGCCCTCGAGCGCGTACGTGAGGCCGCTCGCGAAGTCGATCAGCCGCTTCGAGAGCTCCTGGTCGGCGCTCTGGAGGTTGAGGATCACGGGCACGCCCTGCTTGAAGCGGTCGGCGATCTGCTGCGCGTCGTTGAAGCTGCGCGGCAGCACGAGGTGCACCTTCACGGAGCCCGGGCTCGGCACCGCCTCGACGCCCCGTAGCCGCGTGGTCGGCCGGATCACGGCGGTACTCGCCGCGGCTGCCGGCTCGGGGTCGCTCCAGTCCTCGAAGTCGCGACCGCGGCGCGGCTGGAGCCGCCGCACGTTCGCCCGTTCACGCGCGCCGTAGCTGCGCTCGAGCTCCTCGTTCGTGGCGTATCCGTCCTCGTCCCACTCCTCGTCCTCGGCGATGCCGAAGTAGACGAGCGTGCGGTTCCAGACGTCCGAAAAGCCCAAGGTGCGGGAGATCTTACCCCCGATAGAGGACCGATCCCACCCGCACCAGGGTCGCTCCCTCCTCCGCCGCGACGCGGTAGTCCTGCGAGGTGCCCATCGACAGGTCGGTGAGCCCGTGCTCCGCCGCGAGCTCCCGCAGGCGGCGGAAGAACGGCCGCGACGCCTCCGGATCCTGGGCCGGCGGCGGCATCGTCATGAGGCCGCGCGCGGGATGGGCGGCGAGGAAGTCGCCGAGCCGTTCGGGAGCGATCCCGGCCTTCGTCGCCTCGCCGGAGAGGTTCACTTCGACGAGCAGCGGGATGCTCAGCCGACGGGCGGCGGAGTCGGAGTCGACCGAGTGCACGAGCTCGCAGAGCTTGTCGACGATCTTGACCTTGTTCGACTGCAGGTGGCCGATGAAGTGCCACCGGAAGGCGTCGCCGTAGACGGCGTGCTTGCGCTCGAGATCCTGCGCCCGGTTCTCACCCACCACCTCGACGCCGGCTTCGGCCAGGACCGCCATGTCGTCGAGCGAGACGTACTTGGTGGCGGCGACGACGGTGACGGCCGGGCCGACCTCGTCGCACACCCGCAGGTACGCGGCGCGGACCGCCTCAGGCGACACGCGCGATCACGCCCTGCACGCCGCGCGGCTCGCCGGTTCGGCGGTGCGAGAAGAAGAGCTCGGGGTGACACGCCGTGCAGAGGTCGACGCGTTCGACGCGCTCCACGCCGGCCGCGTGGAGCGCACGCTCGGTCGCGGTCCAGAGATCGAGGTTGCGCCCCCGGACGACAGCGGTGCCGAACGCCGAGGTGGCCCGCGCTGCGACCTCGTCCCCCACCTCGTAGCAGCAGGGGCCGATCGCAGGGCCGACGCACGCGGCGAGGGCGTCTCCCAGGGCGGCGATCCCGGCTGCGACGATCCCGTCGAGGAGGCCGCGCCAGCCCGCGTGCACCACCGCCACCGCCGGCCGGGCACCGTCCGTGCGCGCGAGCGCGATCGGAACGCAGTCGGCGGCGAAGGCGAGGACCGGCAGGTCGGGCTCGTCGGTCCAGAGCCCGTCTCCCGGCCGCCCGTGCCGGCCGGCCTCCGCGCGGTGCACGAGGGCCGAGTGGATCTGCCGATTGAGCGCGAGGCGGTCGGGGCGAGTGCCGGCCTCCGCACAGAGGCGCCGACGGTTCTCGTCCACGCGGTCGACGTCGTCACCGGTGAGGCGCCCCAGATTGAGCGACGCGTACGGCCCCGCGCTGACGCCCCCGACGCGGGTCGAGAAGACGACCTCGTACGGCCCTGGGGCCTCCCAGCGGATCACGCCTTGAGGGTACGCGCCCGCTCGAGGAGCCGGTCGCGCTCGTTGCGCCGCGGCTCCTCCACCACCTCGTCGAGCAGCGTCGCGAGGACGCGGCCGAGCTCCGGGCCCTCGCGGAAGCCGGCGGCGATCAGGTCGTCACCCGACACGGCGAGCTCGGCGAGCGTGTGCGGGCTCGACCGCTCCGCAGCGACGAGCTCGCGGAAGCGGGCGAACGCCTCGTGCTCGCTCTCCGAGCGGACCTTGCCGCGCAGGTCGGCGGCCTTGTGCGCGAGCAGGTCGAGCGCCAGCTCGTCGCCGTGCCGTGCGAGGAAGCGGCGGGCATCGACGGGCTGCGGGTCCGCGAGCTCGTGGAACGCGTGCTCGCCGACGAGCCGGGTGACGTAGCGCCGCAGCCGTGTCGGGTACCGGAGCCGGCGGAGCACGCGGGAGGCGATGGCCGCGCCGAGCTGCGCGTGGTCGCCGCCGCCCCGCTCGGCCTCCGGCTTGCCGAGGTCGTGCAGGAGGGCGCCGAGCCGGACCTCGAGCCGGTCACCCGCGTCGGCGGTGTGCTGGACGACCTCGAAGACGTGCTCGTCGAGCGGCAGGTGCTGGCGGTCGCTCCCCTGCTCGTAGGCGACGACCGCCGCGAGCTCCGGCAGCAGCGGCTCGAGGACGCCCGTGTCGCGGGCGAGCCGCAGCGCCCGCGCGGGCTCGCGACCGAGCAGCAGCTTCGACAGCTCGCCCCTGCCGTCCGCGGCGAGGCCGCCGCCGATCCGCTCCGGCGCCACCAGGGCGATCGCGGCGGCGTTCTCCCGCATCTGCGTCCGCGTGGCCTCGTCCGGCTCGAGCCCGAGCTGCGACACGAGGCGCAGCCCGCGCACGATTCGCAGCGGATCCTCGCGGAAGCTCTCGTCGGACACCGCCCGCAACACACCCTGCTCGAGGTCGCGCCGGCCGCCGAGCGGGTCGACGTACTCGCCGGTGGCGAGCCTGCGCGCCATCGCGTTGACGGTGAAGTCGCGGCGCCTCATGTCCTCCTCGACCGACAGTGACGCGTCGGCGACGATCTCGAAGTCGTGCCGGCCGGGGCCGGTGCTCACCTCGCGCCGCGGCGGCGCGAGCTCGATGCCGGCGGGCACGAGCGCCCGGATCTCGCGGTCCCGGGGGTGGAAGCGCAGGCCGACGAGCCGGTCGGAGACGATCAGATCCTCGACGGCGCCGTACGGCGCGAGCAGCTCCCGCAGCGTCTCCGTGTCGACGCCGGGAACGACGAAGTCGGCGTCCTTCGCCTCACCGCCGAGCAGCTCGTCGCGGACGGCGCCGCCGACGAGGTAGGCGTCGAGCCCGAGGGAGCGGACGTAGTCCTCGATGCGGCGCTGCACCGCCTCATTCTCGCGTTAGCGCAGCACGGTCGTCGCCTCCGTGTCGTGGTTGTTCGCGCTCACCGGATCGGCGAGGAAGAACGGCGACACGGTCGCCGAGGTGATGAGCGTCCCCCGCTGCTTCGTGGTGGCGGACACGACCACGGCCGGGTGCTCGCCGGGGTCGATGCCGGTGAAGAAGCAGCGCACGGTCGCCCGCTCGACGCGGCAGTCGCCGCCGCCGCCGTCGACCGACAGCAGGCGGAGCCCGGCCGGGAGCTCGACCAGGACCTCTGCCGCAGCAACCGACGGCCCGGCGTTCGCGAGCTCGGCGCGGAGCTGGACGCGGTCGCGCACGCGCACCGGGTCCGGGGTGTCCGACAGCTCGATCGACAGGTCCGCGGCGGCGTCGACCTTCGTACTCACGCGTGCAGAGTTGTCGAACGCGTCGGGGTCGGGCTCCGCGCCGTGGACGGTCGCGCGCGCCGCGACGTTGCCCTGCTGCAACGGTGTCACGAGCACCGTGAGCTCGGCGGTCGCGCCGGCGGCGATCGAGCCGAGCTCGCACTGAACGGCGAGGTCGGCGGGCACGCACGTGCCGCGACTCGTGTCGACCGACTCGAGTCGCACGCCGGCGTCCAGCTCCTCGACGAGCGTCACGTCCGTGGCGGTGACGGGCCCGTCGTTCCGCACACGAAGCTCGTACGTGAGGCGCTGACCGGCGAGCACCGGGTCGGGCGAGTCGGTCTGGACGACGTTCAGGTCGGCCTGCTGTGTCGGCGCCGGTTGCGGGGCCGCGCCGAGCGCCTTCGCATAGACGTCCGGAGCCGAGTCGCTGTCAGCCGGATGCAGGTTCGTCGAGTCGGAGCGGAAGGCGACGACGTCGCCGCCGGGGGCGAGCGACGACGGATAGCTGGCGCCGTTCCCCTTCACGCCTGTCTTCGTCGTGGACGCGAGGAAGAGCGCGCCGGTCGCGAGATCCTTCACGTAGACGTCGGCGATCGAGTCGGCGTCACCGGGATCGGCCAACCGGCTCAGGGAGGCGAAGGCGACCCGCGAGGCGTCGGCGGAGAGCGAGATGCCGAACCCGCCGCCGAGGATCGGCGCCCCTGCCGCCGTTCGAGAGGCGAGCGAGAGCGCGCCGCTCGTCAGGTCCTTCACGTAGACCGAGCTGAAGCTGCTGGAGGTCACGTCGGGATCGAGGTTCGTCGAGAAGGACGTGAACGCGACGCTCGTGCCGTCGGCCGAGAGCGACGGCTGGCTGCTCTGCCCGTCTCCCTTCACGCCGTCGTCGCTCGTCGAGACGAGCGCCAGCTCTCCAGTCCCCAGGTCGCGGACGAAGACGTCCCCCTTCTGGTCGGCGTCGGCGGGATGCAGGCCTTCGGCGTCGGAGTGGAAAGCGACGGAACCTCCGTCGGCTGCGAGCGAGGCGACGGTGGCACCGAAGAAGCCGACCTTCTTCTCGCCGGCGGCCGAGACCGAGGCGAGCCAGAGCCTGCCGGTGGCGAGGTCCTTCACGTACACGTCGCTGTCGGCGATCGGGTCGCGCGGGTCGAGATTCGTGGCGACGGTGCTGAACGCGAGGCGTGTGCCGTCAGCCGAGAGCGAGAGCGACTCGCCGCCGGCGTTCGCCGGGACGCCGTCCTGCGTGGTCGAGGCGAGGAGCACGGCGCCCGTGCGGAGATCCTTGACGTAGATCCCGGGCACTCCGGCGGCATGCAGGTTCGTCGCGCCCGAGCTGAACGCGACCCTGGTCCCGTCCGCGGAGATCGCGGCGCCGACGCTGCGGCCGTTGGCCTTCGTGCCGTCGGCAGCCGTGGATACGAGCGTGACCGAGCCCGTCTCGAGATCCTTGACGAAGACGTCGTACTCGCTGTCGCCGTCCGCTGGATGGAGGTTCGTCGCCGTCGAGGAGAACGCGGCGAGGGTGCCGTCGGCCGACAGCGCCGGACCGAAGCTCTCGCCGTTGCCACCGATCCCGGCCGTGCTGGCGGAGACGAGGTCGAGGTCGCCCGCCTCCGACAGGGCGGCGCCGCCCGGGGTGGCGAGCACGATCGTGAGGAGCAGGATCAGGGCAGCGCGGCGCATGACGTCTCCTTCTCGGCGGAGTCGGTCGGTTCAGGATGCGATGCGCGGCCGCGTCAATTGCTACGGCGGTCGGGGCGATTCGGATTGTGCGTCAGAGGTGGGCGATCGCCTCGATCTCGACGAGCGCGCCCGAGGGCAGTCGCCCCACTTCCACCGTCGAGCGGGCGGGCGGGCGGTCGCCGACGTGGCGCGCGTAGACCTCGTTCATGCCGGCGAAGTCGTCCAGGTCCGTGAGAAAGACCGTCGTCTTCACGAGCTTCGCGAGGCCGCTCCCCGCCTCGTCGAGGATGGCGGCGAGGTTCACCATCACCTGCTCGGTCTGCTCGGCGATCGATGGCCCCACCATCTCGGTCTCCCCCGGTCGCAGCCCCAGCTGCCCGGCGACGAAGACGAGGCCGCCCGTGCGGACCGCCTGGTTGTAGGGCGCTCCCCCGAACGGGGCCGGCGCGCGCTCCGTACGGACGATCTCCTTCTCTGGCATCGCTCCTCCTCCCTCCGGCTCAGGGCCGCCGGCACGCCTGGGCGAGCGCGACGCCGAGCGCCTTGAAGATTGCCTCCAGCACGTGCTGCGAGTCCTCGCCGTCGATCAGGCGCACGTGGAGCGTCAGCCCGGCCTCCCGCGTGAGCGCGTCGAGAAAGCGGGCGGCGAGGTCGGAGCGGAGCCCGCCGGCACGCGCCTCGGTCAGATCGACGTTGCTCGCGACGAGCGGCTGCTCCGAGACCTCGAGCACGACCTGCGCGAGCGCCTCCGAGGCGGGCATCACGCCCGCGCCGTGCCCGGCGGCTCCGTCGGCACGCAGGAGCGGCGCGAGCGCCTCGCCGAGCGCGCGGCCCGCCTCCGAGACCTCCGCCTCGGCCTCGCCCGGAGCCAGCTCGAGCGCGAGCTCGAAGGCGCCGCTCCGCGCCAGCAGCGCGAGCAGGTGGTCGAGGAGCGGCAGGCCGGTGGCGACGTTCGCCGTCCCGGCGCCGGCGGCGGCGATGCGGGCGCTCACGGACCGAGCCTAACGAATCGCGCTCGCGCCCCCGGGTGCGTGCGACGGGGCGCTAGAGGTCGACGCGCTCGATGTGCGCGCCGAGCTCGCGCAGGCGCTCGTCGATGCGCTCGTAGCCCTTGTCGATCTGGTAGGCCTCGCCGATCGTGGACGTGCCCTCGGCGCAGAGGGCGGCGATCAGCATCGCCATGCCGGCGCGGATGTCGGGGCTCGACATCCGCTGCGCGTAGAGCTTCGTCGGGCCGGTGACGACCGCGCGGTGCGGGTCGCAGAGGATGATCCGGGCGCCCATCGAGACGAGCTTGTCGACGAAGAACAACCGGCTCTCGAACATCTTCTCGAACATCAGGATCGTCCCTGCCGCCTGGGTCGCGACGGTGAGCGCGATCGACGTGAGGTCGGCCGGGAACTGCGGCCACGGTCCGTCCTCGATCTTCGGGATCGCGCCGCCCAGGTCGTCGCGGATCACGAGCTCCTGCCCCGGCGGGACGCGCACGCTCGACTCCCCCAGCTCGATGTGCACGCCGAGGCGGTCGAACGCCGGCACGATCGGCGCGAGGTCGCGCGGGTCGAGGTCGGTGATCGTGATGTCGCCGCCGGTGACGGCGGCCATGCCGATGAAGCTGCCGACCTCGATGTGCTCCGGCGCGATCCGCCAGCCGCCGCCGCGGAGCCGCTCGACGCCGTGGATCCGGAGCAGGTTGGACTCGATGCCCTCGATCTCGGCGCCGAGCGAGACGAGGAAGCGACAGAGGTCCTGCACGTGCGGCTCGCACGCGGCGTTGCCGATCACCGTCTCGCCCTGCGCGAGCACGGCGGCCATGATCGCGTTCTCGGTCGCCATCACGCTCGGCTCGTCGAGGAAGACCCGCTTGCCGCGGAGGCCGTCGGTGCGCATCGAGTAGCCGCCGTTCATCGTGATCTCGACGCCGAGCTCGGCGAGCGCGTGAATGTGCGGATCGAGGCGGCGACGGCCGATCACGTCGCCGCCCGGCGGCGGCACGGTCGCGCGGCCGAAGCGCGCGAGCAGCGGCCCGGCCAGCAGGAAGGACGCGCGAATGCGCCGGCAGAGCTCCTCGTTCAGGGCGGTCTTCGTCACCCCGGCCGTGTCGACGCGAACGGCGTTGGGACCAATCCACTCGACGTCCGCGCCGACGTCGTCGAGCAGCGCGAGCATCGTCGCGACGTCCCTGATGCGCGGCACGTTCGTCAGCTCCACCGGCTCGCTCGTGAGCAGGGTCGCCGCGAGCACGGGCAGGGCGCCGTTCTTGTTGCCGGACGCCCGGACGGCGCCGGAGAGGGGGCGGCCGCCCTCGATCACGAAGGACTGGAGGTGCTTCTGGGTCGGGAGAGTCGAGGTCACTGGACGCTGCTGACGAGGCGGTGAGGCCCGGTACTGTAGACGTCCCGTGAGACGTTCCGTGGAGCCGACGAGAGAACAGGCCTGGGCGACGCTCACGCGCTACACGACGAGCGAATCGCTGCGCCGCCACGCCCTCGCCGTCGAGGCCTCGACGCGCTGGTACGCGCGGCGCTCCGGCGAGGACGAGGAGCGCTGGGGGGTCACGGCGCTGCTGCACGACTTCGACTACGAGATTCACCCCACGCTCGACAAGCACCCCCAGGACGGCGCGCCGATCCTGCGCGAAGAGGGCTACCCCGAGGACGTGATCGAGGCGATCCTCTCGCACGCCGAGCACCTGGAGCTGCCGCGCGACACGCCCCTCAAGCGCACGCTCTTCGCCTGCGACGAGCTGTCCGGCTTCGTCCACGCCTGTGGGCTCGTCAGACCGGCCGGGCTCGACGGACTGGAGCCGAAGTCGGTGAAGAAGAAGCTCAAGCAGCCGTCGTTCGCGGCCGGCGTGCATCGCGACGAGGTCTACGCGGGCGCCGAGCTGATCGGCCTCGAGCTCGACGAGCACATCGCGAACGTCGTCGCCGCACTGCAGCCGATCGCGAAGGAGCTCGGACTCCGCACGGCCGCCGACGCGGCTTAGATACAGACCGTTAGAGGTGCTCGGCGAGCCGCTCGAGATCACCGTCGCTCGTCCACCACCCGCAGGAGGCGCGCACGAGGCCGGTGCCGGGGATCTCCCGCACGAGCACGCCCGCCTCGGCGAGGCCGGCGACCACGGCTGCGGGCTCGTCGGCGCGGAAGGCCACCAGCGTGGCGTCGCCCGGGACGAGCTCGACCTTCGGGGCCAGGAGCTCGCGACAGCGGGCCGCCTGCGCCGCGGCGCGCTCGTACCGCCACTCCGGCGCCACGTCCAGCGCCGCGAGGAGCCCGGCGAGCGACGCCGGCGCGAGCCACGTCGAGTCGAAGCGCGCCGCGCCCGGGCGTGGCTCGAAGGAGCCGTCGGGCTCGAACGACGCCTGCCCGAAGTAGCTCGGGCGGGCCACGCGCAGCGCGTCCGGGTCGGCGACGACGAGCGCGCCGGTCGCGTCCGGTCCGCAGAGCCACTTCTGGCCGGAGATCGTGAGAAAGTCGAGCCCCCAGGCGCCGACGGGGATCGCCCCGACGGACTGGGCGCCGTCGACGAGCACCGGCAGCCCCGTGCGCTCCCGTAGCTCGCGCACGGGCAGGAGGCGCCCGGTCGTCCACAGCACCTGCGAGACGGCGAGCAGGCGCGTCCGGGGCGTCACCGCGGCGGCGATCGCGGCCGGCTCCGGCTCGGCGACGACCACCCGCGCGCCGGAGGCGTGCAGCGGGCCGAGCAGGCCGAAGTGCTCCTGCGTCGTCGTCACCACCTCGTCCTCAGGCCCGAGGCCGAGGCCGGCGAGGACGATGTTGCAGCCGTCCGTGGTCGAGCTCGTGAGCGCGACCTGATCGGGCTCCACCCCGACGAGCGCCGCGAGCCGCTCGCGCAACCGGGCACGCAGGTCGAGCATGCGCTCGAAGTACTCGGGACCGATCCGGCCGCGCTCCCCGTCGGCCTGCAGCTCCGCCTGCATCGCAGCGAGCGTCGGACGCGCGAGCGGGCCGAAGGTGCCGGCGTTGAGGTACGCGAGGCGCTCGAGCACCGGAAAGAGGCCACGTGCCTCCGCGAACGTCATGCGGCCGTCATCTCCACGGGGGCGTGATCCGAGAGCACGCGGCCATCGTGCCGGCGTCGCTCCTCGGGCCAGACCGAGAGCGAGGTCACGGCGAGCCCGCGTACGAGCACGTGGTCGATGCCCCCACCGAGCTCGGACCAGCCCGGCAGCGGATCGAGGTCGCGCGAGCGCAGGTTGAAGTCGCCCGCCAGGACGCACGGCAGCTCCCCAGCCACCCCGGCGACGAAGGCCTCGGCGCGGCGGATCTCCGCGGCCGGCACGCGCGGATCGCGGAAGTCGTTCGTCGCGTGCAGGTTCGCGAGCACGACGTCGAGCGTCCGGACGGCCTGACACCAGCGCGGCTCCCTGCGCCCGTCGTCGATGCGGAGCAGGCGGTGCTCGAGCGGTTGCAGCGCCGGGCCCAGCAGGATCGCGTTGGCCTGTCCGGCGATCGCCGAGCGCAGCAGGCCGTTGTGCAGCCGCGTGAGGAAGCCGGCCAGCCACGGCGGCAGCAGCGAGCGGCGCGTCACGACCGAGCAGGCGCGCATGGAGCTCCAGCGCTCGAGGCGCGGCAGCGCCCAGAGCGGCACCTCCTGCAGGCAGAGCACGTCCGGCCGGTCCCCGCTCGCGAGCCGGATCATCGTGTGCAGATGACTGCGGTGGTCGGGCGGGTGCGTGTTGCCGTGGAAGACGTTCCAGCTGCGCACGAGCAGGGCCACGGGCCGCTCTAGTCTACGAAGGTGCGCGTCGTCCTCGCCGATCCTCCCGCGTTCACGCCGCCCTACGACCACGCGCTCGCCGCCGCGCTCGTGCGCGCCGGCGCGGACGTGGAGCTGGTCACGTCGCGCTTCCGCTTCGGCGCGGCGCCCGTCCCCGACGGCTACGTGGCCCGCGAGCTCTTCTACCCGCTCTCGTCGCGGCTCTTCCGCCGCTCGCGCCTGCGGCTGCCGCTGAAGGTGCTCGAGCACCCGCTCGGGCTCGCGCGCCTCGCCGCCACCCGCGCCGACGTCGTGCATGTCCAGTGGCTCGCGGCGCCCGAGCTCGACGTGCGCCTGCTGCGCCACCGGGCGCCGCTCGTCCTGACCGCGCACGACCTCCTGCCGCGCCGCACCGCCTCGAAGCGCGGGCTCTGGCGCCGCCTCTTCGGGCGCTTCGAGCGGATCGTCGTGCACTCGGAGCGCGGGGGCGCCACGCTCGCCTCGTTCGGCGTGCCGGAGGAGAAGCTGCGCGTGATCCCGCATCCGGTGTGGCCGAGCGACCCGGGCCGGCAGGACGACGGGCGCACGGTGCTCGCCCTCGGCACGGTTCGCCCCTACAAGCAGCTCGAGCACGCCCGCGCGGCCGTGGCTCGTGTGTCTGGCGCCACGCTCCGCGTCGCCGGCGACGCCGATGCCTACCTGCCCGAAGTGGAGATCGACCGCGCCCTGGGCGAGTCGACGGTGGCCGTCTTCCCCTACCGGCCCGAGCTCGACCAGAGCGGGGCGCTGCTGCGGGCACTGGGCGCCGGCGTCCCCGCGGTCGTCTACGACGTCGGCGGCCTGGCCGAGCCGGTGCGGGCCTTCGGCGCCGGGCGTGTCGTCGCGCCCGACGACGTCGACGGTCTCGCGGCGGCGCTGCGCGAGCTCCTCGACGACGAGGCGGCGCTTGCGGCGGCGCGCGCGGGAGCGAGTCGCGCCCGCGAGGAGCTCACCTGGGATCGCGCGGCGCAGGCGCACCTCGAGCTCTACCGCGAGCTCGCGTGACCCGCTTCCGGCGCCGGCGCTTCGCCGAGCTCGTGCGGCGGCAGCTCGACCTCTTCGCCGAGGACGAGGCGGAGCTCCTGGCCGAGGCCGACACGGCGGAGCGGGCCTACGACGCCGCCGAGCGAGAGGAAGCCGAGGAGCTGTACGGCGACTTCCAGCTCGTGCTCGACGCGGCCGGCGAAGCCCTCGCCGAGCTGCGCGACACGTACGCCGCGACGCTCGACGAGGACGCGGCGGAGGCGTACGCGACCGAGTTCGACCGTGCCGCCGCGAGGCGCTACCCGCGGTTGCGCGGCTTCCTCTAGCGGTCGACCCTACGATGGCCGCGATGCGGATCGAGGACTACGGGCTGATCGGCGATCTGCAGACCGCGGCGCTCGTCGGTCGCAACGGCTCGATCGACTGGCTCTGCTTCCCCCGCTTCGACTCCGCCTCGTGCTTCGCCGCCCTCCTCGGCAGCGAAGAGGACGGCCGCTGGCTGATCGCGCCTGCCGGCGAAGCCCGGCGGGTCGAGCGGCGCTACCGGCGCCGCACGCTCGTCCACGAGCTCGACTTCGAGACCGCGGAGGGATCGGTGCGCGTGATCGACTTCATGCCGCCGCGCGGCACCGACCCCGACGTCGTCCGCATCGTCGAGGGGCTCGAGGGCTCCGTGAGGATGCGGCTGGAGCTCGTGATCCGCTTCGACTACGGCTCGATCGTGCCGTGGGTGCGCCGCACCGACGGCGGACGGCTCGTCGCGATCGCCGGCCCCGACGCCGTCGCGCTCGACACGCCCGTCGAGACCCACGGCGAGAATCTGCACACGGTCGCCGACTTCACGGTCTCCGCAGGCGAGCGAATCCCCTTCGTCCTCACGTGGTTCCCGTCGCACCAGGGCGCCGCCGCGCCCGTCGACCCCGAGCGGGCGCTCACGGAGACCTGCGACTTCTGGGACGAGTGGATCGGCAGGTGCACGCACGGCGGCCGCTGGGACGACGCCGTCACGCGCTCGCTCGTCGTCCTCAAGGCGCTCACGTACGCACCGACCGGCGGGATCGTCGCCGCGCCGACGACCTCGCTCCCGGAGCGCATCGGCGGCGTGCGAAACTGGGACTACCGCTACTGCTGGCTCCGCGACGCCACCTTCGCGCTCGACGCCCTCGTCGAGAGCGGGTTCCTCGACGAGGCGCGCGCCTGGCGCGCGTGGCTCCTGCGCGCCGTCGCCGGCGACCCCGACGACCTCCAGATCATGTACGGGCCGGCCGGTGAGCGGCGGCTCTCCGAGTACGAGGTGCCGTGGCTCGACGGCTACGAGGGCTCGCAGCCGGTGCGCGTCGGCAACGGCGCCAGCACCCAGTTCCAGCTCGACGTCTACGGCGAGGTGCTCGACGTGCTGCACGAGGCGCGCCGCGCCGAGCTCGAGCCGAGCGAGGACTCCTGGGAGCTCCAGAAGGCGCTGCTGACGAACCTCGAGCGGCGCTGGCGCGAGCCCGACGAGGGGATCTGGGAGGTGCGCGGCCCGCGGCGCCACTTCACCCACTCGAAGGTGATGGCGTGGGTGGCGTTCGACCGCGGCATCAAGGCGGTCGAGGGCTTCGGCCACGACGGCCCGGTCGAGCGCTGGCGCGCGTGCCGCGCCGAGATCCACGCCGAGGTGCTCGAGCTCGGCTTCGACGGGGAGCTCGGCTCCTTCGTCCAGTCCTACGGCTCGCAGCGGCTCGACGCCAGCCTGCTGACGATCCCGCTCGTCGGGTTCCTGCCACCGGACGACGCGCGCGTGGTCGGGACGCTGGAGGCGGTGCGGCGGGAGCTCCTGCGCGACGGCCTCGTCCAGCGCTACTCGCACGACCCCGAGGTGGAGGAGGTGGACGGGCTGCCGCCGGGCGAGGGCGCGTTCTTCCTCTGCTCCTTCTGGTTCGTCGACAACCTGACGCTGCTCGGCCGCATCGAGGAGGCCGAGGCGATGTTCGAGCGGCTGCTCTCGCTGCGGAACGACCTCGGGCTGCTCTCCGAGGAGTACGACGCCGAAGGCGGCCGGCTCGTCGGCAACTTCCCGCAGGCGTTCTCGCACATCGGCCTCGTCAGCACCGCGCTGCTCCTCGAGCGGGCGCAGCGCGAGCCCCTGCGCGGCCGCTAGGGACTTGTCAGCGGTGGCCGAAGTGGTGCGCCGGCGGCAGCGCGGCGCCGACGTCGCTGCTGGCGACGCGGCGGGCGAGCGGGCCGAGGCTCTCGAGCTCCTCGACGACGATGTTGCGGTTGTCGCCGAAGCGCTCGTACCGGCCGCGCACGAGCAGGAGCGGCTCGCCGCGGACGACCGCGCGGCGGCGCTCGTACAGCTCCGACGAGACGATCAGGTTGACCTGGCCGTGCTCGTCCTCGAGCAGCATGAAGACGATGCCGCGCGCCGTCGCCGGACGCTGGCGCGCGATCGCGAGGCCGGCGAACACGACGCGGCTCCTGTGCGGCGCCTCGTGCAGCTGCGGGCTCGAGAGCGCCGCCGGCGGCAGGTGCGGCCGCAGCAGCGTCAGCGGGTGCAGGCCGACCGAGACGCTCGTCCCGGCGTAGTCGGCGAGCATCCGCTCCCAGTCGGTCAGGTCGGGCAGGTCGGGCGTCGCTGCCGTGGGCTCGAGCGAGAGCGCCAGCTGGACGTTCTCGCGTTGGACGGTCCGAGGACGAACGACGAGCCCGAGCTGCCAGAGCAGGTCACGCCGCGGCCCCCACCGGTCGCAGGCACCGCTGCGCACGAGCGCCTCGAGCTCGCGTGCGTCGAAGGGCGCCCGCCGCGCGAGGTCGCCGACACCCGTGAAGGCGCCACGCTCCTCCCGCTCCGCGACGAGCGCGGCCGCGTCGTCCTCGCCCACCGAGCGCACGTAGGCGAGGCCGAGCCGCACCGCGCTCTCCTCCAGCGCGCACCCGGCCTCGCTCAGGTTCACGTCCGGCGGCCGCACCTCCACCCCGCGCCGCTGCGCGTCCCGCACGAGCGACGCGGGCGGGTAGAAGCCCATCGGTTGCGCGTTCAGGAGCGCACAGAGGAACTCGGCCGGGTAGTGGTGCCGCAGCCACGCCGACTGGTACGCGAGCAGCCCGAACGCGGCCGCGTGCGACTTGGGGAAGCCGAAGCCGGAGAAGGACGCGAGCTTGTCGTAGACGAGGTCGGCCGTCTCGGGGGCGACGCCGTTCGCAGTGGCGCCCTCGACGAAGCGCGCGCGGAACGCCTCGATCGCCTCCTCGCTCCGCTTGCGGCTCATCGCCCGCCGCAGCCCCTCCGCCTCCCCGATCGTGAAGCTCGCGAGCGCCATCGCCACCTCCAGCACCTGGTCCTGGAAGACGACGACGCCGTGCGTCTCGCGCAGCGGCTCGCGTAGCAGCTCGTGGTCGACCGGCGGCACATAGGTCGGGTCGACGCGCAGCTGCTCGCGCGCGTTGATGTACGGATGCACCGCCTTCCCCTGGATCGGCCCCGGCCGCACGAGCGCGACCTGCACCGTCAGGTCGTCGAGGTTCGCGGGCTTCGTCCGCAGCAGGCTCTGCATCTGGGCGCGGCTCTCGATCTGGAAGTCGCCGACGGTGTCGGCGCGCTGGATCTCCGCGTAGACCTCCGGGTCGTCGAGCGGGATGCGCGAGAGGTCGATCGGCTCGCCGTAGGCCTCGGCGATGCGCTCGACGCAGTCCTCGACCGCGGAGAGCATGCCGAGGCCGAGCAGGTCGATCTTGAGGAAGCCGGCGTCCGAGCAGGAGTCCTTGTCCCACTGGCAGAGCTGGCGGCCCGCCATCGCGGCCGGCTGCACCGGCACGAGCTCGTCGAGCGGCCGCGATGAGATGACCATGCCGCCCGGGTGCTGCGAGATGTGGCGCGGCAGGCCGGCGATCTCGCGAGTCAGCTCGGCGAAGGCGCGCCAGCGCGGCGAGAGCAGCTTCCGCTCGGCGTCCGGCAGCAGCTGCAGCTCCTCCGCGACCTTCTGCGCGTGCCAGCCGTCGGTGACGCGCGCGAGCCGCTCCAGCTCCGCGAACGGCAGCCCGAGCGCCTTGCCGACGTCGCGGATGGCCCCGCGCGAGCGGTACGTGGCG
>DASUOK010000114.1:0-7975 GCA_036276675.1 Gaiellaceae bacterium | reverse complement strand
GAGCACGGGCCTCGAGGAGCGCGTGACGCGCCTCGAGGAGCAGGTCGCCGAGCTGCTCGAGCGCCTGGAGTCGTCCCCTTAGACGACAACGCGTCCTCCCCACGGCGGACGCGAAGATCATCCGGACCGGCAGCCGATCTCCTGCCCGTGGCCGATGCCGGGCCCGGCCCCGGCGCACGAGGATCACCAGAGCCAACGAAATGAGAGGTGATCGAACGTGCAGATGACGACGACGACGCTCGTTGACGTCCGCCCGCTGCGCTCGGCGCTGCAGGGCGACGTCGTGGCGCCGGAGGACGAAGGCTGGGACGAGGCCCGGCAGGCGTGGAACCTCACGGTCGACCAGCGGCCCGCCGCGGTGGTGCTGCCGGAGTCCGCCGAGGACGTCCGCGACACGGTGCGCTTCGCCTACGAAGTCGGGCTGCGCGTCGCGCCGCAGGGCACCGGCCACGGCGCCGCCGCGCTCGGCGACCTCGGCGACACGATCCTGCTGAAGACGGAGCGCCTGCGCGGTGTCGAGATCGACCCGGAGGCGCGGACCGCACGCGTGGCCGCCGGCACGATCTGGATCGAGGTCGTGGAGGCGGCGGCGGAGCACGGCCTCGCCGCGCTCGCGGGCTCCTCGCCCGATGTCGGCGTCGTCGGCTACACGCTCGGCGGCGGGCTGTCGTGGCTCGCCCGCAAGCACGGGATCGGCGCCAACCAGGTGACGGCCGTCGAGCTCGTCACCGCCGACGGCCGCCTCGTCCGCGCCGACGCCGAGACGAACGCCGATCTCTTCTGGGCCGTTCGCGGCGGCGGCGGCAGCTTCGGCGTCGTCACCGCGCTTGAGTTCAACCTCTTCCCCATCACCGAGGTCTACGCCGGCATCCTCTGGTTCCCGATCGACCGCGCCGCCGAGATCCTCAACGAGTGGCGCGCCTGGACGGACGGCCAGCCCGAGGAGATGACCTCCGTCGGCCGGCTCCTGCAGTTCCCGCCCATCCCGGAGATCCCCGAGCCGGTGCGCGGCCAGTCGTTCGTCGTCGTGCAGGCGATCTTCCTCGGCGACGAGGCGGAGGGCGCGGCGCTGCTCGCACCGCTCCGCGCCCTGGGGCCGGTGCTGGACACGGTCACGACCATCCCGATCACCGAGCTGAGCCAGCTGCACATGGATCCGGAGGGCCCCGCGCCCGGTGCGGGCGACGGCGGCATGCTCGCCGAGGTCGACACCGAGCTCGTCGACACCCTCGTCGACCTCACCGTCGGCTCGCCGCTCCTGTCGGTGGAGATCCGTCACCTGGGCGGCGCCGTGGCGCGGCCCCGGCCGGAGCACGGCGCTGTCTCGCACTTCGAGGCGCCGTTCATCATGTACGCGGTCGGCATCGCCCCGACGCCCGAGGCCAAGGAGATCGTCGAGGGAGTGACGGCGGTGCTCCGCGACGCCCTCGCGCCGTGGGAGGCCGACCACACCTACCTCAACTTCGCCGAGACGCGGCGGGGCGGCGCGAGCCTCTTCGGCGGCGACGCGCACGCGCGGCTGCGGCGCATCAAGGCCGAGGTCGATCCCCAGGACGTGATCCGCTCGAACCACCCGCTCTAGGAGACGCTGCGAGGATCGGGCGGTGGAGGAGGTCGACCTCGCCGCCGTCCTCGCCGTCACGGTTGTCTCGAGCGATGCGCACGGCGTCGTCCCGCGCCGGCGCGCCGTGGCGCCGCACGGTTTGACGCCGCCCCCGCGGCAGTGGTTTCATCGCCGCAGGTGATGGTCGCCCGCCCGTCCCGCCCGGACGACTGCGGCGGGACCGGGCCGCCGTCGAAGCCACGGACGAGGAGGGTCACACGATGGCGTCGGCGTTCTCGAAGCTCCTGAGCTCGACGGCGGGCGCGCTCGACCGCCGCTTCGGCTGGGACCGGCTGCCGCGGCCGCTCGGCGTCGTCACCCTCGTCGGCCTGCGCCTGCGCCTGCGCGAGCGGAACCTCTACGACACCGGTGCCGGTTCCGCGGTCGCGGCGCCGAACGCCGGCCCGTACGACCGCCGCCTGCCCGACGGCAGCCACAACGACCTCGAGGCGCCGGCGATGGGGATGATCGGCGCGCGCTTCGGCCGCAACGTGCCGCTCGAGCACACCTACCCGGAGCCGCTGCCGCAGCTGCTCGAGCCGAATCCCCGCGTCGTCAGCCGCGAGCTGCTCACGCGTGACGAGTTCGTCCCGGCCACGATCGTGAACGTCCTCGCCGGCGCCTGGCTCCAGTTCGAGGTGCACGACTGGTTCAGCCACGGCAAGAACGTCCCCGAGGAGCCGTTCCTGCTCGAGCTCGCCGACGACGACCCCTGGACGGAGCGGCCGATGCGCATCGAGCGCACCCGCAGCGACCCCGCGCCGGACCGGAACGGCGGCGCGCCCACCTACGTCACCACCGACTCGCACTGGTGGGACGGCTCCCAGATCTACGGCAGCGAGCCGGCGATCTCGGCCGCGCTGCGCGCCGGGGACGGCGGTAGGTTGCGCCTCGACCCGGACGGCCACCTCCCACGCGACCTCGACGACAAGGTCGACCTGACCGGGGTCGCCGGCAACTTCTGGCTCGGGCTCGCCCTCCTGCACACCCTCTTCAGCCGGGAGCACAACGCGATCGCCGACCGGCTCGCGGCCGAGCACCCCGACTGGACGGACGAGCAGCTCTTCGACAAGGCACGCCTGATCAACGCGGCGCTGATGGCGAAGATCCACACGGTCGAGTGGACGCCGGCGATCATCGCCCATCCGACCACGAAGTACGCGATGCGCGCGAACTGGTGGGGCATCCTCGGCAAGCGCCTCGGCAAGCGCAGCAGGAACGAGGTGCTCGGCGGCATTCCGGGCTCCCCGACCGACCACCACGACGTCCCGTACTCGCTGACGGAGGAGTTCGTGGCCGTCTACCGGATGCACCCGCTGCTCCCGGACGACTTCACCTTCCGCTCGATCGCGACCGACGAGGTGCTGCAGGAGCGGACGTTCCGGGAGCTCGGCGCGCTCGACGTGCGGACGCGCCTCGACGAGGTCGGCCTCGTCGACTCCTTCTACTCCCTCGGGATCGCCCATCCGGGCGCGATCACGCTCCACAACTACCCGCGCTTCCTGCAGGAGCTGCGCACGCCCGACGGCCGGACGGTCGACCTGGCGGCGACCGACGTCCTGCGCATCCGCGAGCGCGGCGTCCCGCGCTACAACGACTTCCGCCGGCTCTTCCACCTGAAGCCCGCGGCGAGCTTCGAGGAGCTGACCGACAACCCGCAGTGGGCCGAGGAGCTCCGCCGGGTCTACGGTGACGTCGAGCGCGTCGACCTGATGGTCGGCCTCTACGCCGAGCCGCTCCCGCGCGGCTTCGGCTTCAGCGACACGGCGTTCCGGGTCTTCATCCTGATGGCCTCGCGGCGGCTGAAGAGCGACCGCTTCTTCACCCGCGACTACAACGCCGAGACCTACACGCAGACGGGGCTCGACTGGATCGACGACACGAGCATGAGCGACGTCCTGCTGCGCCACTACCCCGAGCTCGCGCCGGCGCTCGACGGAGTCGAGAACGCGTTCGCGCCCTGGAAGCGGGTCAGCGCCTGACGGAGCGCGCCGGCCCGCGCGTGCAGGGCTCGAGGGAGAAGTGGGGTATCCAGCGCAGTCCGTCACCCGAGACGGGCTCGGCCAGCAGCCCGAAGGCCGAGAGCGCGAGGGGCAGCCGCGTCGTCGCCTGCATCTCGCGCGAATGGATCCAGAAGCCCACGTAGGCCTCGACCGGTGCCGCCGGATTGAGGCGCCTGAGCTCCCAGAAGAGGCGGGCCGACTGCCGCGCCTGGTCGACGACGACGCGGTCGGCCGCGCTCCACCAGAGCTGCAGCGGCACGCACGAGCCCGCGATCGCGCGGACCTGTGCCAGCGGGCTCCGGGCGGCGTAGGCGCGTGGTGCGCTCTTGGGCGTGCCGCCGATCTCCCTGCGTGCGAGCTTGCGCAGGCCGTCCCCGAGCGGCATCCCCCAGGCGCGCACGCACTTCTTGCTGCACGAGAGGCGGCGGAAGTTGCGGTACTGGAGCGCGAAGTCGGCGACGGCGTCGAAGGCCGCCGCGCCCGCCAGCAGCCGCGGGTGCCGCGCGACCAGGAGCAGCGTCTCCTGGCCGCCCATGCTGCCGCCGAACGCGTAGATCCGCTGCGGGTCGATCCGCAGCCACGGCACCGTCCGCCGCAGGATCTCCGGCATGCGCGCGAGGTCGTCGACGTGCCTCGCAAAGCCCCACGAGTGGCCGGAGAGCTTGCGGCCGCGCGCGTCGGGGTTGACCACCGCGAAGCCGCCGCGGGCCGGCAGGTTGCCCCAGTTCGCGGCGTTGACGCGTCCCGAGAGCCCGCGGCCGTGCGGGGAGATGATCAGCGGCAGCGGCGGGCTCGATCCCCGCCGGTACGAGGAGGGGATCAGCACCACGGCGCGGCTCCGCCGGCCGTCGTGAGCGCGGTAGCCGATCACGATGCGCCTCGTCGACGCGCTGATCCTCTGCACGGCGGCGACACGACGCGTGCCGCGACCCCGCGTCCGTACCACGAGCTCGAGGCTGCCGCCGAGGCCCGAGAGGTCGATCGTCTCGCCGCGGAAGCGCGTGTGCGGGTGCCCGTCGACGGTGACCGCGGCGATCCGCTTGCCGTCTGGAAGGCGCAGGCGCAGCTCGACACGGTCCGGCCGCCGTGGGGGCATCGCGACGGTCGCCCGGATCTCGCCGGTGCCGGCGGCGAGGGTGTACGTGACGGGACCGAAGCTCGTGGCGGCGCGGCTGACGGTGATGCGCTTCCCGGTGGCGAGCCAGGCGCGCGGGGTGGAGGGCGCGAGCTGCAGTCCCGTCGGCTCGCCCGTCGGGCCGCGGGTCTCGTGGACGAGCAGCGCGCGCAGTGTCTCGAGGAACGCCGCGTTGCTCGCCCCGTTCGGCGGCAGGTACATCGCCCGGTGGTGGCGGCCGAGGAGCGGCGCCACGCTGGCCGCCTCGCCCGACACGAAGGTGTCGGGCGTCATCGCCGCCGCGAGCGTGCCGTAGAGGCTGAGGACGAGCTGGTCGGACTCGCCCTCGTCGGCGAGGAACCGCGCGACGTTGATGCCGTACACCGCGTCGGTGCCGCCCGTGGGGAAGACGGGATCCTCGTAGAGGGCGTAGGCCCCCGCGCGGACGACGCCGAGGAGGCGCGAGCCGTGGCGCAGCAGGTAGCGGAGCGCGCCGCGCGACTGGGCGCTCCCCGGGCGGAAGAGGCCGGACGCGAGCGCATACGGCACCACGAGGTTCCAGTAGCTTCCGAGGCGCGCCTCCGTGAGCGACCCGTACGGCCGCTCGCCGTCGAGGAGCTGGGCCGGGAGGAAGAGGGAGCCGTCCGACAGCCGGACCTGCGACGAGCGGACGGCGCGCTGCAGCCCGGAGCCGAGCCGCACGGCGAGCGAGCGGCTTCGGCGGGCGAGCTCCGCCTGGCCCGTCTCCGCCCACACGCGCGCCATCGCGTGCAGCCCCTGCCACACGACCGCCTGGGCGTGCAGCCCGAGCACCGCGTTCGGGATGTCCGAGGAGTAGCGCTCGCGGTCGAGCAGGCCGCTGCCGTTGCGGCGGATCTGACGTCCGAGCGCGTCGACGTAGCGGCGCAGCTCGGGGGTCGCGCGGGTGACGTAGGCACGGTCGCGCGTGAGGCGATAGTGGGCGGCCGAGGCGACGAGCTTCTCGCCGCGCTTCCAGTTCGCGTACGGCGTCGGCTTGCGCGTCAGCGACGTCTGCAGGATCGAGCGGGAGACGCCCGCGTGGCCGTACTCGGCGAGCACCTGCGCGACGTCGGCCCCCTCCGGGAAGGAGAATTGCTCGTACGGGTTGCCGATCGAGTAGCGCCAGGTCAGCATCAGGTTCTGGATCAGGACATTGCGTACGGCGTCGTTCACGCGGCGCTCGGGGACGACGATCTCCGTCCCCTCGGCCAGGCGGCGCTTCCAGTACGCGGCGACGGCCGCGCGGGCGCGGTCGTACGCGGCGGCGTCGACCGCGAAGGTGCGGCTGCGCGTGGGATGCACGAGCCAGCCGGCGTAGATCGTGCGCGTGGCGCCGCGCGGCACGCGGACCGAGCGCACCGGGCCTGCCGAGGACCTCAGCCGCACGACCGCTCCAGCCCGCCGCGCGTCCACCTCGAGTCGGAGGTAGCTCCCCAGCCCGCCGCCGGGCCGTCGCGCCGCCAGCGACTCCTGGCGGTAGCGCGTGCCGGCCGCGTCGACGTACCGCGTCTGCAGGACCGGCAGGTAGCCCTCGCCCAGCCGCGCGGGAGTCAGTCGCGCCCAGCAGGCGCCGTAGCGCTCGCGTCCCGTCCGGCCGACGAACACGGTGAGGCTGCGCTCGCCCACGCGGTTGGAGATCACCTGGCTGCCGTCGGCGACGTGCAGCGCGACGGTGCCGGCGCCCTGCACGCCCTGCGGTTGCGCGAAGGGCAGGTAGTAGACGCCGGACTGCGTCAGCGCCTTCTTCCCCGGCGCCCGCGCGTAGCGGAGCGGCGGCAGGAAGCGGCGCGCGCCGGCGTACGTCGGTCCGGCGGGGGCCGCGAGGAGCGCCTCGCCCCAGACATCGCGGCCGGCGCGCAGCGCGCGCTGGGCGCGCTGCGCCTGCCCCGCGCTCGCCCGACGCTCGGAGCAGCTACCGGGCGCTGTGGCGGCCACCGCGTCGGCGTCGACGCTCGCAGCGACACCGGCGAGCACGACGACGAGCGCGGCGACCCGTCGCCGGTGCTGGCCCCTCGGCACCGGCGCATTGTGCCTCGCCGCAGGCTTCCGTTCCAGGCGGCTCGTGCCGTAGTGTGGACGCGATGGAAGGATCGGCGGGCCGGTGAGGGAGCTCGCACCGGGCGTGCACGTGCTCGGCGGCCGCAAGGGCGGCCACGTGCGGGCGTTCCTCCTCGACGCAGGCGGAGAGCTCACGCTCGTGGACACGCTCTTCGAAGGCGACGCGCGCGACGTGCTCGGCGCGATCCGTCAGCTCGGCCGCTCGCCGGGCGACCTGAAGCGGATCGTGCTGTCGCACGCGCACCGCTCCCACCTCGGCGGGCTCGCGGCCCTGAAGCGCGAGACGGGCGCGACCGTGCTCGCACACGAATGGGAGGCCGACATCGTTGCGGGCGAGCGGCCGGCGCAGTCGGTCGGGCTGAAGCCGACCCGGCCCTTCCGTACCTATCCGTTCCAGGTCGGCATCTTCCTCGGCCGGCCGAAGCACTTGCCCTGCGAGGTCGACGACCTGGCGGCGGAGGGCGACGCGGTCGGGCCGTTGCGCGTGCTCCACACGCCCGGTCACTCGCCGGGGCACCTCGCGTTCTGGTGGGAGGAGCGCGGGCTGCTGATCGGCGGCGACGCCATCGCGACCTGGCCCCGCTTCGAGGCGGGCTGGCCGGCGTTCAACCTCAATCCGGAGCAGGCCGCGGCGTCGGTGCGGCGGCTGGCGTCCCTGGAGCCGCGCCTCGTCGGCGTCGGTCACGGTGAGCCGCTGGCCGACGGCGCGGCGGAGCGGCTCCACGGTCTGCCGGAGGCGGCGTGAGGATCACGGTGATCGGCAGGGGCAACGTCGGCGGCGGCCTCGCCGAGCGCTGGCGCCGGGCGGGGCACGAGGTGACGGAGCTCGGTCGCGAGGGCGGCGACGCGTCGGCTGCGGACGTTCTCCTCGTGGCCGTGCCGGGAGAAGCGGTCGCGGCCGCGCTCGCGAACGTGCGCGGGATCGAGGGCAAGACGACGATCGACGCCACGAACGCGGTCCGTGGCCGTAACGAGTCGTTCCCGTCGGTGGCACACCAGGTGAAGTCCATCGTCGGCGGCCCGACGGCGAAGTCCTTCAACCTCAACTTCGCGCGGATCTACGACCGCATCGACGCGGAGCCGGAACCGCCGGGCAACCTCTACGCCGCCGAGCAGGAGGCGCGGGCCGTGACCGAGCAGCTGATCCGCGACGCCGGCTACGAGCCTGTGGACGCG
>DASUOK010000113.1:0-9005 GCA_036276675.1 Gaiellaceae bacterium | reverse complement strand
CCGCTGCGCGCGCTCGCGCGGACGGCGCGGCGGGTGGAGCGCGGGGAGCTCGACGCGCGCGCCGAGGTGACGGGAGCGACGGAGCAGCGCGAGGTCGCGCTCGCGTTCAACGACATGACGGAGCGGCTGGGGCAGGTGCTCGCGGCGCAGCGCGAGTTCGTCGCGAACGCGTCGCATCAGCTCCGGACCCCGCTGACGGGGCTGCGGCTGCGGCTGGAGGCAGCCGGGCTGAAGGCGGACGACCCCGAGCTCGAGCGGGAGCTGCGGGCGGCGGAGGACGAGGTCGAGCGGCTGACGCGGCTGCTGAACGCGCTGCTCACGCTGGCTCGCGAGGGTGACCGGCCGGAGCTTCGCGAGCCGGCCTCTCTGGCGCGCGCCTGCGAGGCCGCCTACGAGCGCTGGCTCGTGCGCGCGGAGCAGACCGGGCACGAGCTGGAGCTGGAGCGTGGCCCCGACACATGGGTGCGCGCCCGCGAGGAGGATCTCGCGATCGTGCTCGACAACCTCGTCGAGAACGCGCTCACGTACGCGGCGGCCGGCACGAGCGTCGTGCTCACGTGGGACGGCGCGGGGAGGCTCGCTGTCCTCGACGAGGGACCGGGCATCGCCGAGGGTGAGGAGCGGCGGCTCTTCGAGCGCTTCCACAGGGGGCGCTCCGATCGCGCCGGCACCGGTCTCGGCCTCGCGATCGTGGAGACGCTCGCACACCGCTGGGGCGGCTCCGCCTCGATCGGGAACCGCGCGGGAGGCGGCGCGAGCGCCGAGGTCGTGCTGCCCGTGGCGGAGGCGTGGCGACCGGCGGCGAGGGTGCCGTCGTGACCCGCACGCTCGTGCTCGGCGCCCTCGGGCTCGCGCTCGCGGTGGTGCTCGGCCTGGGCGTCCACCTGCTCACGCGCGACACGGTGGCGCGCCCCGTCGTGCGCCTCGAGCAGGGGCCCGCGCTCGCGCCCCCCGTGACGACCACCACGACCACCACGACCTCGACGGCGGGGTCGACCACCACCGACGAGGCGGAGACGGAGACCGACGACGACGATTCGGGCCGCGGGCGCGGCCGGGGTCGTGGCCGTGGCGGCGGCGACGACTGAGCCGCCGCGCCCGTTGGGCGCCGTCTGGTAGACAACTGCCGTGGCGGAGGGTGCCTTCACGGTGTGGTTCACGGGTCTCTCGGGGGCGGGCAAGTCGACGATCTCGCGGCTCGTCGCCGCCGAGCTCGAGCGCCGCGGCCTCACCGTCGAGCTGCTCGACGGCGATGCCGTGCGCCGCCACCTCTCGGCCGGGCTCGGCTTCACGAAGGAGGACCGGGACACCAACATCGAGCGCATCGGCTGGGTCGCGTCGCGCCTCGTCCGCGCCGGCGGCACGGTCGTGGTCGCCGCGATCTCGCCCTACCGCGAGGCGCGCCGGAATGCGCGCGCGCTCGTCGAGGAGCACGGCGCCTTCGTCGAGGTGCACGTGGCGACCCCGCTCGAGGAGTGCATGGAGCGTGACACGAAGGGCCTCTACGCGCGCGCGCTCGCCGGCGAGGTGGCGAACTTCACAGGCGTCAGCGATCCCTACGAGGAGCCCGAGGCGCCCGAGCTGCGGCTGGAGACCGTCGGCATCGAGCCCGACGCCGCGGCCGCGCTCGTCGTCGACCGGCTCGAGACGATGGGGCTGCTGCCGCTCGCCGCCGCCCGGTGAGGGCGCTGCTCTGAGATCGCTCGCCGAGCTCGTCCCGCGCATCCCCGGCCCCGCCCGCGCGCTCCTCCGCAACGCCCGCTGGAGCTACGGCACCGTCACGGCGCGGGCGCGCCCGCTGCCCGACTTCCTCGTGCTCGGCGCGCAGAAGGCCGGGACGACGGCGCTCTACGCCTATCTCCGCCGCCACCCGGCGATCACGGGTCCGTCCTGGAAGGAGGTCAGCTACTTCGACCGCCACTTCGCGCGCGGCGCCGCGTGGTACCGCGGCAACTTCCCGCTCCGGCGGGGTCGGCTCGTCGGTGAGGCGAGCCCGAGCTACCTCTTCCACCCGCTCGCGCCGCAGCGTGCGGCGGCTCTCGTCCCCGGCGCTCGGCTGATCGCCCTCGTGCGCGACCCGGTCGAGCGCGCCCTCTCCCACTACCACCACGAGGTCGACTTCGGCCGGGAGCAGCTCTCGTTCGAGGACGCGCTCGAGGCGGAGGAGAGTCGTATGGCGGGAGAGGTCGAGCGGATGGCGGCCGACCCGCGCTACTTCAGCCGCGCGTGGTGGGACTTCACCTATGTCGCGCGCGGGCGCTACGCCGAGCAGCTCGAGCGCTGGTACGAGGCCTACCCCGCGGAACAGCTGCTCGTGCTGGCGAACGAGGAGCTCGCCGCCGCCCCGGCCGAGACGTACCGGCGCGTGCTCGCGTTCCTCGGCGCCGCACCCCACGAGCTGGACGAGTACCCGCGCGTGTTCGACCGCGACTATCCGGACATGAGCGAGGCCACGCGGTCCCGGCTCGCCGACTACTTCGCGGAGCCGAACCGCCGCCTCTACGAGCTGCTCGGCCGCGACCTGGGCTGGACCTGATTTACGATCGGCGCGTGCTCACGCGCGCCCGCGACGTCTTCTCCGCCGCTTCGTTGTACGGCCGCAGCTCCATCCGCGTCCTGCAGCACCGGCGGGCGCACGGCGCGGAGGAGCGGCTCGTCTTCGTCACCGGCTGCCCCCGCTCCGGCACCACCTTCGTCGCGGGCGCGATCGGCTCGCAGGCGGGCTTCGTCGACCTCGGCGAAGTACATCCGCTGAAGGCCGCCCTGCCCGAGCTCGCCGGGCTGCCCGACACCGAAGCGGCCGCGCGGCTCCGCCGGATCCTCGAGCGCGTGCGCCGCTTGGGGCTGGCCGCGAGGCTGCGCGGCGTCGAGCAGACGCCGGAGACGGCGTTCGTGCTGCCGGCGGTGCTGCTCGCCTACCCCGAGGCGCGGATCGTCCACGTCCTCCGCGACGGACGCGACGTCGTCTGCTCGCTGCTCGAGCGCGGGTGGTTGAGCAGCGATCGGGAGGGCGCCGACGACGCGGGCCTCGCCTACGGCTCGCAGGCGCGCTTCTGGGTCGAAGGGGAGCGCGTCGCCGAGTTCGCCGAGCTGAGCGACGCCGCCCGCGCGGCGTATGCGTGGCGCCGGTACGTCGGGTCCGCCCGGACGACGACCGAGCGGCTGGTCGAGCTCCGGTACGAGGATCTCGTCGCCGAGCCCGCCGCTGCGGCGGCGGCGGTCGCGCGCCACCTGCACGTGGAGCCGGAGCCGCTCGCGCGCGCGTTCGCGGATGCGCACGGCCGCTCCGTGGGGCGCTGGCGGGCTGACCTGGACGAGTCGCAGGTCGCAGACGTCGAGCGCGAGGCCGGGCCGCTGCTGCGCGAGCTCGGCTATTCGTAGGGAGCGCCGCACCGTGCGCCCGGTCCGCCTGCACCGACCGACGGCGGTCGTGGCGCTGCTCGCCGCCGTCGCGACCGTCGCGGTGCTCGCGCTGCCGCAGCTGCGCTTCGCCTACGACGCTCCCTCGCTGCGGGTGGCACTCGAGACCGCCGCGGCGGTGATCGCGCTCGTCGTCGCGTACCTGGTGCTCGGGCGCTTCCTGCGCGGGCGGCGGCTCGACGCGCTCCTGCTCGCCTACGCGCTCGGCGTGCTCGCGCTCTCGAACCTCTTCCTCGCCGTCCTGCTGGCGGTCGGACCGGCCGGCGGCGGGCGGGTGCTCGCCGCGTCGGCGAGCCTCGCGGGAGCGTTGATCCTGCCCGCGGCCGCGTTCGCGCCGCACCGACCGCTCGCGCGGCCTCGCCGGGCGGCGCTCGGGCTGGGGCTCGGCGTGCTCGTCCTGTTCGCGGCGCTCACGGGCGCGCTCGCCGCCGTCGTCCACTTCTTCCCGCCCGGCGAACCGGCGCTCGATGCCGAGTCGAGCAGGCCGCAGGTCGGCTCGCGCGGGGTGCTCGGCCTCCAGCTCGCCGGGTTGGCCGCCTTCGCGCTGGCGGCCGTGGGCTTCGCGCGCCGCGCGCTCGCGGAGGGCGACCGCTTCATCGGGCTCGTGGCGGCGGGGACGACGCTGGCCGCGTTCGCGCTCCTGCACTACATGCTCTTCCAGCCGCTGAACGCGAGCTGGGTGTACACGGGCGACGTGCTGCGGCTGCTCTTCCACGCCGTCCTGCTGGCCGCGGCCGCCCGCGAGATCGGCGAGTACTGGCGCGGGCTCGCAGCCAACGCCGTGCTGGAGGAGCGTCGTCGCCTCGCGCGCGAGCTGCACGACGGGGTCGCCCAGGAGCTCGCGTTCATCGGCCGCCGGGCGCGGCGGCTGGCGAGCCGGACCGACGCCGACGAGGCGCGCCAGATCACCGCGGCCGCGGACCGGGCGCTCGGTGACTCGCGCCGGGCGATCGCGGCCCTGACGCGTCCGCTCGACCAGCCGCTCTCCGAAGTGCTCACCGAGGCCGTCGGGCAGGTGGTCGCACGGCACCCGGTGGAGCTCGATCTCGACCTCTCGCGCAACGTGCGGGTCGACGGCGACACGCGCGAGGCGCTGGTTCGCATCGCGTGCGAGGCGGTCTCCAACGCCGCCCGCCACGGCCGGGCGCACGTCGTGCGCGTCGAGCTCGAGCAGGGGGAGCACGTGAGCTTCCGCATCGTCGACGACGGGGTCGGCTTCGAGCCGGCGGCGACGCCCGCCGGTCGCTTCGGGCTGATCAGCATGCGCGAGCGCGCGGAGGCGGTGGGTGGCTCGTTCCGCGTCAGCTCGGCGCCCGGAGCCGGCACCGCCGTGGAGGTCGTGCTGCCGTGAGCGTCGGCGTCCGCACGCGCGTGCTGATCGCGGACGACCACGCACCCACGCGCGGCGACCTGCGCGAGGTGCTGGAGGAGGATGGGCGCTTCGAGGTGTGCGCCGAGGCCGCCGACGCACCCGCCGCGGTCGAGGCGGCCGTGCGCGAGCGCCCGGACCTCTGTCTGCTCGACATCCGTATGCCGGGACGGGGCGTCGCGGCTGCGTGGGAGATCTCCGCCCGGATGCCCGAGACGAAGGTGGTGATGCTCACCGTCTCGACGGAGGACGCCGACCTCTTCGCGGCGCTCCGGGCGGGGGCGTCCGGGTACCTGCTGAAGGGGATCGACCCCGCGCGGCTGCCGCACGCGCTGCAGGACGTGGTCGAGGGGCAGTCGGCGATCCCACGGGAGCTCGTCGGCCGGCTGATCGGCGAGTTCCGCGACCGCGGCCCGCGTCGCCGCACGCTGGTCGGCACTGGGGAGACGAGCGCGTTGACGAGCCGCGAGTGGCAGGTGCTGGAGCTGCTGCGCCAGGAGCTCTCGACGGCCGAGATCGCGCGCCGTCTCGTGCTCTCGCAGGCGACGGTGCGCAGCCACGTGGCGGCGATCCTGCACAAGCTCGACGTGCCCGACCGCGCCGCCGCGATCCGCCTCTTCGACGCGCGTTGAGACACCTCCACGAGCGGGCGGCTTGCCAAACGGCCGCCCAGGCCCCACGATCGGCAGATGCAGGGGATGCGGCCCCTGGCACCAGGGTCACTGCGGAGGACGGTGCTCCTTGCCGACGACCACGCCACCATCAGGGGCGCGATCCGCTCGGACCTCGAGGAGCTCGGCTACGAGGTCTGCGGCGAGGCTGGTGACGCGCCCGCTGCGGTGGCCGCCGCAGTCGCTCACCGCCCGGAGCTGTGCCTCCTCGACGTCGAGATGCCGGGGAGCGGCATCACCGCCGCGCAGGAGATCGCCGTGCTCGTGCCCGAGACCCACGTCGTCATGCTCACGGTCTCTCGCGACGGGCGCGACGTCGAGGCGTCGCTCGCGGCGGGGGCCCGCGGCTTCGTGCTGAAGGACGTGCCGTCGGAGCGCCTCGACGCCGCCCTGCGCGCGGTGCTCGACGGCGAGCTCGTCACCCCCGGTTCGAGTCTCTAGGAGCCCTCGCTGATCTCCGCGTGGCGGTCGGAGATGCAGCTGTCGGCCCAACGCTCGGCGAGCGCGACCACGCGGGCGCCGAGACGCGCGGCGTCGGTCTCCGCGGGCACCGCGTCCTCCGCGATCTCGATCCGCACCTGGTGCACGGAGATCTCCACCTCACGATCGATCTCGTGCCGCTCCTCGGAGACGATCGAGACCTCAGGCACCTCCTCGAGGAGCAGCGTCGTCAGGTCGTCGATCTCCGCCCGCGTCACGTCCCGCCCGGCGAAGATGCCGAAGTTGACGCGCACCTCGACGGCCGCACCTTCTCGGGGCTCGGCGGCGAAGGCGATGGGGGCGAGTTCGGGCACGGAGTCGTAGCGTCCCCCCGAGAGGGCCGTTTCTAACGCTCGCGGGGCTCCCAGCCGAAGCGGCGGATCGCGACGACCATCCCCGCGAGCCCCCACGCGACCACGACGGACAGCGAGGCCGGGTCGGCGACGACGCTCTCGTTCTCGAGGTAGATCCCCCCGATCACGTCGAGCAGGTGCTTCAGCGGGAGCACGTCCCCCAGCGTGTCGAGCGCCTGAGGCAGGTCGCGTGTGGGCCCGAAGGATCCCGAGAGGAACGCCATCGGCAGCACGATCACGTTGACGACCGCCGACGCGCCTTCTGCGGAGCGGATCAAGGCGGCCGCGGCGACGCCCATGCCGGCGAACGAGAGTGCGCCGACGACGACGGCTACGAGGAGCGAGAACGGCCGCTCGGGAACGTGCGCTCCGAAGAGAACCTTGCCCATGGCGATCAGCACAAGCGTCTGCAGGAAGAAGACCGCCAGGATCGAGCCGAGGACGGCCAGCCCGTAGATCGGCGCGGGGAGCGGCGTCCCGCGCAGGCGCTTCAGGTGACCGCCCTCGCGGCGGATCACGAGCGTGATCGCGAGACCCGCGAACGCCGTGTTGGCGGCGCCGTAGCCGATCAGGCCCACGAGCAGCGTGTCCGAGAGCTCCCACCCCTCGTCGGTGCGCCCGTCGTAGACGGAGCCGAGCAGCAGGAAGAGCATGATCGGGAAGATGAAGATGAAGACCGCCGCCTCGCGGCTGCGCCAGAAGACGAGCTGCTCCGTGCGGAACTGATGCGCGAGCAGCCTCACGGCGCGTCCTCGTCCATCAGCTCCAGGTAGACGTCCTCCAGGCTCGGGCGCCGCACCTCGAGCCCTTCGAGCTCGCGTCCCTCGGCGAGGGCGGCGGCGGTGAGGTCGTGGAGAGCGCGCGTCGGCTCCGGGGTCCGAACCACGACCGTCTCGCCGTCGCGGCGGTAGCGGATCTCGACCTCCCCGGCGCCGATCAGCTCGGCCGGGCGGCCCATCGAGACGATCTCGCCCGCGCGGAGCACGGCGACGCGGTCGGCCAGCTGCTGGGCCTCGTCGAGGTAGTGCGTCGTCAGCAGCACCGTCTTGCCGAGGCCGCGCAGCGACCGCACGAGCTCCCACGCGTTGCGGCGGGCCGCCGGGTCGAATCCCGTCGTCGGCTCGTCGAGGAAGACGAGCTCGGGGTCGCCGACGAGCGCGATGCCGAGGTCGAGGCGGCGCTTCTGGCCCCCGGAGAGCGTCTTCACGCGCGCGGCGCGCTTCTCGTGCAGGCCGACGAGCTCGACCACCTCGTCGATGTCGCGAGGACGCGCGTAGTAGCCCGCGAAGACCCGATGCATCTCGCGCACGGTCAGGTTGGGCCAGGACTCCGCGGACTGGAGCACGATCCCGATCCGCTCCCGGAAGGCGGTCTCGACCCGGCCGGGGTCGAAGCCGAGCACCTCGACCTCGCCGCCGTCGCGCTTCCGGTAGCCCTCCAGAATCTCGACGGTCGTCGTCTTGCCGGCGCCGTTCGGGCCGAGCAGGCCGAACACCTCGCCGAGCGCGACGTCGAAGCTGATCCCGCGGACCGCCTCGACACCGTCGTACGACTTCCGCAACCCGCGGACGGAGATCGCGGTCACTCGAGCACGAGCTCGTGGACGGCTCCCGGCGCGAAGGGGACGTCGCCGGCGCCCAGCGCCTCCGCCAGCTCGGAGCAGTCCGGCTGATGGCCCACCGCGACCACGACCTCGCCCGCGTCCGCGATCGCGTCGAGCAGGTCCTCGAGCGTCGCCCCGGGCGCGAGCCGCTCGTCCACCCGCAGCTCCGCCCCCGCCACGCGTGCGATCGTGGCGGCGGTCTCGCGCGCCCGCAGGAGCGGGCTGGTGACGACCGTCTCGGGCCCGTGTGCCGCGAGCTCCACGCCCAGCGAGCGCGCCTGGTCGCGGCCGTCCGGCGTCAGGGGGCGGAGCTCGTCCGGGTGACCCGGCGCCGCCTTCGCGTGCCGCGCGAGGAACAGGCGCATGGCCGCAAGGATAGTCCGGCCCGCGAAGCGGTCCGGCAGGATCGCACGGTGGTCGACCTGCGTGCCCCCGCGCTCGGCATCGTGCTCGCGGCTCTGCTCGTCGACGACGGCGGCTACTTCGCGCTCGCGTGGGGCTGGAGCGGCGCGGTCGCCGCGGCCGCCGCCGCCCTCGGCATCGCCTGGCTGCGTCGCGTCCCGGCCGGTCGCCTCGAGCTGCTGTTCGTCGGCGGGCTGGGTGCGTTCGGGCTGTGGGCGCTCGTCTCGGCCTCGTGGTCCCAGAGCCCGCCGAGCTCGGTCGCCGAGGCGCAGCGGGCGGTCGTGCCGGTCGCGGCCGCGCTCGCCGCCCTCGTGCTGTTCCGGCGGCGCGACAGCGCCGCGCTCGTGGCCGCGGTGCTCGGAGCGATCACCGTCGTCTCGATCGCGAACCTCCTCCACCGCGCCACTTCGGAGCCGTCGGAGGCGCTCGGCGCCGCCGCCGAGCCGGTCGGCTACGACAATGCGCTCGGCCTGCTCGCGGCCCTCGGCGTGCTCCTCGCGCTCGAGCTCGCGACGCGACGCGGGCCGTGGATGATCGCGCTGGCGACGCTGCCGCTGAACGCCGGCGTCCTCCTCCTCAGCGAGAGCACGGGCGCCGCCCTGGCGCTCGGCATCGGGCTCGCCGCGGCGGGCCTCGCCGCTGGGGGACGGCTCCGCCTGGCGGGAGCGGCGGCGCTCGCGGCGGCCGTGCTCGTCGGCCTGCTCTCG
>DASUOK010000112.1:0-8528 GCA_036276675.1 Gaiellaceae bacterium | reverse complement strand
AGCTCCTCGATCACCGCGCTGCTCTCGCGGAGGCCGTCGCGCTGGATCCGCTCCCAGATCGTGTGCCCGTGGGACGACTCGATCTCGGTCGTCAGCTCGGTGTCGAGCCACTTCGGCTTGCCGACCTGGCGGCGCAGGTCCTCCTGCGCGTCGCACAGCTTGCGGATCTCGGCGTGTGCCAGCTCGAGCGCTTCGAGCAGCACGTCCTCCGGCACCTCGTCGGCCCCGGCCTCGACCATGGTGAGGCCGTCCTTCGTGCCGACGACGATCAGGTCGAGCGCCGACTCCTCGTACGTCTCCTGCAGGGTCGGGTTGACGACGAGCTCGCCGTCGATGCGCCCGATCCTGACCCCGCCGATGGGGCCGAAGAACGGCAGCGGCGAGATGTGCAGCGCCGCCGACGCGCCGTTGATGCACAGCACGTCGTGAGGCGTCACGAGGTCGGCGGAGAGCGTCGTGCAGATCACCTGCACCTCGTTGCGGAAGCCCTTCGGCCAGAGCGGCCGGATCGGGCGGTCGATCATGCGCGCGGTCAGGGTGGCGCGCTCGGTGGCGCGGCCTTCCCGCTTGAAGAAGCCGCCCGGGATCTTCCCGGCTGCGTACATCTTCTCCTCGACGTCGATCGTCAACGGGAAGAAATCGGCGCCCTCACGGGCCTCCGTGCGTCCGACGGCGGTGGCGAGCACCATCGTCTCGCCCGACTTCACGACCACGGCCCCGTCGGCCTGCTTCGCGAGCTTGCCGCTCTCGAAGGTGATCTCCTTGCCGCCGATCTCGACGGTGACCGAGGCGAACTGCTCGGTAGCGATACTCATTGTTCCCTGTTCCTCCACTCTGCTTTGTGGAGAGTGGAGGCTTGGGCGAACGTCCCCGGCCGGGAGGCGCTCGCCGAAGCTTCCACTCTCCGGTGACGAAGCTCTAGCGCCTGAGGCCGAGCTCCTTGATGAGGGCGCGATAGCCCTCGAGGTCGTGCTTCTGCAGGTACGTCAGGAAGCGACGCCTCCGGCCGACGAGCTTCAGCAGCCCGCGGCGGGAGTAGTGATCCTTCGGGTGCGTCCGCAGATGCTCGGTGAGGTCGTTGATCCGCCTCGTCAGCATCGCGATCTGCACCTCCGGCGAGCCCGTGTCGGTTCCCGCGCGGCCGTGCTTGTCGATCAACTCCTGCTTGACTTCCTTGGTGAGGGCCATGTGTGCCTCCTCGATGGGTTCCCCGGAGTCCCCGCGCGGCGTGAAGGAAGGCACGGCCGGCCGAGAGCTCGGACGCCGGTAGGGTAGCAACCCGTGTTGGAGGGGGCTCTCGCACGTGCCTGCGAGGAGGCGCTGGCCCGCCGGCAGGTGCCCGGGGCAGCGGTCGGCGTCCTCGCGGGCGAACGGGTCTGGACGGCCGGGTTCGGCGTGCTCCACGTGCGCGGCCGCGAGCCGGTCGCAGCCGACAGCAGCTTCCGGATCGCCTCGGTCACGAAGCCGTTCACGGCGACGCTCGCGCTCCAGGCGTCCCTCGCGGGGGTGATCGGCTTCGACGAGGAGGTGCCGGGGCCGGTCGAGGGGGTGACCGTGCAGCACCTCCTCTCCCACCTCGGTGGCTTCGAGGGGGAATGCGGGGATCTCGCTCGCTTCGGCGACGGCGACGACGCGCTCGCGCGGCTCGTCGCAGACCTCGGAGGGCAACGGGTGGTCGTCCCGCCCGGCGGGCTGTGGTCGTACTGCAACGCCGGCTACTGGCTGCTCGCGCACGTCCTCGCCGAACGACTCGGCACGAGTTACGAGCAGGCGCTGCACGACCGGGTGCTCCACCCGCTGCGGCTGGAGCACACCGGCTTCGGCGCGCCCGACGCGACCGGGCACGAGCACGGGCAGCCCGTGGCCGGCGGCTATCCCCGCGCGCGCAACGCCTCCGGCGGGCTCGTCTCGACGGTGGGCGACCTGCTCGCGTTCGCGCGCTTCCACCTCGACGAGCACGACGCAGCCGCGCTCCGCGTGCCGGTCGTGGAGACGCCGAGCGGCTGGTACGGCTTCGGGCTCTCGCTCGAGCGGGTGGGCGCCCTCGACCTGTGGGGACATGAGGGCGACTACGGCGGCTTCAGGTCGCGGCTCGTCTTCGCGCCGGAGCGCCATTTCGCCTTCGCCGCGCTGACGAACGCCGCGACCGGCCGGGCCGCGCTGGAGGACGTCCTCGACGTCGCGCTGGCGGAGGCGCTCGGCGTCCGTCGTGAGCCGCCGCCGCCGACGACGCGCCCGGCGGCGGAGCTGAGGCGGCTCGCGGGTCGGTACGCGCGCGCCGAGCTCGAGCTCGACGTGCGGGCGGCAGAGGGCGCGCTGGAGCTCGACGCCGTCGAGATCGATCGCGTCACGGGCGCGCGAACGCAGCATTCGGGGCTCACGGCCCGGCCGCTCGGGCGGCGCCTCTACGTGCTCGCGGGGGGCGAGTGGGACGGCGCGCGCCTCGACTTCCACCCCGCGCGGGGCGTGCCGCGCTTCGTGCGCATCGGTAGCCGGCTCACGCCCCGCATCAGCGGCGACTGAGCGCGAGCCGCACGCGCCTGCGCGCCTCGCGGTAGCGGATCGTCTCGTACGCGATCAGCCCCGCGCAGAGCGCCGTGACGACGGCGAGCGCCGTCAGGGCAGCGGTCTCGAGCGCGAGCGGCACGGTCGCGACCGCCAGAGCGGCGGTGACGAGGCGGGGCCGGCTGAGCGTGTGCACGTTGCGCAGGCGAAAGAGCACGTGGGCGACGAGGTAGAGCGCGACGCCGCCGCAGAGACCGGCGACCGGAACGGCCTCGAGCGGCTCGTCGAGATGCGCGAGTGTCGACTTGAGGCCGAGGGCGAAGAGGACGATGCCGGCGATCATCGGCAGGTGCAGGTAGGCGTACGAGTCGCGGGCCAGCTCCGTCCGCGCGTCACCCTGCGCCTCGGTGAGCTTCCGCTCGGCGACCACGGCCACGACGTCGAAGTAGGCCCACCAGAGCGCGCATGCCGCCGCGACCCCGAGCACGGCCGCGACGCCGAGGCGAAGCGTGATCGACTCGTCGGCAGCGCCGATGCCGATCGCCACGATCGACTCCCCGAGGGCGATGATCACGATCAGGCCGAACCGCTCGGCGAAGTGGGCGGGGTGCAGCCGCCAGCCGCTGACACCGCGGACGTAGGGGCCGGCGTAGTCGATTCCGAGCGCGAGGACCCACAGGCCGCCCTGCACGGGGCCGTCCGCGAGGGCGGCCGTCACGAGCAGCAGCGGCCCGACCGTCGCCGACGGGACGAGGCGCAGGACGGCGCCGTGGACGCCCTCGTCGTCGGAGCCGACCCAGAAGAGGCCGAGGTGGGCGAAGCGCACGACGAGGTACGCGAGCGCAAAGAGGAGCGCGTGCTCGTCGAAGGCCTCCGGTACCGCGAGCGCGACGAGGATCAGCGCGGCCATCGCGCCGAAGACGACGAGCCGGGCCCGCCCGTCCTCACCGCTGACCTCGTTCGTCAGCCAGGCGTAGGCGGCCCAGGCCCACCAGAGGGCGCCGAGGACGAGCAGGCCACGCGCGAGACCCGGCCAGGTGGGGTCCGCGGCGAGCATGGCGGTCACCTGGGTCAGCGCGAACACGAACACGAGGTCGAAGAAGAGCTCGAGTGGTGTCACCCGCGGCTCCGACGCGACGTGCGCCGCTTCCATGCGATCAGCCTACGCCGGGGTAACGTCCCGGCCGAAATGCGCGCCGCTGTGGCAGCCGGGCACCACGCGACCGTCGAGGCGGGCATCGAGGTGCTCGAGGAGGGCGGCTCGGCGGCGGACGCGGCCGTGGCTGCGTCCCTCGCCTCGTGCGTGGCCGAGACGATCATGACCGGACTGCTCGGCGGCGGCCACGCGATCTACTGGGATGGCCGCGAGGCGCGCAACCTCGACTGCTTCGTCGCCGTGCCGAGCGGCGACGGCGCCGATTTCGTCGAGCTCCAGGTGCCCTTTGGCGAGGAGCTCGTCCACTATGCGATCGGGCCGGGGACGTGCGCCGTGCCGGGGCTCCCCGCCGGGCTCGACGAGCTCTGGCGTGCCCACGGTCGGCTGCCGTGGCGTCGTCTCGTCGAGCCGGCGCTGCGACTCGCGCGCAGCGGTGTCGTGATGCCGCCCGCGCAGGCGTCGTGTCTCGCAATGCTGGCGCCCGTCTTCACGCTGCAGGACGAGGGCGCCCGCATCTACGCACCGGCGGGCTCCCTCCTCGAAGCCGGCGACACGCTGCGCCAGCCGGGGCTCGAGGCGGCGCTCGAGTCCTTGGCGGACGAGGGCGCCGCTTCCGTCTACCGCGGCTCGGTCGCCCGCGCGCTCCTCGCGGTGGACGGCTGTGCCGTCACGGCCGACGATCTGGCGCGGTACGAGCCGTTGTGGTCGACGCCGGTCGCCGTCCCACTCGCGGGCACCCGCGTCCTCACCCGCGGCGGTCTCAGCGGCATGCCCGAGACGATTCGTCGCCTGCCCCGGCTCTCGGGGCTGTCGGACGCGGACCGCACGCTCGCGCTCCTCGCGGCGCTGGCGGAGCCGACGCCCGACGGGCACACGACGAACATCGCTGTCGTCGACCAGGCGGGTTGCGCGTGCGTGCTGACGACGAGCCTCGGCCTCGGGACCGGCGACTTCCTCCCCGGGCTCGACCTGCACCTGAACAGCATGCTCGGCGAGGGTGAGCTGCTCCGCGTCCCGCTCGAGCCGGGCGCGCGGATGGAGAGCATGATGGCGCCTAGCCTCGCCCTCGACGACGTGGGGCTGGCACTCGCCGCCGGCGCCGCCGGCGGCACTCGACTCCGGACGGCGCTCGTCGGTGTCGCCGCCGCGATCCTCGACGAGGATCTCGATCCCGTGCACGCGGTCGACCGGCCACGGTGCCACCCGGTCGGGCGGCTGGTGAACGCGGAGCCGGGCGTCGACGAGGACGCCCTGGCGCGGCTCGAGTCGTCGGGCTGGAGCGTGCGCCGCTGGCCGGCGCAGCACCACTACTTCGGCGGCGTCAGCGCCGTCGCGCGAACAGGTGCGGCGGGTGACCCGCGCCGTAGCGGGCACGCCGCGACGCTTCCGTGACGGGCGCCAGCGGCGCCCACCCGAGGTAGCCGCAGTGCGGACAGCCCGGATTCGTGGAGAGCGTCCCGCCCGAGCAGGGTTTCGAGTACGCCTGCGCGCACTCGAGGCAGCGGACGGCCTCCTCCTCCACGGGCTCCACCAGTCGCAACGGCTCCATATGAGAGAGGGCGCCGCAACCGGCGAAAACTTGCGCTCCGATTCAGACCGGCGCGCTGACGCTGCGGGTGCGCTCGACGTCGCGCGCGATCTGCTCGACGAGCTCGGCCTCGCTCGCGAACGCCCGCTCGTCACGCAGCCGCTCCCACAGCTCGACCACGAGCCGCTGGCCGTAGAGGTCGCCCTCGAAGTCGAGCAGGAAGGGCTCGATGCGCCGCTCCTGCCCGCCGTAGTGCGGATTGGTGCCGATCGAGATCGCGGCGCGGTGCTCGAGCGCGGCACCGGCGTAGATGCCGTAGCGGGGAACGAGCAGCGCCGGATCGAGCGCGAGGTTCGCGGTCGGGTAGCCCAGCGTGCCTCCGCGCTGGTCGCCCGGGACGACGGTCCCGTCGAGCTCGAACGGGCGGCCGAGCAGCCGGGCGGCCGGCCGCACCTCGCCCTCGTGCACCAGCCGGCGGATCTCCGTCGAGGAGACGCCCTCGAGCAGCGACACGCCGACGACCTCGAGCCCGAGCCCGCGCAAGGTGTCGAGATCGCCCGAGCGGCGCCGCCCGAAGCGGAAGTCGTCGCCCGCGACGACCACCTCCACGTCGGCGAGGTGCCTGGCCGCGAACGCCTCCGGCTCCAGCGCGGCGGTGTCCAGGGTGAACGGCACGACGGCCACCTCGGCGACGCCCAGCTCGCGCAGGAGCTCCACCCGCCGCTCGAGCGAGCAGACGAGCTCGACCAGGTTGCCCTGCACGACAGCGCGCGGGTGCGGGTGGAACGTGAGCGCCGTCACCGGCAGCCCCGTCGCGAGCGCCGTCTCCACCACGCGGCGGTGCCCCAGGTGCACCCCGTCGAACGTGCCGACGACGACGGCTCCGCTCACGGCAGCAGAGCCAGCGCCTGCTCGGGCGGGATGATCCGGTGCTCGTCGGCGTCCGCGACGCGGAACGGACCCACCTCGGTCCGCCGCAGGGCGCGGCAATGGCCGCCGAGCGCCTCGGCGATCGCCCGGACGTACGTGCCGGAGCTGACGAGGAGGTCGAGCGTCACCACCCCGTCCGTATACGCGATGACGTCGAGCGCATGCACCTGCGACCGGCGCAACGGCATCTCGACGGCGACGCCGCGACGGTGGAGGCGGTACGCGCGCTCACCGCCGATCTTGACCGCGGAGGCGGCCGGGATCGGCAGCTCGATCTCGCCGCGGAGGTGCACGAGCCGTCGCTCGAGCTCGTCCGGAGCCGGCGGCTCGTGCGTCTCGACGGTCTCTCCCTCCACGTCGCCGGTCGAGGTCCGCGACCGCAGGTCGACGTCCGTGAGATAGCGCTTGTCGAGGCCGACGAACGATGGGGCCAACCTAGTCGCGCGTCCCGAGAGCAGGAGCAACAATCCCGTCGCGAAAGGGTCGAGAGTTCCCGCATGGCCCATCCGCGTGCCGGTCCGCGCCCGGACCCGGTCGACGATTGCGAACGAGGACGGCCCCGCCGGCTTGTCGACGAGGATGATTCCCGCCGGCTCCAGCCCCCGCGGGGGCATCACGCCGTCGCGGCGGCCCGTGCGGCCGAGAACTCGCGCACGATGAAGGCCGTGATCTCCTCGATCGAGTCGTCGCTCGAGAACCCGGCGGCCTGGCGGTGCCCGCCGCCGCCCGCCTTGCGCGCGATCGCCGAGACGTCCAGCTCGTCGTGCGAGGCCCGCAGCGAGATCCGGCGCGCCGGACTGCCGCCGCGGGGCGGCTCGCGGACGAGCGCGGCCATGTCGGCGCCCTCGACGGCGCGCAGGAAGTCGATGATCCCCTCCGAGTACGGCTCGACCGCCCCCACCTCGCCGAAGTCGTCGCGCAGAAGGTGCGAGACGACGAGGCCGCCCCCCTCGTACACCTGCGCGCGCTCGAGCGCCCGCGCCAGCAGCTTCAGCTTCGCGAACTGGACGCTCTCGTACACGCCCTGGAAGACCTTGTGCACGTCGGCGCCCGCCTCGACCAGCTCCGCGGCCAGGCGCAGCGCCTTCGGGGTCGTGTTCGCGTACTGGAAGCGACCGGTGTCGGTGACGAGGGCGATGTAGAGCGGCTCGGCGAGATCGGGCGTGAGCTCCACTCCGAGCAACGTGAAGAGATCGCGCAGCACCTCGCCGGTCGAGGACGCGTCGGGCACGACCAGGTTCACGTCCCCGAAGCGCGTGTTGTCGTGGTGGTGGTCGACGTCGATCGTGAACGGCGCCTGGTGCAGGATCGCGGGGTCCGGGCCGAGCCGGGACTCGTTCGCGCAGTCGACCGCGAGCAGCACGCGGGCAGGCGCGTCCTCCGGCAGGTCGCGCCGTAGCTCCGTCAACCCCATGAACGCGTACTCGCCCGGCAGCGGCGCCGGCCCGGCGAGATACATGACGCTGTCCTTGCCGAGCTGCTCGAGCGCGCGGTGCATCGCCGTCATCGAGCCGAGCGCGTCGCCGTCCGCGTTCTCGTGCGTGGTGACGAGGAAGCGGTCGTGCGAGCGGATCGCCGCCGCCACCGCCTCGAGATCAGCGTCGGTCGTCGTCTGGTTCGGGGGCGAGCTCATCGATGAGTTGGGACATCCGCACGCCGTGCGCGACCGACGGATCGTATTCGAACGCCAGCAGCGGAGTCCGCTTCAGCCGGAGCTCCCGTGAGACGCGCGCCGGGAGCACGCCGTGCGCGGCGTCGAGCCCGGCCAGGCTCTGCTCGCGCTTGCGCTCGCTCCCGAGCACGCTGACGAACACGCGCGCGCTGCGCAGGTCCGGCGACGTCTCGACACCCGTCACGGTGACGAACCCGATCCGCGGGTCCTTAAGCTCGAGCAGCGCCTCCGACAGCACCTGGCGGAGCGCCTCGTTCACTCTGCGCATCCGCTCGGTCACGGCGCGGACGTTAGCTACGCGTCGTCGAGCGTGACGAGCCGGCGCTCCACGAGCGCGAGCTCCCACTCGCGCGAGGCGAGGTAGCGCTCGGCGTCGGCGAGGAGCCGCTCCGCCTCGCCGTGCTCCCGAGCCACGACGGCTGCGGTGATCCGCGCGCGCTGCCAGACGTCGTGATGGTCGACCTCGGCCACCGAGGCGCCGAAGCGGTTCTGCAGCTGCGCCTTCGCGGAGCGCAGATACATCCGCTTCTCCTTCAGCGAGTGGGCCTCGGGGAAGTGGAGCTCCGCCGAGAGGATGCCGACCCAGCCGCCGCTCAGGACTCGGCGGAGGAGGAGGCGGCCTTCGCGGTCGGCGCCTCGTCGAGGGACGTCCGCTCGACCTCACGCGTCTCGTAGGCCTCGAGCACGTCGCCTTCCTTCACGTCGTTGAAGCCGTCGAGCAGGATGCCGCACTCGAA
>DASUOK010000111.1:0-19515 GCA_036276675.1 Gaiellaceae bacterium | reverse complement strand
GGTCGGGGCCGCACGGCACGCCCTCGGTCGCCATCTCCAGCGTGACGCTCTCGGCGACGGCGTCGAAGTCCGACGGCCGCGGCAGCTCCTGGCTGAGGGTGCCGCCGAGGCCGCTGTGGCGCCAGAGCCGGAAGGCGGTCTGCTTCGCCTCCTCGGGGTCCTCGGCCCAGCACAGCCGCACTTGCCCGTAGCGCGGCCCGTCACCGCCGGCCCCGCGATAGGTGGACGCGATCCCTTCGTCGGGCGCGGTGGTGATCAGCCCGTCCCCGAAGCTGCCGGCGAGCTCCGCCGCGTTCGGCTTGTCCGCCGCCACGACGATCGGGATGGGCTCCTCGGGCAGCGTGTACAGGCGCGCGTGGTCGACCGTGTAGTGCTCCCCGCGATGCGTCTGCTCGCCGCCCTCCCAGAGCAGGCGGATCACCTCGATCGCCTCCTCGAACATGGAGATTCGCTCGTCGGGCGCGGGCCAGCGCGCGCCGGTGACGTGCTCGTTCAGGTTCTCGCCCGTGCCGAGGCCGAGGAAGAAGCGGCCGGGCAGCAGCGCGCCGCAGGTCGCAGCGGCGTGCGCGACGATGGCCGGGTGGATGCGGAGCAGCGGGCACGTCACGCCCGTGCCGAGGCGCAGCCGCTCCGTCGCCGCCGCGATGCCGCCGATCACGCTCCAGACGAAGGGACTGTGACCCTGCGCGTCGAGCCAGGGGTGAAAGTGGTCGGAGATCATCGCGAACTCGAAGCCGGTCTCCTCGGCGCGCCGAGCGTCGCGGACGAGGTCGAGGGGCCGGTGCTCCTCCGACGAGAGCCAGTAGCCGTAGGTCGTCACGCGCCACGTCGTTCCGCCGGCACGGCGGCGCGAAACGCGCGTTTGCCCGCCGGGCCTCCGTGGAACGGTCGGGGAACGTGAAGTTGGGGGCCATCTACGCGATCGTCTTCACGTCGGCGCTCCTGGCCGCCGCCACGATCGTCGCTGCGTGGAAGCTCGGCGACGGCAGCCGCGACCCGGCGAACGACGCCGCGCCCGCGGGTGAGCAGCAGCAGCGGCAGGAGCCGCAGCTCGCGCCCGCGTTCAGCTCCGAGGAGCTGACGGAGGAGCCGACGACGCGCTGGCTCACGAACGGCGGCACCGTCTACAACCAGCGCTACTCGCCGCTCGACCAGATCGACACCTCGAACGTCGCCGACCTGCGGGGCGTCTGGATGACCGACCTCGACGGCTCCGGCGTCGCCGCGAAGTACTCGCAGGAGGCGCAGCCGATCTTCTACGACGGCGTCCTCTACGTCCCCACCGGCGAGGACCACGTCTTCGCGGTCGACGTCGAGAGCGGCGAGATCCTCTGGAAGTACGACGCGCAGCTCGAGCAGCGGATCAACACCGTCTGCTGCGGCTGGCTCAGCCGCGGCGTCGCGCTCGGCGAGGGCAAGGTCTACCTCGGGCAGCTCGACGGCAAGCTCGTCGCGCTCGACCAGGAGACGGGCGAGCAGGTCTGGGAGGCGCAGGTCGGCCGCTGGCAGGACGGGTACACGATCACCGCCGCGCCGCTCTACTACGACGGCAAGGTCTTCACGGGCGCGTCGGGCGGCGAGTTCGGGATCCGCGGCTTCCTGAAGGCCTACGACGCCGAGACGGGCGAGCTCGTCTGGCAGTTCGACACCGTCCCGGGGCCGGGCCAGGAGGGCCACGACACGTGGCCTGCCGACAACGACTCCTGGACGCACGGCGGCGCGCCGGTGTGGCAGACCCCCGCCGTCGACCCGGAGCTCGGGCTGATCTACTTCTCGACCGGCAACGCCTCGCCCGACCTCGACGGCAGCGAGCGGGCCGGAGACAACCTCTTCGCCGCCTCGATCGTTGCGCTCGACGTCGAGTCCGGCGACTACCGCTGGCACTTCCAGATGGTGCACCACGACATCTGGGACTACGACGCGCCGAGTCCGGTCGTCCTCTTCGACGCCGAGTTCGACGGCGAGGAGCGCAAGGCGCTCGCGCAGTCGCCGAAGACGGGCTGGACGTACGTGCTCGACCGCGAGACCGGCGAGCCGCTGCTGCCGATCGAGGAGGAGCCCGTGCCGCAGGACGAGGTGCAGAAGACCGCGCCGACGCAGCCGATCCCGCAGTACGACCCCTTCATCCCGCTCGAGCTGAACGCGAAGGACGTCGAGGAGATCCGCAAGCTCGCGAACCAGGCCTCGACCGAGGAGACGCCGCCCGACGTCGTCCGCGGCGGCATCTACGTGCCGTTCCGCGAGGAGGTGCGCGTGATCGTGCCCGGGCCGCAGGGCGGCGTGAACTGGCAGCCGACGAGCTACAACCCCGAGACGGGGCATCTCTACATCTGCTCGCAGCGCGCCGTCTCCGGCTACACGCGCAGCGGCGTCGAGCTGCCCGAGGGGGCGCAGGGCGAGGTGGCGCAGTTCGGCAGCGTCTTCACGACGACCGGCTTCGGCGTCCAGACCGGGTACTTCGGCGCCTGGGACCCGACCGAGGGCGAGATCGTGTGGCGGCACCGCTGGCCGGAGTCGTGCTACTCCGGCACCGTCACGACCGCGGGCGGCCTCGTGTTCGTCGGGCGCAACAGCGGCGAGCTCGAGGCCTACGACGTCGAGGACGGCGAGCGCCTCTGGAGCTTCCAGACGGGTGCCGGCGCGAACACGACGCCGACGATCTTCGAATGGGAGGGGACGCAGTACGTCGCCTTCGCCGCCGGCGGCAACTCGCTCGCCGCGACGGCGCACGGCGACAACCTCTGGCTCTTCTCGCTCGAGGGGACGATGGGGCCGGCGGAGCAGGGCGGTGCGGGCGGCGGCGAGGGCCACGCCGGCCAGGCGCCGGCGGAGCCGGAGGACTCCGGCGAGGGCGACGCGGACGCCGGACAGGAGGTCTTCTCCGACAACTGCTCGGGCTGCCACGGCCTCAGTGGCACGGGCGGCAACGGTGGCCCCGACATCACGACGCGGCCGGCGGCGCGGAACGTCGACGACGTGATGGCGATCGTGCGCAACGGCCGCGCCGGCATGCCGGCCTTCCGCGACACGCTCGAGCCGCAGCAGATCCGCGACGTCGCCGCGCACGTGGTCGAGAACATCGCGGGCGGCGGAGGCGGCTAGCCCGGGCGGCGCAGCCGGACGGCGGCGCGCTCGGTCCACGACGTTCGCTCCGGGTCGAAGTGGCCCGCCAGCGCTGCCGCGTACGGCCCGGCGACGCGGCGCGCGTAGGCCGCGAAGCCCTCCCGGCGCAACGGCTCCCAGTCCTCGCCGTAGGGCACGACGAGCTGGTCGCGGCCGACGCGTCGCGCGGCGGTGAGGAAGGCGAGCCCCATCCCGGCCGAGACCTCGAGCAGGGGCCGGCGCTCGCGCGCCGCCGTCCGGCGCAGGCCCCGGTAGAGGGCCGCGAGCTCGTCCGGCCGGGGCAGCTCGCCGGCGCTCGCCCGCAGCTCGCCGAGCGAGCGGCGCAGCTGCGAGAGCTCGAGCGGCGGGATGTCGACGAGCCGCGCCGTCGCTCCCGAGGCGCCCTCGAGCGCGCCGAGCAGGGCGTCGACCGTCTCGATCTCGGCTCCCTCGCGCAGCACCCCCGCCCGCTGCAGCTCGCCGGTGAGCGCCTCGAGATAGACGCGCGAGCCGTGGGCGACGTCGGCGGCCGCCGCGAGCAGCCAGAGCGGCGAGAAGCCGAAGGCTGCGATCGAGCCCAGCTCGAGCGCGTTGCCCGCCACCTTGCGTTGTGCCAGCTCGCCGGCCTCGGGCGCGTGCTCCTCGAGCGGGCGCTCGACCGAGCCGACCAGCTCGATCGCGATCCGCAGCAGGTTCTTCGCCGTCGCCTCGTACAGGCGCGAGCGGCGGGCGAAGCGCGGCAGCACGAGCTCCGCTGTCTCGTGCACCGCACCGCCGAGCACGGCGACGAGCGAGCGCACCACGCGCTCCGGCAGCGAGACGAGGAAGGCGGTCCCGCGACGCACGGCTACGATGATCCCATGGCCGCCACCCACACGCTCGAGGCGCTCCTGCGCGCCTCCTTCCCCGACGCGAGCGAGCTCGCGGTCGAGGATCGCACGGGCAGCGGCGACCACTTCCAGGTGACGCTCGCGAGCGGCCGCTTCTCGGGGCTCTCGCTCGTCGAGCAGCACCGCCTCGTCTACGACGCGCTGTCGGAGCCGCTGCGGGACGGGACGATCCACGAGCTCCGTATCAAGACGAAGGGAAGCGAACGGTGAGCGATCTCCGCGACCAGATCCAGCAGATCATCTCCTCCGAGCCGGTGAGCCTGTTCATGAAGGGCACGCCGCAGCTCGTCATGTGCGGGAACTCCGACCGGGCGCTGCGCGCGCTGCAGGCGGCCGGCGCGCCGGTGACGGCGGTCGACGTGCTGCCCGACCCGCAGATCCGCCAGGAGCTGTCGGCCGTCTCGGGTTGGCCGACGATCCCGCAGGTCTTCATCCGGGGCGAGCTGATCGGCGGCGCCGACATCGTCGAGGAGCTCCACGCGAGCGGCGAGCTGGGCCGGCGGCTCGACGACGTGCTCGGGACGGAGCGCGAGCCGACCGTCAAGGCCGTCGCGCTGGCCCCGTAGCTCCCTGCCCGGGGCTCCGGTCGACGCAACGCAGGCTTAACCCCTGCGCACGCGCTGGTTTACACGTCGTCGCTACAACAGGATCATGAGGGTGCGCACACACGTGCCCCGCGTGCTCGGCCTGGCCGCCGTCTCCCTCCTGGGCGGCCTCGTCGCACTCGGGGCCGCCGCACTCTCGGGCGAGCTCGGCGGCGGCACCACGACCGTGGTGCAGACTTCCCCCTCTCCTGCGGCCGCTGTACCGGCCGTCGCCGAGGATCGCCTCTCCGTCAGCGACATCTACGAGCTCGCGGCCAGCGGCGTCGTCCAGATCACCACGCGCAGCACGCCTGGCGAGGACGACTATTCGCGGCGCTTCGCCGAGCCCGGCCCCCAGCAGACACTCGGCTCCGGCTTCGTGCTCGACAAGGCCGGCCACATCATCACGAACTACCACGTGATCGAGGGCGGCGACGCGATCCAGGTCAGCTTCTCGAACCAGGACACACTCGAGGCGAAGCTCGTCGGCAGCGATCCCTCGACCGACCTGGCCGTGCTGCGGGTCGAGGCGGATTCGCGCGGCCTGACGCCGCTCCAGCTCGGCGACTCGGACACCGTTCGCGTCGGCGACCCCGTCGTCGCGATCGGCAACCCCTTCGGCCTCGACCGCACCGCGACGGCCGGGATCGTGAGCGCCGTCCAGGAGCGGACGATCACGGCGCCGAACGGCGATCCCATCGACCACGTGATCCAGACCGACGCACCGATCTACCGTGGCAACTCGGGCGGTCCGCTGCTGAACGAGCGAGGCCAGGTGATCGGGGTCAACTCGCACATCGCGACCGACGGCGTCGGCAGCGACGCCGACGCGGGCGTCGGGTTCGCCGTGCCGTCGAACACCGTCAAGCACGTCACCGCGCAGCTGGTGGACAAGGGCAAGGTCGACCGGGCCTACCTCGGCATCGGTGGCACCGCCGTCACGCGAGAGCTCGCCCAGCTGTTCGGCCTTCCGGTCGACACCGGCATCCTCGTCGAGCGGGTCGGCCCGTCGACGCCGGCGTCGAAGGCCGATCTCCGGGGCGGCATGTCGGACGTCGTCGTGGCCGGCGAGAGCTACTCCCTCGGCGGCGACGTGATCGTCGCCATCGACGGCGAGCGCGTGGCGTCGCTGCCCGAGCTGCGCGACATCCTCTCGCGCTTCGAGCCCGGCGACGACGTGCAGATGCGGATCTACCGCGGCTCCAAGCAGCTGACGCTGCGGGTCGTGCTCGAGCGCCAGCCGACGTCTTCCTGACGGCGGCGACTAGGCTTCCGGCGTGGAGCCCTCCGAGCCACGCCCCTTCGAGCCCAGAACCGGCAACATCCTGCTCGAGGACGAGCTGCTCGACACCGACGAGCTGCTGTGGGACGACGATGCCGACGGCGACCACACGGGGTGGTTCTGCGTCCGCACCGACCCGTTTCCGTGCCCGGCGCCGGGGTGCAGCTACGTCGCCGACTACATGACCGCCGCACATCTCATCCTCGTCTGGGAGGAGCGGGACGACCCGAACCTGCTCTGGCACGCCCAGCGCGCGATGGAGGTCGGCCGCAACCCGCGCATCGTCGCCTACGAGCGCGGCTTCGGGCCGAGCGCCTCGTACTACGCGTGGGAAGCGGCGGGGCGTCCGGTGCACGCCGTTCGTGCGAGCTGAGTTCGGGCGAGCGCTCACGCTCGGTGTCGAGGAGGAGCTCTTCCTCGTCGACCCGCGCACGTGGGACCTGGCGCCGGCGGCGCCGCGGCTCCTCGGCCCGGAGGGCCTGAAGACCGAGCTCTTCGCGGCCGTCATCGAGACGAACACACCCGTCTGCGCGACCGCCGAGGAGGCCCTCGCGGAGTTGAGGCGCCTGCGCGGCGTCGTACGTGACGCCGCCGAGCGGGAAGGGCTGGCGGTGGCGGCGACCGCGACCCATCCCTTCGCCGAGCCCGAGCGGCAGGAGATCGTCCCGGAGCCGCGCTACCTGAAGATGGTGGACGAGCTCGGCGACCGCGCCCGCCGCCAGCTCGTCTCGGGCGTGCACGTGCACGTCGGCGCCGAGAGCTTCGCGAGCTGCCTGGCCACGCTCGAGGCGGTGCTGCCGTGGCTGCCGGCGGTGCTCGCGCTCTCGCTCAACTCGCCGTACCTGGCGGGGGCGGAGGACGGAGCGCTGTCGGCGCGCGCGGCGCGCCTGCTCGAGCTGCCCCGGGGCGGGCCGCCGCCGCCGCTGCCGACGGAGGCGGAGTGGGAGCGCGTGATCGCGGCGACGGGGGAGGACTACTCGCGCACCTGGTGGGACATACGGCCGCACCCGCGGCTGGGCACGCTCGAGGTGCGGATCGCGGACCAGCCGACGAGCGTTCGCCGCACGGCCGCGCTCGCGGCGCTCGTGCAGGCGCTCTGCGTCGCGGCCGCTCCCGCGGCGGAGCCGCTCGACCGCGACGCCTACCTCGCCGCGCGGGCCGCCGCAGCGCGCGGCGACGCTCCGGTCGCCGACCTGCTCGCCCTCGTCGAGCCGGCGGCGCGGGAGCTCGGCTCCTGGGAGCTCGTGGAGACGCTCCACGAGCCGCCGGAGGCGCACCGCCAGCTCGAGCTCGGCCGCAGTGCCGGGCTCGTCGAGCTCACCGCCGACCTCGTCGCGCGCAGCGGCTGAGTGAGGGGCTCGTGAGGGGCTTGTGTTGTTCCAACACAAGCCCCTCACGGCACGGCGCCGCTCCGTGGGTCGAGCAGAGCTTGTGTTGTTCCAACACAAACCCGCGTCGCTAGGATCGAGACGGTGGCGATCCGGAGCGAGACGATCCAGGTCAGCGGGGTGCGCTGCGAGCGCTGCGTCGACCGGCTCGCGGGCACGCTGCGCGGGCACGACGGGCTCGAGGCGGCGAACGCCAACCTGATGGGCCACGTGCTGCTCTCCTGGGACGACGAGAAGACGAGCCGCGACGCGCTCGTGGCCGCGCTCGCGCGCGGCGGCTTCCGCGAGCTCGACGCCGTCTAGCCAGGCCGACGCCGGTGCTCGGCCGAGGGGGGAATACGCCTCGCGAGCGGCTCGTTGACCTTGCTACGACCGTTGCTAGGGTGGCCCGGTGGGCGAGACCGAGGCAGGCTCCGAGACCGACGCTCGGGCGCGACAGATCGCGATGGAGGAACGCGACCGGGCGCGCTTCGAGGAGGAGGCGCTCGGGCTCGCCGACCAGGTCTACCGCGTGGCGCGTCGCCTCGTCGGAACGCGAGAGGAAGCGGAGGAGCTGGTGCAGGAGACGTACGCGAGAGCCTTCCGGAGCTGGCGCTCGTACACCCACGGCACGAACATGCGGGCGTGGCTGCTGCGGATCCTCACCAACCTCAACCTCGACCGCGGTCGGCGCGTCCAGCGCACGCCTGACCTGCAGCCGCTCGAGGAGGGCGACTACTACCTCGCGAACAAGGTCGCGGCCGCGGAGGGAGAGCAGGCGCTCGAGCAGGAGCGGGTCGTCGAACGCCTGTCCCAGGGTGGAGTCGTCGACGCGCTCTCCGAGGTGCCGCACGACTTCCGCGACGTCGTCGTGCTCGTCGACATCGGCGACTTCAGCTACGCCGACGCGGCCCAGATCCTCGACGTGCCCATCGGTACCGTGATGTCACGGCTGCACCGAGGTCGCCGTATCCTGAAACAGAAGCTGGCGGAGGAGACACTCACGTGACGCACCACGATCTTGGCTGCGAGAAGTGCGAGGAGCTGCTCCAGGGCTACCTCGACCGCGATCTCGCGCCCGAGGAGGTCCTGGTCGCCGAGGGGCATCTCGACGGTTGCGACTACTGCCGCCGCCGCTACCGCTTCGAGGAGACGTTGCGCCGCTACATCCGCGTGAGCGCGAGCGAGCGCATGCCGCCCGGCCTGATGGCCAAGCTGGCGGAGCTTCGCGAGCACCAGCCCCGCGCGCTCTAGCCGGACGTCTCCCGGAACCGCTCCGGCAGGTCGCTCGGGTGGTCGACGTCCCCGGGCGACCCCAGGTCGTCGCAGGGGACGAGCAGCGGCTCGCGTGCGCGCAGCCCCTCGTCCGGGATGTCGTCCCAGACCGCGCGGGCGAGCACGAGCGGGTGACCGCGCATGCCGCGGTAGCTCGCGGCGACGACCGGCTCCCCCGACCTGCGCCAGGCAGCGACCACCCGTTGCACGGCGGCGGGCGCGAGCTCCGGCCCGTCGGCGAGGACGACGACGGCGGCCTCGACGGCCGGTCCCAGCGCGGCGAGGCCACAGCGGAGCGAGGCTCCCGGACCGCGCTCCCAGTCGGGGCACAGGACGGTGGCCGCGCCCACCGTCGCCTCGTGCGCGCCGAGCACGACGACGACCTCGTCGAGCCCGGCCGCGCGCACGCGCTCGAGCACGGCCGGGAGGAGCAGGCGCTGCTTCGGCGCGCCGAAGCGGGTGGACGCGCCGGCGGCGAGGACGACCGCCGCCACCATCCCTACGACTCCTCGACGGTGACCTTCTCCAGCACGACCGGCATCGAGGGCGGGCCGTCGCCGACGCCGAGGCCGTCGATCGCCAGCACCGTGTCCAGCCCCGCGGTGACGGTCCCGACCACCGCGTAGTCGGGCGGGAGACCCGCGTCGGGGCCGGTGACGACGAAGAACTGGCTGCCGGACGTGCCGGCCGGCTCGGCTCCGGTCTTCGCCATCGCGACGACGCCACGGGTGTAGGCGGTGTCCTGCGGCGGTGGGTCGACGGTCTGGTAGCCGGGGCCGCCCGTGCCGGTGCCGGTCGGGTCGCCGCCCTGGATGACGAAGCCGGGCACGACGCGGTGGAAGGAGGTGCCGTCGAAGTATCCGTCCCGCGCGAGCGCGACGAGCGACGCCGTCGTCTCCGGGGCCGACGTCTGGTCGAGCGTGATCGTGAACGAGCCGCAGTTCGTCTCGACCACGAGCCTGTAGGTCGTGCCGGCGTCGAGCGGATCCTCGGGCGCGGTCGCCCCGCCGTCCTCTCGCGGCGCCGGCTGGTCGACCGTGGCGCACGCTCCGGCGGCCGCCGTCGTCGTGGCCGCGACCGTCGTGGTCGCCGTCTCGGCGGCCGGCTCGTCGTCGTCGCCGCCGCCGCAGCCCGCCGCCGCGGGGCCGAGAGCGAGGAGGACGAGGAGGATCGCGGCGCGCATCAGCCGAGCCTAGCCAGCGCACGCTCGACCAGGGTGCGGGCGAGCTCGAGCTTGAACGCGGTCCCGGGGAGCGGCGTCGCCTCGGCCAGCGCGTCCGGCGAGTCGAGGCGCCACGGGATCGGCGCCGCGCCGGCAAGCGCGATCCGCGTCTCGTCCCCCACGCGGGCGGCGGCGACGCCGACCAGCGCGAACGCCCAGCGCCGCCGGTCCATCGCCTTCAGGTAGACGCTCCGCTCTGGGCGCTCGTAGTGGATGCGCGTGATCACCTCGTCCGGCCTGAGATCCACGACATTGCGGTCGTGCTCGTCCGGCACGCGATAGAGGCCGGCCAACGGATACGCCGCTCTGCTCGTCTCGACGGTCGCGTCGAGCGCGAGGAGAGCTGCCGCGAGGTCGGACGGGTGGGCCGACGCGCAATAGTCGTTCGCGAAGATCGCGTGCTCGCGGTGTTGCCCCTCGCGCGCGTGGCAGATGTCGCCGCCGTGGAGGCGGCACGGGAAGTGCAGCCGCCAGTACCAGCAGCGTGTGGCCTGCAGCAGGTTGCCGCCGATCGTGCCCATGTTCCGGAGCTGCGGCGACGCGGCGAGGCGGGAGGCTTCGCGCAGCACGTCTGGGATCTCCTCGTTCGCCTCCAGCTCCGCGAGGGTCGTGCCGGCTCCGATCGCCGTGCCCTCGACGCCGCTCGGGATCACTCGACGGAGCTCGACGAGGCGCTCGGCCTTGACGAGCCCGTCGCGCAACAACGGCACGAGCTCGGTTCCGCCCGCCAGCGCGCGGCCGCCGTCCCCGAGCGCGCTCGCCGCCTCCGCGAGCGAGCTAGGCCGGAAGAGCTCCAACCCGTTCCCTCTCCTGTGCCTCGCGCAGGGCGCGCAGGACCTCCTCGCGCGTGATCGGCAGCGAGGTCACGTCCGCGCCGGTCGCATCACGGATCGCGTTCGCGATCGCGGCTGCCGTCGGGACGATCGGCGGCTCGCCGAGACCCTTCGAGCCGAGGTTCGTCAGCTGCGGGTCCGGCAGGTCGACCAGCTCGCAGACGATTTCGGGCACGTCGGCGATCGTGGGCACCTTGTACGCGTCGAGCGTCTTGGTCAGCACGACGCCGGTGCGCGGGTCGTCGAGCCGCGCCTCCGAGAACGTGTGCCCGAGCGCCTGGATGATCCCGCCCTCGACCTGGCTGCGGGCGCCGAGCGGGTTGATCACGCGGCCGACGTCGTGGATCGCGACGACCTTCTCGACGCGGACCTCGCCCGTGCCGACGTCGACCGCGACCTCCGCGAGCTGGATGCCGAACGTGAGGATGCGCATGCCGGCCGGATTCGGGCCGCGCGCGCCCTTGCCGAGGATCTGGCCGTCGTCGAGGAGGCTCGTGATCTCCGCCAGCGACCACGACTCCCCGTCGGAGCAGACGATCCTGCCGCCGTCGAGCCGCAGCGTCCCCTCCGCGCGCTCGAAGCGCTGAGCCGCGAGCTCGAGCACCTGCCGCGCTGCGTCGGCGGCGGCGGAGCGCACGGCCGGCCCCATCGAGGGCAGGGTCGAGGAGCCGCCGGAGATGGTGGCGTACGGCCCGCGCGCGGAGTCGCCGACCTGCACCTCGACGTCGTCGAGCGTCAGCCCGAGCTCCTCGGCGGCGATCTGCGCCATCGCGGTGCGCGTGCCCGTGCCGATGTCCTGCATCGCCGTGACGACGTTCGCGCGGCCGTCGGAGCCGAGCCGCACCCAGGCGTAGCTCGGCGGGCCACCGCCGCCGAACCAGATCTGGCTCGCGAGCCCCATCCCGTGCTTCCACACCTCGTCCGAGCGTGCGCGCACCTCGTCGCGCCGCCGCCAGTGCGGCTCCGCGCGCCGGTAGCACTCGAGCAGCTGCTTCGACGAGAACGGCCGCCCGTCCATCGCGTCGGTCTCGGCATGGTTCAGCCGGCGCAGCTCGAGCGGGTCGATCCCCAGCTCGGCGGCGAGCTTGTCGAGCACGCACTCGAGCGACCAGGTGCCCTCGACGAACCCGGGCGCGCGGAAGGCCGCCATCGGCGGCAGGTTGAGCTTCGCGCCGTGCTCCGCGGTGCGCACGTTCTCGCAGGCGTACAGGAGCTGCATCGGCCCCGCCGTCGGCGGCAGCCAGCCGCGCCAGCCGAGGGAGCACGTGAACTCGCCGCCGAGCGCCGTCAGCGTCCCGTCCGCGCGCGCCGCCGCCGTCACGTGCTGGCGGGTCGCGTTGCGGTTGCCGGAGACGACGTTCTCCTCGCGCCGCGACAGCGCGCAGCGGACCGGCCGGCCGGTCCGCCGCGCCAGCTCCGCCGCGAGGAGCAGGTAGGTGCCGATTCCCTCCTTCGCGCCGAAGCCGCCGCCCATGTACTCGCAGAGCACCCGCACCCGGTCGGGCGCCAGCCCGAGCGCCTCGGCGAGCTCGCTCCGGATCCCCCAGATGCCCTGCGTCGACACGTGCACGTCGAGGGAGTCGCCGCGCCACTCACACACGCACACGTGCGTCTCGAGCGGGTTGTGGTTGAGCGTCTGCGTCGTGTACGCGGCCTCGACGACGGCATCGGCCTCGGCGAGCCCGCGGTCGTAGTCGCCGCGCTCGTAGGTGCGGGACGGGGCGACGAGCGAGCCCCGCCGCACCGCCTCGTCGGGGTCGAGCAGCGGCTCGAGCTCCTCCCACTCGGGAGTGGCGCGTCGCAGCGCCGCGCGCGCCTCGCCTTCCGTCCGCGCCGCAACGGCTGCGACCGGCCAGCCCTCGAACGGCGCGTCGCCGTCGACGCCCTCCACCTCGCCGGGGCCGACGACGGCCAGGACGCCGGGAGCCGCGGCCGCGGCGGCGAGGTCGAGCCGGGTCAGACGCGCACGTGCGTGGGGGCTGCGCAGGACGGCCGCGTGCAGCATGCCCGGCAGCCGCACGTCCGCGGTGTAGCGCGCCTCACCGCGAGCCTTCGCGTAGCCGTCGATGCGCGGCGCCGGCAGGCCGACGACGGCACCGGGCCCGGCCGGCCACTGCTCGAGCGCGTCCTCGTCGACGAGCGTCCAGACCTCCTCGTAGCGACCTTCGACCTCCTTCTCGCTCCGGATCAGCCGCGCCAGCTCGAGATCGCCTCCTCGATCCTCGGGTAGGCGCCGCACCGGCACAGGTTGCCAGCCATGCCGTGGCGGATCTCGTCGCGTGTCGGCTCCGGGTGCGCCGCGACGAGCGCGGCGGCCGAGACGATCTGCCCCGGGGTGCAGAAGCCGCACTGGAGCGCGTCCTCGCGCACGAACGCGTCGACGAGCGGGTGCTCGCGGAGCCCCTCGATCGTGGTCACGTCGCCCTCGACAGTGTGCACGAGCGTGATGCACGAGAGCACCGGCACGCCGTCGAGCTGCACCGTGCAGGCGCCGCAGTGACCTTCGCCGCAGGCGACCTTCGTGCCCGTGAGCCCGAGGTCGTCGCGCAGCACCTGCGCGAGCGAGCGCCCGACCTTCGCCTCGAACGAGTACGCGTTGCCGTTGACGCGCAGCTCAGGCATGCGACGTGACCGTGAGCGTGTTGGCGAGGTGGAGGAGCCGGAACGCCGCCCGCGCGACCTGCGTGCGGTCGGCGGCGCCGTCGGTCTCGGGCAGGATCCGCCACAGGTCGCGGGCGACGAGCAGCAGCTCGCGGATCTGCTCCGTCTCGTCGGGCTTCCCGTTCGAGCGCGCGTCGCAGGCGTTCAACGCCAGGCCCAGCACGCCGATCGTGTCCTGCTGCCGCGTCCAGAGGAGCGGCGTCGCCATCGAGAGGTACTGATGGATGCGCGCGAAGGTGAGCGGTGTGGTGAGCTCGGCGAGGCCGCGGGGCTGCGTCAGCTCCAGCGCCGGCTCGCCGCGCGCGATCCGCTGCGCGTTGCCGCCGAGCATCGCGCGCAACTGCGCGTCGTCGAGCCCGGACATGCGGGCCGTCCGCACCGAGATCAGGAGCGACGCGGGCTGCTGCCCGTAGGGGTAGTCCGAGGCGTACAGCACCTGCTCGGGCGAGACGAGCCGGTAGAGGTCGAGCAGGTCGAGCGCGCTCCAGACGGACGTGTCGAAGAAGACGTTCGGGCGTCCGCCGAAGTAGTGCGCGAGGGCGGCGAGGTCGACGATGCCCGCGTGCGCGATGATCAGCTGCGGCTCGTAGCGGTCCATCAGGAGCGCGAGCTGGTCGGCGATGGGCGGCAGGCCGCGGCCGCCGTGGATCAGGATCGGCACCTCCCGGTCGGCGGCGAGCTCGAAGATCGGCGCCAGGCGCTCGTCGTCGAGCAGGAACTTCTGCGCGCGCGGATGCAGCTTGATGCCCCGGGCGCCGCGATCGAGGCAGCGCGTGGCCTCGTCGATCGGGCTCTCGCCGAGGTCGAGCCGGACGAAGGGGATGAGCCGGCCGTCGGAGCGCTCGGCCCAGTCGAGGGTGCGGTCGTTGGGGGCGCGGAAGCCCGGGTGCCGGTCGGGCTCGTCGAGGCAGAACACGAACGAGCCGGAGATGCCCGCCTTCTCCTGGACGCGCAGGAGCTCGTCGAGCTCACCGATCATCCCGTCGATGTCGGTTCCCAGGTGCGTGTGGGCGTCGAAGAGCTCCACGTCCGCCGGCAGCTCCGCGCGGACGAGTGCCTCGAAGCTCTCCACGAGGGCCTGCGAGCGGCGGAGGACGTCGTCCATCGGGCCTCAGTCTACGGTGGCTCCGCCCCGACTCCCCGTGACCTTGTCGCGGAGGTAGGCGAGGTACGGCTGCGGGTCGATCCGCGTCTCGCCGACCGCGCGCTCGAGCGTCTCGAGGGGCGTGAACTTGCGGCCGTGGCGGTAGAGGCGCTCGCGCAGCCAACCGTAGAGCTCGCCGAACTCGCCCGCCTCGATCTGCGCGGCGAGGTCGGGCAGCGCCGCCTGCGCGTGGCGCCAGATCTGCACCGAGATGGCGTTGCCGAGCGCGTAGGTGGGGAAGTAGCCGTAGGCCGCGCGCGACCAGTGCACGTCCTGGAGCACGCCCTGGGCGTCGCTCGGGACCTCGACGCCGAGGAAGTCGGCCATGCGCGCGTTCCACGCCTCGGGCAGCTCCTCGAGGGCGAGGGAGCCGTCGACGAGCTGCTGCTCGAGCTCGAAGCGCAGGATGATGTGGAGCGAGTACGTGACCTCGTCGGCGTCGACGCGGATCAGCCCGGGCGAGACCCGGTTCGCCCCGCGCACGAAGGCGTCGAGCCCGACGTCCTCGAGCTGCGGGAAGAGGCGCTGCAGCTCGGGGAGGAAGCGGATCCAGAACGGCCGCGAGCGGCCGACGAGGTTCTCCCAGGTGCGGCTCTGCGACTCGCCGAGCCCGAGCGACGCCGAGCCGGCCAGCGGCGTGCGGTCGAGGGCGGGGTCGACGCCCTGGAAGGTCAGCCCGTGACCGGCCTCGTGCAGCGCCGCCCAGAGCGCGCGCAGGTTGTCGGGGCGGTAGCGCGTCGTCATGCGGACGTCCGTCCGCGCGAACGACGTCGCGAACGGGTGCACCGTGGGGTCGAGCCGCCACGTCCCCGGCTCGAAGCCGAAGCGGTCGAGGACGTCCTCCAGGAACTCCTGCTGGCGCGCGACCGGAAAGTCGCCTTCGAGGAACGAGTCGTCGGCGGGCTCGCCGGCAGCGCGCACGAGCTCCGTCAGCTCCGGCCGCAGGACGTCGAACACCTCCTGCACCTCCGCGGTCTTCATCCCCGGCTCGTAGACGTCGAGGAAGGCGTCGTACGGAGAGTCGCCGGGCTCGAAGCACTCCGCCCAGCGCAGCGCGATCTCGTGCACGCGCCGGAACGCGGGGAGGAAGACGCCGTAGTCCGACGCCGCACGGGCCTCGAGCCATGCCGCCTGGGCGCGCGCGCCCTCCCGCAGCCAGGCGGCGGCGAGCTCGGCCGGGACGCGCCGTGCCTTCTCCCAGTCCCGACGGGTGACGCGCACGAGGCTCGCGTCGTCCGAGTCGTACGGGAGCGAGTCGACGTGTGGCTGGGCCCGGTCGAGCAGGCGGCCGAGCTCGTCGTCGATCAGGTGCTCGTGATGGATCCCGCCGAGCGTCGCGAGCGTCTCTGCCCGCCCGGGCGCGCCGCCGGCCGGCATCATCGTGCGCTGGTCCCAGCCGAGCACGCCGAGCGCCCGCTCGAGATCCTGGATCTCGGCGAGGCGCTGCCGGAGCTCCGCGAGCGGCTCGTCCACGGGGCGGAACGTACCCGTTAGGATCGCCGCGATGACAGACGTCCTCATCGTCGCCGACTCGATGCGCTCGGCCGAGCTGCGCCACGAGGTGCCGCTCGCCGTCCCCGACCCGTTCCTCTACGCGCAGGTCGGCGACAGGAGGCTGGTCGCCGTCAGCTCGTTCGAGAAGGGGCGGATCGACGACCTCGGCACCGACCTCGAGGTGCATCCGTTCGAGGACTTCGACTACGAGAGCCTGCTGCGCGACGGCCTGCGCGCGCACGAGCTCTGGCCCGAGCTCTGGCTGCGCGCCTCCCGGCAGTTCGGCGTCACCGACGCGGTCGTGCCGGCCACGTTCCCGACCGGGGTCGCCGACCACCTGCGGGCGAACGGGATCGAGCTGCGCGTCGACCAGCCGCACTTCGACGACCTGCGGCGCGTGAAGAACCCGACCGAGCTCGCGGGCATCCGGCGCGCCTGCCGCGCGGCCGAGGCCGGTCTCGACGCGGGCCTCGACCTGCTCCGTCGCGCCGAGCGCCGGAACGGGGCGCTCGTCCTCGACGGCGAGCCGCTCACGTGCGAGCGCGTGAAGCAGGCCGTCGAGCATGCCTTCGGCGAGCACGGCGCGGCCGCCGACGAGTTCATCGTCTCGCACGGCGTGCAGACGGCGGTCGGCCACGACATGGGCTCGGGCCCGATCGCCGCCGACGACATCGTCCTCTTCGACCTCTTCCCACGCGACCGCGAGACCGGCTGCTTCGCCGACTTCACGCGCACCGTCACCCTCGGCCCGGCCTCCGACGAGCTGCGCGAGTACCACTCCCTCTCGAAGCAGGCGCTCGACCTCGCGGTCGCGGCGATCCGCCCCGGCGTCGACGGCACGGAGATCCACACGATCGTGTGTGACTTCTTCCACGAGCACGGCCAGAAGACGCAGCTGCACAAGGAGGAGGGCGAGGTGCTGCGCGACGGCTTCTACCACGGCACCGGCCACGGCGTCGGGCTCGAGGTGCACGAGCAACCGGGGCTCGGGCGCCTCGGCGGCGAGCTCGTCGCCGGCGACGTCGTCGCGGTCGAGCCCGGCCTCTACCGCCACGGCTACGGCGGCGTGCGGCTCGAGGACCTCGTGCTCGTGACGGCGGACGGCGCCGAGGTGCTGACGGACTACGGGTACGACCTGGAGCTGTGAGCGACCCGCAGACGATCGTCACGCTGTTCGACGAGGACCGTCGCTACCCGCCGCCGCCGGACTTCGCCGCGGAGGCGATCGCCGGCCCGGAGCTGTACGACCTCGGCTTCGAGGAGTTCTGGGAGCGGGAGGGCCGCGAGCGCGTCACCTGGTTCGAGCCGTTCACCGAGCTGTACGAGTGGGAGCCGCCATTTGCGCGCTGGTACCTCGGCGGCACGCTGAACGTCTCCTACAACTGCGTCGACCGCCACGTCGAGGCGGGCCTCGGCGACCGCGTCGCCTACCACTGGGAGGGCGAGCCCGTCGGCGACCGCCGCGACATCACCTACGCGGAGCTGCAGCGCGAGGTGGTGCGCTTCGCCAACGCGCTGAAGCAGCTCGGCGTGGGCAAGGGCACGGCCGTCGCGATCTACCTGGGGATGGTGCCGGAGCTGCCGGTGGCGATGCTCGCCTGCACACGATTGGGGGCGCCGCACACCGTCGTCTTCGGCGGCTTCTCGGCCGACTCGCTCTCGGGCCGGATGAACGACATGGGCTGCGAGGTGCTGGTGACGCAGGACGAGGCGTGGCGCCGCGGCGCGACCGTGCCGCTCAAGCGGACCGCCGACGAGGCCATGGCCGACGCGCCCGGGGTCACGCGCTGCCTCGTCGTCCGCCGCACCGGCAACGAGGTGCCGATGCAGGCGGGCCGCGACACGTGGCTGCACGAGCTCGACGTCTCGGACGATCCCGGCACGTGCCCGCCCGAGCCGATGGACGCCGAGGACCTGCTCTTCCTCATGTACACGTCCGGCACGACCGCGAAGCCGAAGGGCATCGTGCACACGACGGGCGGCTACCTCGTCGGCGCCGCGGCAACGCACCGCTACGTCTTCGACCTGAAGCCGGAGCGCGACGTCTACTGGTGCGCCGCCGACATCGGCTGGATCACCGGCCACAGCTACATCGTCTACGGGCCGCTCTGCAACGGCGCCACCTCCGTCGTCTACGAGGGCACGCCGGACTTCCCGGACAAGGACCGCTGGTGGGAGATCGTCGAGCGCTACGGCGTCACGATCCTCTACACCGCGCCGACGGCGATCCGCGCGCACATGAAGTGGGGCCCGGAGCACGCGCAGGGGCACGACCTCTCGTCGCTGCGGCTGCTCGGCTCCGTCGGCGAGCCGATCAACCCGGAGGCCTGGATGTGGTACCGCGAGCACGTCGGCGGCGACCGCTGTCCCGTCGTCGACACCTGGTGGCAGACGGAGACGGGGATGATCATGATCACGCCGCTGCCCGGCGTCACCACGACGAAGCCCGGCTCGGCGACGCGGCCGTTCCCCGGCGTCGAGGCGGCGGTCTTCTCCGAGCGCGGCGAGGAGGTCGGGCCCGGCGGCGGCGGCTACCTCGTGCTGAAGCGGCCGTGGCCGGCGATGACACGCGGGATCTTCGGCGACGAGCAGCGCTTCCGCGACACGTACTGGTCGCGCTACCCGGGCGTCTACTTCGCGGGCGACGGCGCCCGCATCGACGGCGACGGCGACTTCTGGCTCCTCGGCCGGGTCGACGACGTGATGAACATCTCCGGGCACCGCATCTCGACGATCGAGGTCGAGTCCGCGCTCGTCGATCACCCGCGCGTGGCCGAGGCGGCCGTCTGCGGCCGCGCCGACGACCTGACGGGTCAGGCGATCGTCGCCTACGTGACGCTCAAGGGCGGCGACGAGGGCTCGCTCGAGATGCTCGACGAGCTGCGCAACCACGTGGCCGAGAAGATCGGCCCGATCGCCAAGCCGGCCAACATCGTCTTCACCCCCGAGCTGCCGAAGACGCGCAGCGGCAAGATCATGCGCCGGCTCCTGCAGGACGTGGCCGAGCACCGCCCGCTCGGCGACACGACGACGCTCGCCGACCCGGCGGTCGTGAGCGAGATCTCTCAGCGGGCCACCGGCGACGCCTCCGAGTAGGCCGACGCAGCTGCTCAGGCGAGAGGACGCTGGCCCAGGTGGGCGTGGTTATGTCCGCTGGGATGGAAGGTTCGAGCCGGGCGCGGCCAGCCGAGGTGAGCAAGCTCCGTCGACGATCCGGGAGGACGAGATGAGCCAAGAGATTCACATCAATGTCAGGTTCCAGGCGAAGCCGGGGAAGCAGGCCGAGCTCTCCCGGCGAATGCTCGAGCTGCGCGCGGATGTCGAAGCGCTCGGAGGGACGAGCATCGTCACCGTCGACTCCGAAGACGAAACCGTCTTGTACTTCATCGAGACGTTTCCCGACCAGGCCGCGTTGGACGCTGACATGAAGACCCCGCTCGTACAGGCCCTCATCGCCGATCTGGGCGAGCTGACGATCCACGGGACCGACTTCCGGATCGAGCGGAGCTCGCCCGTCGCTGCGTAGAGGCGAAGCTACTCCGGATCCCCGACTGACGCCGTCGGGCGTCATTGCCGAACGCTGGCGCAGCCGATGCTGCTCGGGCTAGAGAAGATCGCGATTCGGGTCTAGTCCGTCGAGCGACAGCTCGCTCAGGGGAAG
>DASUOK010000110.1:0-6187 GCA_036276675.1 Gaiellaceae bacterium | reverse complement strand
ACGAGCACGCCCACCTCGACGTCGCCGGAGACGGAGGTCAGCTTCACGTCGCCGGCGTGCAAGGCCCGCAGGCGCTGGTCGCCGGAGACGCTCTGGACGGACACGCTGTCGTCGACGTCGCCGAGCTCGACGTCGCCGGAGACCGAGTTGGCGGCGAGCTCCGCGCGGACACCCGCGATGCGCAGGTCCCCGGAGACGGTGTTGACACGGCCGTCCGCCTGCAGCTCCTGCACGCGCACGTCGCCGCTCGCCGTGGTGACGACGAGCGGGCCGACGTGCGCCAGCCCGACGTCGCCGGACGCCGACTTCACCGTCACCTCGCCCAGCCGGCCGTTGGCGGACAGGTCCGCGGAAGCCGTGTTGAGGTCGAGCGAGGTGTCGTGCGGGCAGCGCACGCGGAGGTCGACTTTGGCGGAGCGGCTGAAGAGGCCCCAGCCGCTCTTCTCGATCTCGACCACGATCTCGTCGCCGCGCTGCTCGACGGTGGCCCGCTCGATCGCGTCGCGCGTGGCCTCGTCGTCGCGGAGCGCCGTCAGCTCGACCGTCGTCTCGGCGACGTCGGCGGGCTCGATCGTGACCAGCCCGGCGGCGACCCGGACGCGCAGACGGGGCGGCGTCGGGGTGTCGAACGACCTATGCACGACGCTCGCCGCGCTTGCGGGTCGGCCTGACGACTCGCTCGCCGGGCCTGCGGTCGAAATCGGGCTCGGGCAGGAAGACGTGACCGAAGATGGTGCGGTCGAACTTGAGCATCTCGGACCTGAGCATGTCGAGCTCCTCTCAGCTCTTGGCGTAGCCGGTCAGGCGGCGACCGGGAGACCGGGACGGACGGGATTCGAGCCCGCGCGCGAGCGCGCGGATGATCCAGGAGTTGACGGAGGTGTTCTCGCCCGAGGCCGCAACCTCGATCTGGAGCTTCAGCGACTCGGGCAGCCGCAGCGTGATCCGGGCCGACAGCCCGTCCTCGCCCGCGGTGGCGACGGGTGCCGGCTCCACGTCCTCCTCGACGTAGACGAGGTCGGGGTCACGGCCGGCGAGGCGGACGTCGACCCGCCCCGGAACGGCGGCCGAGAGCTCGGCCGCCGCCTCCGAGACGATGTCGAGCAGGCGCAGGTGGAGTGAGGAACCGAGCGCCTGGCTCAGGCGGCGCGCCGCCTCCGCCGTCGGCTCGTCCGCGGCCAGCGCAGCCGCCGCGGCGAGGTCTTCCTGGATCGCGTGGAGGTGGTGTGCCATCTGCATGCGGGCACTATGACATCACTGTGATGTCATGTCAAGTCGGAACGATGTCGCAGACGACATCGGGCCGGCGCGGTGCGCCGAACCTGGACGCGAACCTGGACGCGGCCGCCGTCGGCGTGGTTGCATTGCTCGTCCGGATCCGGGAGGATCGCGCGCCCAGTGACCGAGAGGAGCACAGAGTGAGAGCACGACTGACGCTCGCCCTGATCGTGGCAGGCGGGTTCGTCCTGGCCACCGTTGGGATCCTGGCCACCGCCACGACGGCTGAAGGCACGCCGCCGAGCGGCTACCCGGACCTGAGGACCGTCGTCCCCACGCACCTGAACTTCGTCAACCAGCAGCAGAACGAGTACCTCCGCTTCTCGAACGGCATCGCGAACACGGGCAGCGGGCCGTGGGCGCTGCGCCCCGAGAACGAGCTCGGGCTGAACCCGACGACGACGGCGATCCAGGAGATCCGCTCGTCCAACGCCAAGTACCTCTGCGGGACGCAGCCCAAGCCGAACGAGCCGTGCTACACGCTCCTCGACGAAGAGCCGGTCTCGATCTTCGAGTACCACCCGACGCACAACCACTGGCACACGGCGGACGTCGCGCTCTTCGAGGTGCGCCAGGGCAGCCCGGACGGGCCCGTGATCGGGAGCAACTCGGTCAAGCTCGGGTTCTGTCTGATCGACCTCTACAAGCTCGAGGACAACGCGCCCACGAAGGAGAAGGTGTTCTGGGACTGCTACACGAGCTACCAGGGCATCTCGGCCGGCTGGGTCGACCAGTACCACCAGTCGACCGACGGGCAGCAGGTCGACCTGACGGGCGTGCCGGACGCGACCGACTACTACCTCGTGTCGACGACGAACCCGACCGGCGCCTTCCTCGAGGAGGACGAGACGAACAACACCGCCTGGGTGAAGTTCACGCTCTCCTCTGCCTCGAACGGCAATCGGAAGGTCACCGTCACCGGCCACTCGCCCTGCGAGAGCCCCGGCCTCTGCGGAGAGCGCTCGACGAATCGCTAGCTCCGAGGCGAGCCCGCCGCTCGGCGGCGGGCTCGCCCGGCCGCCGTGCTGGCGCCGTGGCTTCGTCTCGGCAGCAGCGGGTGCTATCGTCGGACGCTCGCTCCACCGACGCCGAGAGGAGGCCGCAGATGCGCACGACCAAGCTCGACAGCGCGCTCAGCGCGCCCCACGGCGTCCCGCCGCGGTAGCTCCACCGGCTCCGCCGCGACGCGACCTCCGTCCACCTCCGACCCCGCGCCCGCGTGCGCGCAGGAGACGCAGCATCCATGACCTCCGTCGACCCACCCGATCTGCCGCTCTGGCCGACGCTCCGCCGCCTCGCACCGCTCTGGTGGGAGCAGCGCCGCCTGGCCGCGCTCGGGCTCGTCTGCGCGTTCGTCTTCACGGGCCTCTCCCTGACGATCCCCGTGCTGGTGCAGCGCGTCATCGACGAGGCGATCGAGGGGCCCTACGACGACCGGCTCCTCCCCTACCTGGCCCTGATCCTCGCCATCGCGGGCCTCCGCTTCGGCGTCAACTTCACCCGCCGCTTCGCGACCGCGCGCATCGGCATCGCCGTGGAGGCGCGGCTGCGCGAGCTGCTCTACGACGCGTACGTGCGCTACCCGCGGGCGTTCTACGACCGCCACGCGACCGGCGAGGTGATCTCGCGCGCGACGAACGACATCTACCCCGTCCGCTACTTCATCGGCTGGGGCGTCGTCCAGGCGATCCAGAGCGGGATGATGATCGTCGGCGCAGCGGTCGTGCTCGCCGCCGTGAACGTGCGGCTGGCGCTGATCTCGGCGGTGGCGATGCCGGCCGTGGCGCTCCTGACCTGGTTCTTCGCGCACCGGCTGTTCCCGATCTCGCGGCTCGTGCAGGCGAAGAAGGGGCATCTGACGGAGGCGACCGACGAGGCCGTGATCGGCATCGAGATGGTGCAGGCGTTCGGACGGGAGGACGACGTGCGCACGCGCTTCCTGGGCCGGGCCGAGGCGGTGCGGCACGAGACGATGCGGATGGCGAGCATCGAGGCGAAGTTCCTGCCGGGCGTGCTCTTCCTGCCGACGCTCGGCATCGCCGCCGTCCTCTTCTTCGGCGGCCGCGAGGTCATCTCCGGCGAGCTCACGATCGGCGAGTTCAGCCTCTTCATCACGCTCCTGCTCCAGCTCGTGTGGCCGCTCGAGGCCCTGGGCTGGATCATCAACCTCGCGCAGCGTGCCGTCGCGTCGGCGGGACGCAGCTTCGCGTGGCTCGAGGGGATCGAGCCGCTGGCGGAGCCGTCCGAGCCGGAGCCGCTCCCGGAGGGCCCGCTGCACGTGCGCTTCGAGGACGTGCGCTTCGCCTACGGCACCGGCACCGAGGTGCTGCGCGGCGTCGACCTGGCGGTGGAGCCGGGCGAGATCGTCGCCGTCTGCGGCCCCACCGGCGCGGGCAAGACGACCCTGCTCAACCTGCTGCCGCGCTTCTACGACCCGACCGGCGGCCGCGTGCTCGTCGGCGGCGTCGAGACGCGTGCGGCCGCGCTCGCCGAGCTGCGGCGCGCGGTCGCGATCGTGACGCAGAAGCCCGTGCTCTTCTCCGTGCTGCTGCGCGAGAACCTGCTGTCGGCACGTCCGGACGCCGACTGGGAGGAGGTGCTCGCCGCCTGCGACGCGGCGGGCGTGTCCGCGTTCGTGGACGAGCTGCCGCACGGCTACGAGACGCTGATCGGCGAGCGCGGCGTCAACCTCTCCGGCGGCCAGCGGCAGCGCGTGGCGCTCGCGCGTGCGCTCCTCGCCGGTGCGCGCGTGCTCGTCCTCGACGATCCCATGTCGGCCGTCGACACCCAGACGGAGCGCCTGCTGGTGGAGAACCTCCGGCCCGCGGTGGCCGGCCGCACCGTGCTCGTGGCGACGCAGCGGCTCTCGACGATCGGCGTCGCCGACCGCGCGGTCGTGCTCCAGGACGGCGTCATCGTCGAGCAGGGCCTGCCGGCCGACCTGCTGCGCGCCGGCGGCGCCTTCACCGCGCTCTTCGGAGACGAGGCCGTTGCCGCCTAAGCGCCACACGGGTCTCTCGCGGCTCCTGCCGTACGCGCTCGACAAGCGCGGACGCCTGGCGCTGATCGCGCTGCTCGCGGCCGTGTCCGCGGCGGCGCCCGTCGCCGGCTGGCACCTCGTCGGCGATGCGATCGACAACGGCGTCGGCGCCGGCGACGAGCGCCGCCTCGCGCTGGCCGTGCTCGCCTACATCGGCGTCAACGCCGCTGCGTGGATCATCGGCACGGTCACGTGGCTGTGGCTCGCCGACGTCGGACAGCGCGTGGTGCTCGAGGTGCGCCGCGATCTCTTCGACCACCTCACGTCGCTGTCGCTGCGCTACTTCTCGCAGCAGAAGGCCGGCTGGATCATCGCCCGCCTCACGAGCGACGTGGACGCGCTCTCCGACGTCCTCAACCAGGGCCTCAACACGCTCGTGTGGAGCACGCTGACGCTGGTGGCCGCCGTGGCCGGGCTCTTCCTGCTCGACTGGCGCCTCGGCCTGGTGGCGCTGTGCGTGCTGCCGCCGGGGATCCTGGTCACGCGCTGGTTCCAGCGGCGCTCGCACGTGGCCTTCACGGAGGTGCGAACGCGGATCGCCGCCGTCACAGCGCAGCTCGCGGAATCCGTCTCCGGCATGGCCGTGATCCAGGCGTTCAACCGGGAGCGGGCCTTCCAGACGGAGTTCGGCGGGCTGAACGAGGAGAACCGACGTGCGAACGTGGTCGCACAGAAGCTGTCGTCGGTCTTCTTCCCGGCGATCGAGCTGCTCGGCGTCGTGGCGATGGCCGCCGTGCTCTATGCTGGCGCGCGCTTCATCGACGGCGGCTCGATGGAGATCGGCACCCTCATCGCCGCGGTCGGCCTGCTCAACCTCGTCTTCCAGCCGCTGCAGGAGCTTTCGGAGCTGTACGGCCAGGTGCAGGCCGCCAACGCCGCGATGGACAAGATCAGCTCGGTGCTCGACGCGGACGTCGACATCGCCGACGCGCCGCACGCCCGGCCGCTCGGGCGGATCGACGGGCTGCTCGAGCTCGACCGCATCACCTTCGCCTACGGCGAGGAGCCGGTGTTGCACGCGGTCGAGATCGCGGTGCCGGCCGGCGGCTGCATCGCGCTGGTGGGCGAGTCGGGCGGGGGCAAGTCGACGCTGGCGAAGCTGATCGCGCGCTTCTACGACCCGGACGAGGGCGCGGTCCGCGTGGACGGGACCGATCTCCGCGACGTCGAGCTCGGCAGCTACCGCCGCCAGCTCGGGGTCGTGCTCCAGGACCCGTTCCTCTTCAGCGGCACGATCGCCGACAACATCCGCTTCGCGAAGCCCGACGCGTCCGACGAGGAGGTGGAGGCGGCGGCTGCCGCGATCGGGGTCGACCGCGTCGCGGCGCGGCTCGACGGCGGGCTGCAGCACGTGGTCCGGGAGGGCGGCGCGGGGCTCTCGGCCGGCGAGCGCCAGCTGATCTCGATCGCGCGGGCGCTCGTGGCCGACCCGCGCATCCTCATCCTCGACGAGGCGACGTCGAACATCGACCGGCCGTCCGAGATCCTGATCGAGCGCGCGTTCGACCGGCTGCTCGCGGGGCGCACGTCGATCATCATCGCCCACCGCCTGGCGACCGTCCGGCGCGCCGACGAGATCCTCGTCGTCGAGCACGGCCGGATCGTGCAGCGCGGCAGCGAGCGCGAGCTGCTGGAGCAGGAGGGGCCGTTCCGCCGCCTCGCACACGTGCTGTCCGCCGACTCGCTGCCCGAGGAGACTGAAGCCGCGCCGACCGGGTAGTCGGCAGGGGATGACCGACGCCGGCTCCGCGGCCGCCTTCCTGCCCGAGCAGCTCACCCTGCCCGCGCTGCGGCTGGCCGCCGCGGGATGCACCGCGTGCCCGCTGCACCTGACCGGCACGCAGACCGTCTTCGGCGAGGGACTGAAGC
>DASUOK010000109.1:0-2340 GCA_036276675.1 Gaiellaceae bacterium | reverse complement strand
TCGAATCTCCGCTTCGGCCACGTGGACGCGATCGTCCGCCGCGCCGACCTGCGGCCGTACCTCGGCCGGCTCCTCGCCCTCTTCGTGGACGGACGCGATGGCCGCTGAGCCCACCGGCCCGGAGGTCGAGCAGCTCCGGCTGCGGGAGCGGCTCGCGAAGCTGCGCGGCATGCGCCTCCTCGGCGGCGTCGGCGTCGCGGGCGAGCTCGCGAAGCTCGAGCGCCAGATCGAGCGGATCGCCGCCGAGCCGAGCGCGGACGAGGTCTGGCACTCGGTCGAGCTCGCGCGCCACGAGGACCGCCCGTACACGCTCGACTACGTCGAGCGGATGTGCGACGACTTCGTCGAGCTGCGCGGCGACCGGACGTTCGAGGACAACCGCGCGATCGTCGCGGGCCTCGCGCGCTTCCGCGGGCGCACCGTCGCGCTCGTCGGCCATCAGAAGGGGCGGACGCTCGAGGAGCGCTACGAGCGGAGCTTCGGGATGCCCTATCCCGAGGGCTACCGGAAGGCGATGCGCGTGATGGAGCTCGCCGACCGGCACGGCTTCCCGCTCCTGACGCTCGTGGACACGCCCGGCGCCTATCCCGGCGTCCGCGCCGAGCAGCACGGGCAGGGCGGCTGGATCGCCCGGTGCCAGCTCGCGATGGCGGGGCTCGGCGTCCCGACGGTCGCGTGCGTGATCGGCGAGGGCGGCTCCGGCGGCGCGGTCGCGATCGCGGTCGCCGACCGCGTGCTCATGCAGGAGAACGCGATCTACAGCGTGATCTCGCCCGAGGGCTGCGCCGCGATCCTGTGGCGTGACGCGAGCGAGGCGAAGAAGGCGGCGGCGGCCTTCAAGCCGGACGCGCGCCACTGCCTCGAGCTCGGCGTGATCGACGGGATCGTCCCCGAGCCGGAGGGCGGCGCGCACGCGGATCACGACGCGGCGGCGACGCTCCTCGCGGAGGGGCTCGAGCTGGCGCTCCACGAGGTCGAAGACGAGGATCCGGCCGTCCGGCGCCGCGACCGGCGCGCCCGCTTCCGCGCGCTGGGTGTCTTTACCGGTTAGTCGGCGCAAACCCGCTGGCCATGCGGGACGCCCGCGCGTTATGCACACATTCCACAGGCTTTTCCGCAGGACGGAAAAGGGCCGGTAGCAGGTCTTTTCGGCAGGTTTCCGCACCTCGCCGGGCCGGGCCGGGGATGCACCGCGGCAGCACGTTAATGGCCGAGGCCGACGCGAACGTCGGCCCCGGATGCCAACCCCCCCAGATCGGCAGGTGAGTGCTTCCCACTTCTGCCTGCGGCCAACCACGCCGAGACAGATCGTGCGCCGGGCGGGCATGCTTTCACGCGTGGCCCGGCTGGACGAGTACGAGCGCAAGCGGTCGCGCGCGAAGACGCCCGAGCCGTTCGGCGGGAAGGGCGGGCGCCGCAAGGCCCCGATCTTCGTCGTCCAGCGCCACGACGCGCGTCGCCTCCACTACGACTTCCGCCTCGAGCGGAACGGCGCGCTCGCGAGCTGGGCGGTGCCGAAGGGAGTCCCGCTCGAGCCGGGCGAGCGCCACCTCGCGGTCCACGTCGAGGATCACCCGCTCGAATACGCGACGTTCGAGGGCGAGATCCCGGCCGGCCAGTACGGCGCCGGCACGGTGGAGATCTGGGACAGCGGCACGTACGAGCTCGTGGAGGAGAAGCGCGACGGCGGCCTGACCGTCCGGCTCGAGGGCGCGCGGCTCAAGGGTGTGTGGACGCTCGTCCCCGCGAAGCTCGACGGCGACCCGAAGAACTGGCTTCTCCTGAAGAAGCGCGACGGCGACGGGATCGTGGCCGGGCGTGCGTACTCGCCGATGCTCGCGACGCTCGCCGAGGGGATGCCGAGCGGCCGCGGCTGGCGCTACGAGCTCAAGTGGGACGGCTACCGCACGCTCGCGTACCTGCGCGGCGGCGAGACGAACCTCCGCAGCCGCAAGGACCAGGACCTGACCGAGCGGTTCGCCTCGGTCGCGCGCGCCGTGCCGGGCGCCGTCCGCACGAACCACTGCGTCCTCGACGGCGAGGTCTGTGCGCTCGACGACCGCGGCCGGCCGAGCTTCTCGGCGCTCCAGCAGGGCGGCGGGACGCTCGTCTACTACGTCTTCGACCTGCTCGAGCTCGAGGGGCGCCCGCTCGTCGACCTCCCGTTCACCGAGCGGCGCGCCGAGCTCGAGGCGCTCCTCACCGGCGTCACGATGGTGGTGACCGCGATCGTCGGCTTCTCCGCCGTGCTCGGCGTGCTCGGCTTCGTCGCCGCGATGCTGCTGTCGGTGCGCCGGCGCACGCGCGAGATCGGGCTGCTGCGGATGCTCGGCCTGCGGC
>DASUOK010000108.1:0-10468 GCA_036276675.1 Gaiellaceae bacterium | reverse complement strand
GAAGCGCGCGCCCTTGAACGGCTCCCAGGCGAGGCGGACCGGCGCGCGCACGCGGGCGCCGGCGAGCGGCGCGTACAGCGTCGGCCGAGCGGTCGCTGTGACGGCCCTGCCGGCGACGTTGCCGGCCGCGTCGGCGGCGAGTACCTCGTACCGGTAGCGCACGCCCTTGCGCACGGTCTTGTCGACGAAGCTCTGGCCGGTGCCCTTGTAGACGCGGGTCTTCTTGCGGCCGTTCACACCCGGTGTGCGGTCGATCAGGACGAGGACGGCGTCGGACGGCTTCTTCCAGCGCACGCGCGCGACCCGCTTCTCGGCCTCGACCTGGACGACCACGCCGGCGAGCTTCGGCGCCGTGGCGTCGTACTTCGTCGTCAGGCCGCCAGCGGCGGTGTTGCCGGCCCGGTCGCGACAGGTCCCCGCGATCGCCACCTGCGCCTTGTCGGGACCCGCGTAGCGGGCCGGCTGGGTGCACGACTCGACGCCGGAGGTCGCGTCGGCACCGTTGAAGGTGACGGTGAGCGGCTTGCGGTACCAGCCGTTCCCGTCGGGCGGCCGGTCGGCCGCCGCTGCGACCGACGGGGCCGTGGCGTCGTAGTTCAGCGAGAAGCCGCCGGGCGCGCTCGTGTTTCCCGCCACGTCGGTGCACGTGCCGGAGACGGCGACGCCGGCGCCGTCTCCACCCGCGTAGGTCGGAGCGGAGCACGACGCGAGGCCGGAGACCGCATCCGTCCCGGTGAAGGCGACGGCGACCGGGTGGTTGTACCAGCCGTTCGCGTCAGGGCCACGGGCCGGACTGGCACCCGAGACGACCGGTGCGGTCTTGTCGATCTTCGGTGTTGCGGTCGCCTGGGCCGACCCTCCTTGGAAGGTCACCGTGCAGGTGTGCGACGTTTGCCCTTCGGTCGTGACGAGCTGGCCGAGCTCGCAACCGGAGCTCGAGATCACGCTGCCGATCTCGGTCACCGTCCAGTGGATCGTGACGTTGCCCCTGAACCAGCCGTTGCTACCGGGCGTTCCCGTCATGTTGAAGCTGACGGTGGGCGTGCTCCACGCAGCCGGCGCAAGCGCGAGCGTCGCAACCACCGCCAGCGCAAAGATCGCAGTGCGCTTCATCGCGCGAGCTCCCCGAACTGACGCCGCGCCGCCAGCAGCAGGACGCCGCCTCCGAGCGCGACCAACGCGAGCCCGCCGCCCGCGAGCGCGACGAGGCCGCGGTTCAGCTCCTCCGCCGACGGAACGAATCGCGCCAGCGGCACCGGGTGCCGGTCGTGCGGCTGTGGCGTGCGCGCGACGGAGGGCTGCTCCGTCGCCGGCTTCGGCTTCGGGGTCACGGCAGCCTTCACCGCCGCCTTCGGCTTCGGCTTGGGTTTCGCCCGGGGGCCCGTCGGCGTGGCGGACGGGCGCGCCGGCACCTCACGCGTCACGATCACCGGCGTCACGACCGTACGCGTGACGACCGGGCCGGGCGAGGACGTGACCACGGTGCGCGTCACCGCGGGCGCCGGCTCGGCTGCGGCCGCCTCGGGCGGCTCCGGCGTCACCGCGAGCGGCGGCGGATCCGGGGAGGGTGCAGCCGCGGCGGCCGTGGCCGGCGCGAGCACGGCGAGGCAGGCGAAGGCGAGCGTCCCGACCATGCCGGACAGCCGGAGCGGTCTACTGGTTCCCTCGTGCATCTGGCGGCGGCCCCCTCGTCGTTCCCCGCCCTCGAAAGTAGTACTCGTCTGGACGAGTGTCAATGAGCACGAGCCGACCTGCAGGCCGACCGAGGCCGGCCTGCAGGTCGTTTGCTGCCTGGGCTACTTCATCAGCAGCGGCTTCCGGTTGTGCGCAGCCAGCTGGAGCGCCAGCGACAGCGCCGCCGCCGACTGGTCGTTCTTCGCCGACTGACCGATCGCCTGCACGCCACCGCCGCCGCTCTGGTGCTGGCGGGCGCCCTGGCCCAGCAGGTTTGCGTTCAGCGCCGTCGCATCCGACTCGACGCTGTTCGACTGGTGCACGGAGCCGTCCCAGCCGTAGCTGCCGACGCGCACGGGGGTGTTGCTGTTCCCGCCCGACGAGCAGCCGCACTTGCCGTGCCCGAAGGCCTGGACGGCCAGCGAGGCGGCCAGTGCGTCCTGGTCGCTCTTCGACTCCTGCCCGATCGCCTGGATGCCGATCGAATCGCAGCCGCAGTGCTTGCTCCCCCACTGCTTCTGCTCGGCGTCCTGCTTCGTCAGGTTGACGTTCAGCGCCTCGGCATCCGAGTCGACCTTGTTCGACTGGTGCACCGAGCCGTCGTCGCCCTTGCTGTGAACCCGAACGGGCGAGTTGTCGTTGGACGCGCCGAACTGCAGCGCGGCCGACAGCGCGAGCGCCGACTGGTCGTTCTTCGCCGACTGGCCGATCGCCTGGATGGCGATGCCGGCACCGCCGGACTGGTGCTGATCCGCGTCCTGGTGGAGCGCGTTCAGGTTCGCGGCAGTCGCATCCGACTCGACGCTGTTCGACTGGTGCACCCGGCCACCGTCACCCTTGCTACCGACGCGCACCGGAGCGTTGGAGTTGCTCGCCCCGTGTTGCAGCGCGGCGGAGAGGGCCGCAGCGGACTGGTCGTTCTTCGCCTCCTGGCCGATCGCCTGGATGCCGATCCCGTCGTGGCAGCCGCATTCCCGGCCGCCCCACTGATTCTGATCGGCGTCCTGCTTCGTCAGGTTGGCGTTCAGCGCCTCGGCGTCCGAGTCGACCTTGTTCGACTGGTGCACCGAGCCATCGTCGCCCTTGCTGTGGACCCGCACGGGCGAGTTGTCGTTCGACGCACCCGACTGCAACGCAGCCGAGAACGCGGCCGCGGCCTGGTCGTTCTTCGCCGACTGGCCGATCGCCTGGATGCCGCCGGCGCCGGACTGATCCTGATCCGCGTCCTGCTTCGTCGCGTTCAGGTTCGCCGCCGTCGCATCCGACTCGACGCTGTTCGACTGATCGACGTAGCCGCCGTCACCGTAGGAGCCGACCCGGACGGGCGTGTTGCTGTTCCCGCCCGACGAGCAGCCGCACTTGTCGTGACCGAAGTCCTGCACGGCCAGCGACGCGGCGAGCGCGCCCTGGTCGCTGTCGGCCGACTGACCGATCGCCTGCGTGCCGCCCGCGCACTTGCACGAGCCGCTCCACTGGTCCTGGTCTGCGTCCTGCTTCGTCAGGTTGGCGTTCAGCGCCTCGGCGTCCGAGTCGACCTTGTTCGACTGGTGCACCGAGCCGTCGTCGCCCTTGCTGTGGACCCGCACGGGCGAGTTGTCGTTCGACGCACCCGACTGCAACGCAGCCGAGAACGCGGCCGCGGCCTGGTCGTTCTTCGCCGACTGACCGATCGCCTGCGTGCCGGCACCGGACTGATCCTGGTCGGCCTTCTGGCCGGTCAGGTTCAGGTTCGCGGCCGTCGCGTCGGACTCGACGCTGTTCTTCTGGTCGACGCGCCCGCCGTCGCCGTAGCTGTCGACGCGGACCGGCGTGTTCGTGTTGCCACCGGAACCGCAGCCACAACGATCGTGACCCGCGACCTGCGCGGCCAGCGACGCGGCGAGCGCGCCCTGGTCGCTCTTGGCCGACTGACCGATCGCCTGCGTGCCGCCCGCGCACTTGCACGAGCCGCCCCGCTGATCCTGGTCGGCCTTCTGGCCGGTCAGGTTCACGTTCGCAGCCTTCGCATCGGAGTCGACCGTGTTCTTCTGCGACACGTCGCCGTCGTCGCCCTTGCTGGCGACGCGCACCGGCGTGTTCGTGTTCGACGCACCCGACTGCAGCGCAGCCGAGAGGGCGATCGCGGCCTGGTCGTTCTTGGCCGACTGGCCGATCGCCTGCGTGCCGTCGGACGAGCAGCCGCAGCCGTGGCCCGACTGATCCTGATCCGCGTTCTGCTTCGTCGCGTTCAGGTTCACGGCCTTCGCGTCGGAGTCGACGCTGTTCTTCTGCGTCACGTCGCCGCCGTGGCCCGGGCTGAGCACGCGGACCGGCACGTTCGTGTTGCTCGCGCCGAGCTGCTTCGCGGCCGAGGCTGCGAGCGCAGCCTGGTCGCTCTTCGCCGACTGGCCGATCGCCTGCGTGCCGCCGGCACCACTCTGATCCTGGTCGGCCTTCTGGCCGGTCAGGTTCAGGTTCGCCGCCGTCGCGTCGGAGTCGACCGTGTTCGCCTGGGAGACGTCGCCGTCGTGGCCGGGGCTGAGGACGCGAACGGAGATGTTCGTGTTCTTCGCTCCGGTCTGCTCGGCCTTCGACGCCGCGGCAGCAGCCTGCTCGCTGTCAGCGGCCTGGCCGATCGCCTGCGTTCCACCGGCACCGGACTGATCCTGGTCGGCGGACTGGCCCGTCGCGTTGAGGTTCGCAGCCGTGGCGTCGGAGTCGACGCTGTTCGTCTGCTCGACGGAGCCGTCGTCCCCGGGGCTCAGCACGCGCACGGGGATGTTCGTGTTGCTCGCACCCGTCTGCGTGGCGAGCGAGAGGGCCTTCGCGGCCTGGTCGTTCGAGGCCGACTGCCCGATCGCCTGCGTCCCACCCTCGCAGCCACACGAGCCGCTCTGGGTCTGGTCCGCCGACTGGCCGGTGAGGTTCGCGTTCCCCGCCGTCGCACTCGAGTCGACGGTGTTGGACTGCGAGACGTCGCCGCCGTCGCCGGGGCTCAGCACGCGGACGGAGATGTTCGTGTTCGTGGGTTTGCTCTGCTGCGCGCCCGAGAGCGCGCCGGCGACCTGGCCGCTGTCCGCGGCCTGTCCGGCTGCCTGTTGCGCAGAGCCTCCCTCGTCGCTCGCCACGGCCTGGCCCGCTCCCACGAGGAGCGCGAGCAAGGCAGCGGCGAGTACAGCGAGTCGAAGCTTCATCCGATCCTTCTCCTTCCAAAGCACTTCACGACATCGGGACCGTCGTCGTCCCGGGATCTGGAGAGGAGAGCTCGGTCAGCCAGGGCGCTCGCGGCGCGAGCTGAGCTCGGCGTCCGCGGGCGAGCCTGCTTCGCGCGCCGCCCGCCCAGCCCTGTCGACGAGGGCGAAGGCGAACGGAACGAGGAGCAGGGCGAGGAAGGGCCAGCCGCCGTCGGCGCCGCCCGCGGGTGCGGCGGCGGCCAGTCCGGAGGCCAAGAGGGGTGCGCGCCGCGGCGGCAGCGGGCGCTTGCGGTCGTGCTGCTTCGAGCCGCCGCCGGCAGCCCGCGCGTCACGCGCCGTCGCGTGCGGGCGCGCTGCGACGGCGTACGCCGCGGTGGCCGACGGCCCGCGCGATGCCGACATCGCGGTGACCGGCTGCCCGTACGTCGCGGAGCGGACTGACGCAGCCGGCGGCAGCGGCCGCGCGGCCGCCGGCTGCGCGCCGAACGGCGCCGGGCTCGACTGGACGGCGAAGGTGCGACCGGCGCCGGCGAAGATCCATGCTGCGAGCGCCGTGTCGTACTCCGCGACGATCTCGGCGGTGATACCAACCTCGATCAGCGCCGCTGTCTCGGGCTGCGTTGACGCCGAAGGCGCGTCCGTCGTGACGACGACCGGCGTCGCGAAGACCGGGCTCGTCCCCGAGGGGGTGGTCACGACGGGGAGCGGGATGACCGGAAGCGCGACGGGAGGCACGACGACCGCGACGGCGACGTTCGTCTGCGTGACCGGCCCGTCGTTCCCCGGACTGCCGATCCGAATCGAGACGTTCAGATTGACGGGCTGATACTGCATAACTCCCGCCTGATACTGCCCGCCATTTTGCGAATCGCTATTCGGAGAACCGCCTTCCGGCGACCCGCAGTTCCAGTTCCAGTTCCACGTCCAGTTCGCGGGGAGTATCCCCCCGGGCGCGAGTTGTTGCGTGAACCCGCCACACGTCAGCGTCCACGTCCAGGCACCCTCATTCGGCACAGCAGTCGGCTCCTCCACAGCCGTGTCCGGAGCCGGCGCGGCAGGCGCCGGCGTCGTGCTTTCCGCCTCGGGCGCGTGATACTGCGCTGCGTCGGGCTGATACTGCGCGGCCGCGGCCGCGGCCGCCGCATTCACCTGCGTGACTGCGCCGTTGTCACCCGGGCTGTCGATCCGGATCGAGACGTTGAGGTTGACCGGCTGGACCTGGGCGGCAGTGGCGGCCGGCGGCTCTGGAGCGGCGGCCGGCTCCTCGGTGGCCGTCGTCTCGGCCGCTGTCTCTTCAAGCAGCGGCTCCGTCTCGGTCGACTGGGTGGTGGTATCGCCGGTTTCGGCTGTGGCGCTGGACTCGGGCACCGTTGCGGTCGTCTCGGGTACCACGGGAGCGTCCGGCTGCGGCGTCGGCACGGTGCTCTCTGCAGGCGCCGCCTCGACCGGGGCGAGCGCCGCCTCGACCGGGGCAGGCGCCGTCACCGGTTCGGTGGCCTCGGCCTCCGTGACGGTGGGCGCGGTGAGCTCCTCGACGACCGCCGCGACGGGATCCTGTGGCGCCGCGTCGGCCGTGGAGACGGCCGACGCGGACTCGAGGGCGGCGTCGAGTGCGGCGCTCGCGGCGTCCACGGCCACAGGAATCGGCGGCCCCTCGTCGGCGGCCGCGATCGGAACATTCGGTCCGGCGAGGGCGAGAACGGCCACGCCGAGCCCCACGCGGACCCGGAGCGACGCCGAGAGCCTCAGACCCCCCATGCTCGATAAATATCCAACAGAGCAATTGCTGAGACTTTTTCTCCAACTTCTGTACCAATGGGTGGCTAATTGCCCGAAATACCTCTTCCAGCTTCTTCGGCGGAGAGATATAGTCGGATCGAGTGACGACGATCGACGCACGCAACGAGCTGATCGAACGACACCTCCCGCTCGTCCGCGCGGTGGCCCGGCGGTTCACGGATCGGGGCGAGCCGCTGGAGGATCTCGTCCAGGTCGGATCGGTGGGGCTGATCAAGGCCGTCGACCGCTTCGACCCGGCCCGCGGCGTCACGCTCGGCGCCTACGCCGCGCCCACGATCGCAGGGGAGATCCGGAACCACCTGCGCGATCGCGGAGCGCTCGTCCGCCTGCCCAGGGACGCCGCTCGCGAGACGGCCCAGTCGCCGCTGCCGCTCGAGACGACGGTCGAGCTCTGGCCCGACCCCGCCGCCGAGCAGGGCCTCGCGCGAGGCGAGGACCGCGCGCTCCTCGCCGACGGGCTCCGACACCTACCGAGCCGCGAGCGGCGGATCGTCGAAATGCGGTACTACGGCGGGTTCAGTCAGCGCGGAATCGCCGCCGCGCTCGGCATCTCGCAGGTCCACGTTTCGCGCCTGCTGCGCGATTCTCTGGGCAGGCTGCGGGCCGAGCTGGGCCTCCCGCAGGCGTGATACTGCGTTACGGTCGTTGTGCGGCTGGTTGCACAGTCGTACAATCGGCCTCATGAGTGCCTCCTCGCCCCAGACGACGCGGTCGGAGCGCCGCTCGCGCGGATCGAGCGATCCGAGCGGGCGCCTGCTGCTGCGCATGCCACGCTCCCTCCACGGCGCGCTCGCGCAGGTGGCCGAGCGCGACGGCACGAGCCTGAACCAGCTGATCACCGGGACGCTCGCGAGCGCGATCGGCTGGACCGGCGAGGGTGCCGGCGAAGGCGTCGTCCCCGACCGTGCGCCGGACCCGGCCGCCGAGGCGAGGTCGAAGCGGACGCTGACGCTCGTCCTGATCGCGAACGCGGTCGCGGTCGGCCTGGCCGCGCTGGCGGCGATCGGCCTCCTGCTGTACGCGCTGCTCGGCTGAGCGAGCGCGACTCACTCGGCCGGCCCCTCGCGCCGCCGAACGGGGCGCACGGGGCCGCACGGCAGCGTGGCGCGAGAGGCGAAGGGAGCTTGTGTTGTTCCAACACAAGCTCTCTCGATCGTTGCAGAGTCGGCACACGGCTCGGCCTGCGAATCGGCATCGTGGGAGCCCGATGCGCTTCGCGGTCTCCCGCCACCGGCAGCTTCTCCACGACCTCGTCGTGGCGCTCGACGAGGACGGTGTCTCGATGGCCGCGACATGGCGCGCCGTCGGCGACGCCGCCCCGAAGCTGGGCCTGCGCCGGCCGGGCTACCACGTCGTGCGCGAGCTCGTTCGCGCAGAGCGGGAGCGCCGGGCGGCCCGAAGGACGACACGAGACGCCGCCGTCGGCCTCTTCGCCGCCCTGCCGTCGCCGCTCGTCCTCGACCAGCGCCGGGCGATCGAGCGGCTCGCCGAGGCGCGGCGGCAGGAGCGGCTTGTGTTGGAACAACACAAGCCTCCCTCGCGGCTGCGTCAGAGAACGAGCGTCTCGGGGAAGCCCGCCCCGGCGGCGAAGCGGTCGAGACGGTACGGCTCCAGCGAGAGCGGCGGTGACTCACCGAGGAGTTCCGCGGCCACCGCCGCGCCGACCGCCGGCGCCTGCATGAATCCGTGCCCCGAGAACCCGCAGGCGACGTAGACCCCCTCCCCCACCCCGCCGATGATCGGGTGCGCGTCCGGCGTCATGTCGTAGAAGCCCGCCCACGCTCGGACGAGCGGCGCGCCCGCGGCGGCGGGATAGCGATGCGCCAGCCGCAGCCGCCAGTCGTCCACGAGGTCGTCGCGCACCTCCTCCGGCCCGCCCCAGCGCGCCCGGGGCTCCCCCATCGCGAGCCGCAGCCGGTCGCGACCGACCGGACGGAAGTGGAAGCCGCTCTCCTCGACGGTCATCGGCAGGTCGGCCGGCAGCGCCGCGACCGGCCCCACGTCGGCGAGCTGGCGCACCAGCGGTCGCACCGGCAGCTCGACGCCGCGGGCAGCCGCGACGCCGGCCGAGGCGGCGCCGCAGGCGATCACGAGCGTCTCGGCGTCGAGCTGGAGCGCGTCCGTCCCCTCGCGCACCACCGCGCCGAGCCCGACGGCGCGCCGCACCAGCTCGCGCGTGACGCCGACGGGATCCGCGATCCCGTCCTCGCGGCAGAGGACCGCGCCGAGCACGTCGTCCACGCGCAGCCCCCGCACGAACCCCGGGTCGACTCGCTCCACCGGCACGCCGAGCGATGCCTGGACGTCACGCCGCTGCTCCAGCTCGCCCAGGCCCCGCTCCGTGGTCGCCAGGAACAGGTAGCCGACCTGCTCGAACAGCGGCTCGCCCAGGTCGCGGAACAGCCTGACGCTCGCCTGCGCGAGCCGCACCTCGGCCTCGGTCGAGAACTGCTGGCGGACGCCCCCCATCGCCTTGCCCGTGGCGCCGCCCGCGATCTCGCCGAGGTCGGCGAGCACGACGTCGTCGGCGCCCACGAGGGCCAGGTGATACGCGATCGACGCCCCGACGGCGCCGGCGCCGGCTACGACGAAGCGCGCCACGCCCGCAGCTCGTCCCGCTCGGAGCCCGTGAGCCGCCGCAGCGGCGCGCGGACGTCCTCCTGGAGCGGCAGCCCCGACTGCGACAGCAGGAACTTCAGGGCGGCATGCCGCGGGAACCGCTCGACCGCCGCGCGGAGCTCGCCGAGACGAATCGCGCCGTCGGCCGTCGGCGCCCTCACGACCTCGGCGACCTCGCGCGGGAACGCGGCCGCGAGCCCCGAGACGGCACCGGCGGCGCCAGCCGTGAGCCCGTCGAAGATCAGGGCCTCCGGCCCGACGAAGACGTCGAGACCCTCGAGCAGGTACGGCGAGAAGCGGTCGAACGGCGCGTCGGACACCTTCAGGCCGGCGAGGTTCGAGGCCCGCTCGCGCAGCTCGTGCAGCACCGGCAGCGGCACGGCGTACCCGCTCGCGCGCTCGAACTCGTAGACGTAGAACGGCGTCGGCGCGCACGCCGCCGCCGCGGCGGCGAAGTGCTCCACGAGCGCCCGCTCGTCCAGCTGGAAGTACGGCGGCCCGATCACGGCAACCGCCTCGGCCCCGGACTCGGCCGCATGCGCCGCGAGCGCGACGGTGTCGGCCGTCGTCTGGGCGCCGCAATGGACCGCCACCTGGAGCCGGCCGGAGGAGGCACGCAGGAAGAGCTCCAGCGCGCGCCGCCGCTCGTCGGCCGAGAAGAGGATCCCCTCGCCGGTCGTGCCGAGCGCGAGGATCCCGTCCAGCCCGCCGTCGGCGAGAAAGCCGACATACGGGGCGAACGCGGCCTCGTCGAGGGTGCCGTCGCGCAGCGGCGTGACGGCGGCGGCGAGCGCTCCGCGCAGCATGGTGCGACTCTAGCCGCGTGTCGCGGTGGGGCGGGAGCCTAGGATCCGCTCATGGCCGCCCTCCGGATCGACCGCGACGGTGATCTGCTGCGCGTGACGCTCGCACGGCCGGAGACGCGCAACGCGTTCGACGCAGCGCTGATCGCCGAGCTCGCCGAGGCCTTCGTCGATGTCGGCAAGGCGCGCGCGGTGCTGCTCGCCGGCGAGGGGCCGAGCTTCTGCGCCGGGGCCGACGTGGAATGGATGCGCTCCTCGGTCGACCTCGACTACGACGCGAACGTGGCCGACGCGACCGCGCTGCGGCGAATGCTGGAGGCGATCGACACCTGCCCCGCGCCCGTCGTCGCCCGCGTGCAGGGACACGCCCTCGGGGGCGGCGCCGGCCTCGTCGCGTGT
>DASUOK010000107.1:0-13518 GCA_036276675.1 Gaiellaceae bacterium | reverse complement strand
GCGACGATCGAGCGCAGCGCCTCGCCGCCCTCGTCGGCGTCGACCTTCGTCGCCCGGCCGCCCTCGAAGGTGATCCTGATGCCGGACATGAAGGAGCCGTAGACCTCGAGCGGCATCGTCGCGCTGACGTGACCGTCGACGCGCTCCGGGTCGGGGGTGGTGAAGACCTCCTCCGTCGGCACGTTCGGGTAGTGCGTGAGCCCGTCGACCGTGGTGAAATCGGCGCCCAGCCACCTCGAGCTCGGCAGCAGGCCGACGGTGAGATCGGTGCCGGGGCCTTTGAAGTGGAGGGCGTCGAAGCGGCGCTCGGTGAGCCGGTCCGCGGAGGCGACGATCGCCTCCATGCGGGTCCGCCAGGCGGCGACCGGGTCGTCGGTGTCGAGCCGGCAGACGTGCACGATCTCGTCCCAGAGCTTCTCCAGGGCCGCGTCCGGCTCGAGCTCCGGATGCACCCGCTGCGCCCAGCGGGGATTCGGGCAGGGGCCGGCGGTCCAGTTCGTCGTCCGGGCGTTGACGACCTCCGGCACCTCCTTGACGTACGGCATCAGGTCGCGGCCCATTCGCGCCGGATCGATGCCGTCGAAGACGCGCGAGTCCGTCCCGGTCAGGCTGACCCGCGCGGCGCGCTCGTCGGAGAGCCACTGCATTCGCTGCCCGACCCAGGGCGGCACGTACTCGAGCGTGTCCTCGGGCGCGAGCTCGAGCCGGGCGCGCTTGACGAGCAGGTCCCACCAGAAGACGTCGACGTAGCGCGCCCCGCGCCGGTAGGCGGCCCGGCTGACGGCTCGGGCCGCGTCGGCCATCTCGTAGTACACGGTCATCCCGAGGATCTGGCCGGGCTGGAGATTCGCGCCGAAGCCGACGAGCAGGTCGGCGAGCCGCTCGAGGTCCTGGCTCCGGTCGCGCATCGGGCGGCACACTACAGCCGTGCGGCTGAACGCGTATCTGGCACGGGCCGGGATCGCCTCGCGGCGGAAGTCGGACGAGCTGATCAAGGCCGGGCGCGTGCGCGTGAACGGCGAGCCCGGCCAGCTGAACACGTTCGTGGCCGCGCGCGACGTCGTCGAGGTCGACGGCGAGCGGGTCGCGAAGCAGGCGCTCGCACACGTGCTCCTGCACAAGCCGGCCGGCGTCGTGACGACGGCGAGCGACCCGCAGGGGCGACCGACGGTCGTCGGTCTCGTCGAGCACGAGGCGAAGGTGGTGCCGGTGGGGCGGTTGGACGTCGACACCACCGGTGCGCTGCTGCTGACGAACGACGGCCCGCTCGCCCACCGGCTCGCGCATCCCCGCTACGGCGTCGACAAGGTCTACGAGGTCGAGACGTGGAAGCAGCCCACCGACGAGGTGCTGCGGCAGCTCGCCGAGGGCGTCGAGCTCGACGACGGCCCGACCGCGCCCGCCCGCGTGCGCCGCCTCTCCGGCGCTCGCTTCGAGCTCGTGCTCCACGAGGGCCGCAACCGGCAGGTGCGGCGCATGGTCGAGGCGGTCGGCCACCGCGTGCGGCACCTGCACCGCAGCGTCTATGCGGGGCTGACCCTCGACGCGCTCGCTCCCGGCGAGTGGCGCGAGCTCACAGCGAGCGAGGTCGAGCGGCTCCGAAGAAGCGTCCCGCCTCCGGCATGACGAACCCCATCCGGTCGTACATCGCCTCGAGCGTGGGCTGCGACGCCTTCCGCGCCTTCTCGGCGCCGCGCGCGAGCAGCCGCTGCAGCTCGGCCGCGTCGGAGCGGAGCTCCCGGTAGCGCGCCTGGATCGGCGCCACCGCCTCCACGACGGCCTCGCCCACGTCCGTCTTGAACTGCCCGTAACCGGCCCCGTCGTAGCGCGCCTCGACGGCCTCGGGCGGATCGCCCGTGAGCGCCGAGAGGATGTCGATCAGGTTCGTGATCCCCGGCTTGTCGTCGCCGCGCCGAACCTCGCTGCCCGAGTCGGTGACGGCCGCGCGGAACTTCTTGCGGATCACGTCCGGCTCGTCGAGCAGGCGCACGGTCCCCTGGGCGGTGCCGATCGTCGTCGACATCTTGTTGGCCGGCTCCTGCAGGTCCATGATCCGCGCCCCGACCTCGGGATAGACGCCGTCCGGGACGACGAACGTCTCGCCGTAACGGGCGTTGAAGCGCTCGGCGACGTCGCGCGTGAGCTCGAGGTGCTGCCGCTGGTCGTCGCCGATCGGGACGATGTCCGTCTGGTAGAGCAGGATGTCGCCCGCCATCAGCACGGGGTAGGTGAAGAGCCCCGCCGAGACGAACTCGTGCCGGTCGGACTTGTCCTTGAACTGGGTCATGCGGCCGAGCTGGCCGAAGCTCGTGACCGAGCCGAGCAGCCACGCCGCCTCGGCGTGCGCCGGCACGTGGCTCTGGGCGAACACCGTGGAGCGCTCCGGGTCGAGGCCGGTGGCGAAGAGGAGCGCTGCGAGGTCGAGCGTCTCCTCGCGGAAGGCAGCCGGCTCGTACTCGACGGTGATCGAGTGCAGGTCGACGATGCAGAAGAAGCTCTCGCCCTGCTCCTGGGTGGCGGCGTACTGGCGGAAGCCGCCGATCAGGTTGCCGATGTGCTTCGCGCCCGTGGGTTGGATGCCGGAGAAGATGCGCATGTCGGTTCTCACTTTGGTCGGGGGAGGACGACGAGGACCTCCTGGTGGAGGCGCTGGAGAGCGGGCGAGGCGGTGAGCGCGACTAGCGCAGGCTCCCGCTCCGCCCGCGGCGCCAGAACCAGGCCTCGGTGTAGGAGCAGGAACGCATTGGCCGCAGAATAGCCGCAACTACACTGGCGCGCATGGCCGCCGTCGGATCACCGGAGCTCCTGATCGTGATGGGCGCGCAGGCGTCGACCGAGCAGGTGGAGGAGGTCCTGGCGCGGCTGGAGGAGGCAGGCGCGAGCGCGCACGTCAGCCACGGCCGCGAGGCGACGGTGATCGGCGCCATCGGCGAGCGCGAGCTGCTGGCGACCCTGCCGCTGGAGGGCTTCCCGGGCGTCGAGCAGGTGCTGCCGCTCGTGAAGCCGTACAAGCTCGTCTCGCGCGAGCTCCGGCGCGACCCGACTGTGATCGTCGCGCGTGGCCGGCGGCTGGGCGACTCCTATTTCGGCTTCATCGCGGGGCCGTGCACCGTCGAGACGCGCGAGCAGACGCTCGAGACCGCGCGGGCCGTCGCCGCCGAGGGCGTGACGATGCTGCGCGGCGGCGCCTTCAAGCCGCGCACCTCGCCGTACGCCTTTCAGGGGCTCGGCGCCGAGGCGCTCGAGATCCTCGCCGAGGCGCGCGAGGAGACGGGCCTGCCGCTCGTGACGGAGCTGATGGACCCGCGCGACGTCGCCGCCGTCGTCGAGACGACGGACGTGATCCAGATCGGCGCGCGCAACATGCAGAACTTCAACCTCCTCTCCGAGGTCGGCCGCGCGTCGAAGCCGGTGCTGCTGAAGCGGGGGCCGTCGGCGTCGATCGAGGAGCTGCTGATGGCGGCCGAGTACGTCGTCAAGGAGGGGAACACGCAGGTGATCCTCTGCGAGCGCGGGATCAAGACCTTCGAGCGCGCCACGCGCTACACGCTCGACCTGTCGGCCGTCCCGGTGCTGAAGCACGAGACGCACCTGCCGGTGATCGTCGACCCCTCGCACGCGGCCGGGAAGCGCGACCTCGTGCTGCCGCTCGCACGGGCCGCGGTGGCGGCGGGCGCCGACGGGGTCATCGTGGAGGTGCACCCGCGGCCCGAGGAGGCCCTCTGCGACGGGCCGCAGCAGATCCCGGCGGCGGAGTTCGCCGACTTCGCGCACGAGATCCGCGCGCTCGCGTCGCTCCTCGGCAAGACGATCGGGTAGCGATGAAGCTCGCCGTCGTCGGCACCGGCCTCATCGGTGCGTCCGTCGGCCTCGCGGCCCGACGGGCGGGAGTGGGGGAGGTCGCCGGCTGGGATCCGGACGCGGAGCACCTGGCCCGTGCCGCGGAGCGCGGTGCCGTCGAGCCTGCGGCGGAGCTCGGCCCCGCGCTCGAGGGCGCCGACCTCGCGGTGGTCGCAGCGCCCGTGACGGCGCTGCCCACGCAGGTGCGCGCGGTCCTCGACGCGAGCGGCGCCGGCTGCACCGTCACCGACGTCGGCTCCACGAAGTCGGGCGTCTGTGCAGCGGCTGCCGGCGAGCCGCGCTTCATCGGCGGCCACCCGATCTGCGGCTCCGAGGCACGGGGGCCCGAGCGCGCGAACGCGGAGCTGTTCGAGGGCGCGACCTGGTTCCTGACGCCGGTCGCCGCGACGGAGCCCGAGCGGTACAAGCTCCTGCACGGCTTCGTCTCCTCGCTCGGCGCCGTGCCGGTCGCCGTCGACCCGGAGGCGCACGACCGGCTCGTCGCGGTGACGAGCCACCTGCCGCACGCGCTCGCGAACGTGCTCCTGAACCAGGCGGGCTCGGCGCGGATCGACGGCCACGAGCCGCTGGCGGCGGCGGGAGGGTCGCTCCGCGACATGACCCGCGTCGCCGGCGCGAACCCGCGCATCTGGGTCGACATCTTCCTCGAGAACCGCGACGCGCTCGCGGCGACGCTCGCTGAGCACCGCCGCCGGATCGAGCAGCTCGAGACGGCGCTCGCCGCCGGCGACGCCGGCTTCCTCGCCCGGTGGATCGGCGAGGCTTCGGGCAACCGGCGCCGCCTGCTCGCCAGCGCCTACGACGACCCCGGCACGCTACAGCGGCTGCGCGTCCACGTGCCCGATCGCCCGGGCGTGATCGCAGGGATCGCCCAGGCGCTCGGCGCGGAGCGGATCAACATCGCCGACTTCGACCTCCAGCATCTCTCCAGCGACCGCGGCGGCACGCTGACGATCCTCGTCTCCGGCGAGAGCGAGGCGGAGCGCGCAGCGGCGATCCTGGAGACGCAGGGCTACGGCGTCGTCGTCGGGCCGGTCCTCGACCCATGAGGATCGAGCCAGCGCCGACCATCCTCGGCCACATCGCCGTGCCGGGCGACAAGTCGATCTCGCACCGCGCGCTCCTGCTCGCGGCGATCTCCGACGGCGAGACGCCCATCGAGGGCTTCGGCCGCTCGGCCGACACGGAGGCGACGATCGCGGTGCTGCGGGCGCTCGGGGTGCGCGTCTACGAGGCCGGTGAGGCCACGCTGCGCGTCTTCGGCGCCGGCCTGCGCGGGTTGCAGCAGCCGACGGCGCCGCTCGACTGCCGCAACGCGGGCACGCTGATGCGGCTGCTCACAGGCGTCCTCTCCGGGCAGGACGGCACGTTCACGCTCACCGGGGACGAGTCGCTGAGCGCCCGGCCGATGGAGCGGATCGCGGAGCCGCTGCGGCTGATGGGCGTCGAGGTCGAGACATCGGACGGGCACGCGCCGCTGACCGTCACCGGCGGGCCTGTGCGCGGGATCGCCTACGAGCTGCCGGTCGCGAGCGCGCAGGTCAAGTCGGCGCTCCTCCTGGCGGGGCTCTACGCCGACGGCGAGACGACGGTCGTCGAGCCGTTGCCGACCCGCGACCACACCGAGTCGCTGCTGACGGCGGCGGGCGCGCGCGTGACGAGGCGGCCGCGGAGTGTCACCGTGGAGCCGGTCGAGCGGCTGCAGCTCGGCGAGGTGGAGGTGCCCGGGGACTTCTCCGCCGCCGCGCCGTTCCTTGTCGCGGGCACGCTGCTCCCGGGCTCCGAGCTGACGCTGCACGGACTCAATCTGAACCCGCGCCGCACCGGCCTGCTCGACGTGCTCGAGCGGATGGGGGCGAACGTGACCGTCTTCAACCGCCGCCGCATCGCCGGCGAGCCGGCCGGCGATCTCGACGTCCGGCCGGCGGAGCTCGTCGGCACGAACGTGAGCGCGCAGGAAGTGCCGCTGCTCGTCGACGAGCTGCCGCTCTTCGCGCTCCTCGCCGCCCACGCGCACGGCGACAGCCGCCTCCGCGGCGCGGCCGAGCTGCGCGCGAAGGAGACCGACCGCATCGAGGCCGTCGTCGAGGGGCTGCGCCGGCTCGGGGCGCACATCCGCGCCACCGAGGACGGGTTCGTCGTCCGCGGCGTGCCGGCGCGGCTGCGCGGCGGCTGGATGGCGAGCCACGGCGACCACCGGATCGCGATGCTCGCGGCCGTCGCGGGGGTCACGTCCCGCGAGGGCGTCGAGATCAGGGACGCGGAGGCCGCCGCTGTAAGCTTCCCGGGCTTCTACGAGCTGCTGGACTCGCTCCGACCCACCCCCTCACCGAGATGATCGTCGCCATCGACGGGCCCGCCGGGGCCGGCAAGAGCACGGTCGCGCGGCTGCTCGCCGAGCGGCTCGGCTTCCGCTATCTCGACACGGGCGCCATGTACCGCGCGGTCACGTGGCTCGCCCGCAGGAGCGGCGTCGCGCTCGACGAGCCGGAGGCGCTGGCCACGCTCGCGCGGGCACATCCGGTGCGCTTCGACGAGGAGGACCGCGTCTTCATCGACGACGAGGACGTCACCGCCGCGATCCGGAGCTCCGAGATCGACGGGCTCGTGCCGGTCGTCGCCCGTCACACCGCCGTTCGCGAGGTCATGCGCGAGCGGCAGCGCGCGCTCGGCGAGGAGGGCAACGTCGTGATCGAGGGGCGCGACATCGGCACCGTCGTGGCGCCGAGGGCCCAGGTGAAGGTCTACCTCGTCGCCGACCCGGCGGTGCGGGCGCGGCGCCGCGCGGCCGAGCGGCCGCAGGTGGCCGCCGAGGCGCTCGCGACCGACCTGCGCGTGCGGGACGAGCGCGACGCCGTCAACATGCGGCCGGCTGCCGACGCGGTCGAGATCGACACGACCGACCTCGCCGTCGAGGACGTCGTCGCACGCATCGAGGAGCTCGTCCGAGCGCACGTGGCCGCATGAACCGGGTGGACGCCGTCTGGGCCGTCGGCCGGGTCACGCTCCAGCCGCTCGTGCGGCTCGTCACGCCCGTCCGCTCCTACGGCACCGAGCGCGTCCCGCGGAGCGGCGGCGTCGTGCTCGCGTTCAACCACTTCCACTGGATCGACCCGCCGGTCTTCGGCGCCGTCTCGCCGCGCACCGTCTACTTCATGGCGAAGGTGGAGGCGCATCGCATCCCCGGGCTGGGCCAGCTGATCCGCAGTTTCGGCACGATCTCCGTCCGCCGGGGCGAGTCCGACCGCGACGCCGTGCGCCGCATGCGCGAGGTCGTCCGCGACGGGCACGCGCTCGGGCTCTTCGTCGAGGGCACGCGCCAGCTGAGCGGCGAGATCGGCCCGGTCCAGCCGGGCGCGGCGATGGTCGCCCTCCAGGAGGACGTCCCCGTCGTCCCCGCCGCGATCCACGGCTCGCACACCTGGCGGGTGGGCAACTGGGCTCCCGTCTCGGTCGCGTGGGGCGAGCCGATGCGCTTCGACGGGCTGCCGAAGGGCGGCAAGGGCTACCGCGAGGCCTCGGCGGAGCTCGGCGCCAAGCTCCGCGAGCTGCACGACTGGCTCGCCGAGCTGCACGCAATCGGCCGGCCGCGACGGGCGACGCCCCCCGCGTGAGCACCGACCAGCTCACGGAGCTCGCCGGCACCGTCGCGATCGTCGGCTTCCCGAACGTCGGCAAGTCGACGTTGATCAACCGCCTGACGGCGACGCGGCAGGCGGTCGTGCACGAGACGCCGGGCGTGACGCGCGACCGCAAGGAGCTCCTGTGCGAGTGGAACGGCGTGAGCTTCCTCCTCATCGACACGGGTGGGGTGGACGAGGCCGCGACCGACGTGTTCAGCCCCGAGATCGCAAAGCAGGCCCGGACCGCGATCGAGGAGGCCGACCTCGTCCTCTTCGTCGTCGACGCCCGGCACGGGATCACGCCCGGCGACGAGGAGCTCGCGGTCGTGCTGCGCCGGTCGAGCAAGCCCGTGCTCGTGCTCGCGAACAAGATCGACGACCCGCGGCGCGACCTCGACGCGGTCGAGTTCCACAAGCTCGGCCTCGGCGAGCCGGTGCCGCTGTCGGCGCTGCACGGCCACGGCACGGGCGACCTCCTCGACGAGATCGTCTCGCGCCTGCCGGGCACCGGCCGCGCGCCGCTCGGGGACGACACGATCCGGGTCGCCATCCTGGGCCGGCCGAACGTCGGCAAGTCGTCGCTCCTGAACAAGCTGCTCGGGCGCGAGCGCGTGATCGTCTCGGACGTCCCCGGGACGACGCGCGACGCGATCGACACGATCCTGCAGCGCGACGACCGCACCTTCCTGCTGGTCGACACGGCCGGGCTGCGGCGCAAGCGCAAGCAGCGGCAGGGGATCGAGTACTACTCCGAGCTGCGCGCGCTCGAGGCGGCGGAGCGCGCGGACGTCGCCCTCGTCCTGATCGACGCGAGCGAGGGGATCGTCGACCAGGACCTGGCCGTCGCCGACGTGGCGCGCAAGGCGAACTGCTCGACGCTCGTCGTGCTCTCGAAGTGGGACGTCAACGACGTCGCGCTCGAGGACGTGAAGGAGCGGCTCGCACGGCGACTGCGGCAGCGGCCGCCGGTGATCGCCGTCTCCGCGAAGACGGGCCGCGGCCTCGACCGGCTGCTCGACCACGTGGTCGCGCTCTGGGAGAAGCACACGGGCCGCATCCCGACGCCGAAGCTCAACGACGCGCTCGCGGAGCTGCGCCAGGCACGCCAGCCGCCGGCGAAGGCGGGCAAGCGGCTCAACCTGCTCTACGGCGCGCAGGTCTCGACCCGCCCGCCGCGGATCCGCATCCACGTGAACGATCCGAGCCTCGTCACGCGCGACTATGCCTACTGGGTCGAGAACGAGCTGCGCAGGCGCTTCGAGCTCAGCGGCGTCCCGGTCTCGATCGACTTCGTCCAGCGCTCGTGAGCGACGCCGCGAAGAGAGCTCGTGTTGTTCCAACACAAGCAGTCGTTCGTCGGCGAGCCCGCACGGTCGAGCCGTTGTGGGCCGCGAAAGCGCGCCGAAGAGCTTGTGTTGTTCCAACACAAGCTCCCTCGCGAGCAGGCGTCGCGTGAAGATCGTCGTCGTCGGCGGGGGCTCGTGGGGCACGGCGTTCTCGCGCGTGCTCCTCGAGCGGGAGCACGACGTCGTGCTCGCCTGCCGCGACCCGGAGCAGGCGCGCACGATCGCGGAGTCCGGCCGCAATCCGCGCTACCTCCCGCAGGTCGACCTGAGGGGGGTCACCGCGATCCCACTCGCCGACGCGCCGTACGGCGACGCGGGGCTGATCGTCCTCGCGGTGCCGAGCGCGACGTTCCGCTCCGTGGCGGAGGCGCTCCCCGGCGACGCCCCCGTCCTCTCCCTGACCAAGGGCCTCGACCCGGCCACGGCGCAGCGCCTCTCGACACTCGTCGTCGACCGCCCGGTCGCCGTCCTCTCCGGGCCGAACATCGCGGAGGAGATCGCGGCGGGCCTGCCCGCGGCCGCCGTGATCGCGAGCGACGACGCGCACCTGGCGGTGGAGCTCCAGCACGCGATCAACTCGCTCACCTTCCGCGTGTACGTGAACGAGGACATCGTCGGCGTCGAGCTCTGCGCCGCGGCCAAGAACGTGATCGCGCTCGCAGCCGGGGGCGCCGACGGCCTGGGCCTCGGCGACAACGCCAAGGCGGCGCTCGTCGCGCGCGGCCTCGCGGAGATGGCGCGCTTCGCCGAGGCGGCGGGCGCGCGCCCGGAGACGTTCGCGGGGCTCGCCGGCATGGGCGACCTGATCGTCACCTGCTGGGCGAAGTCGGGCCGCAACCGCCGCGCCGGCGAGCTGATCGCGCAGGGCGTCGAGCCCGACGACGCCGCCCGGCAGATCGGCACCGTCGTCGAGGGGCTCACGACGGCGCCCGTCCTGCGCGACCTCTCGCATCGGCTCGGGATCGAGCTGCCGATCACGGAGGGGGTCTGCGCGGTGCTCGGCGGCGAGCCGCTCCACGAGCTGGTGAAAAACCTCATGAGACGAGAGCCGACTGCCGAGTAGCATGTTGGTCATGTCCCGCGTACTCCCCCTCGCGCTCCTCGCCGCCCTCGCGCTGCTGCTCTCCGGCTGCGGCGGCGAGAGCAGCAGCAACGCCGCGGCCGTCTCGGCCGACGTGGCCGAGCTCGTGCCGGCCGACGCGCAACTCGTGTTCGCGCTCGAGACCGATCCGGACTCCGAGCAGTGGCGTCAGGGTGAGGCGCTCCTCGATCGCTTCCCCGGCTCGGCCGCGCTCTTCGGCGAGCTGAGCAGCGAGCTCTCCGACGAGGGCCTCTCGTTCGAGGACGACGTGCTGCCGGCGGTCGGCGACCAGACGTACGTCGTGATCAGGGACGTGAATGCGAAGGACGTCGTCCTGATCACGCAGCCGCGCGACCCGGCGAAGCTCACCGAGCTGCTGCGCAAGAGCGACGAGCCGAGCGCCACGCGCGAGCTGAACGGGTGGACGCTCGTGGCCGAGGACGACGAGGCGCTCGCGGCGTTCGGCGAGGGCGGCGAGAGGCTCGCGGACGCGGACTGGTTCGCCGACGCGCAGGACCGGGTCGACGAGGAGGCACTCGTGACGATGCTCGTCAACGGCGCCGCGGTGCAGCAGGCGGCCGCCGCGGCGGGCACCGAGCGATGCGCGACCGCCGAGCAGGGCGAGCTCGACTACGCCGTCGGCACGGTGACGGCGGAGGACGACGGCCTACGGCTGCTCCTCGCCGCGTCGGGCGAAGGAGCGGAGGAGCTCGTGGGCGAGAGCACGCTCCTCGAGCACGTGCCGTCCGGTGCGCTCGTGTACCTCGGCGCGCCGGGCTTCGACGCCGCGCGTCTCGGGCTCACCGACCAGCTGCGCTGCGCCCTCGACGCGGGCGGGCCGCTCGACGCGGAAGCGTTGCTCGGCACCTCCTTCGAGGACGTGCTCGACCTGTTCGCGGGCGGTTTCGCAGCGTGGGTGCGGCCGGCCGCGCTCATCCCCGAGGTCGGGCTCCTGCTCGAGCCGGAGGACGAGGAGCGGGCGGTGGAGCTGATCGACACGCTCGTCGAGCGCGCCGGCGGCTTCTTCGGCGTCGAGGCCATGCCGCGTCGCGTCGGCGACGTCGAGGCTCGCGAGCTTCGGCTCGGCCCCGTCACGATCCAGTACGGAGCGGGCGACGGCCGCGTCGTGATCACCACGGCGACGTCGGGGTTCGACGCGCTCACCGGCGAGGGCGGCTCGCTCGAGGACGACGAGGCGTTCCGCGACGCGCGCGACGCGGCCGGGATCGGGGACGACGCGCAGGTCTTCGCCTACGCCGACATCGACCGCGTCGTCGAGCTGCTCACCGCCCTGGCCGCGTTCGGCGAGTCGGACGTCCCGGCCGAGGTCGAGGCGAACCTGGAGCCGCTGGAGAGCGTCGTCGCCTGGGGCGACCTCACCGACCCGAACGAGCCCGAGGCGGGCGTCTTCCTCGCCATCCGCTGACACCGCGGCGGGCTGCTGACCCTCCGCCCGCGATAGGTACGCTCTGCCGGAACATGGCCACGCGCTCCTTCTCCTTCACGTCCGAGTCCGTCACCGAGGGGCACCCGGACAAGATCGCCGACCAGATCTCCGACGCCGTCCTCGACGCCGTTCTCACCGACGACCAGGAGGGACGCGTCGCCTGCGAGACGCTCATCACCACGGGCCTCGTCGTCGTCGCGGGGGAGATCACGACCGAGACCTACGTCGACATTCCACGGCTCGTCCGCAAGACGGTGTCCGACATCGGCTACACGCGCGCCAAGTACGGCTTCGACGCGGAGACGTGCGGTGTCGTCGTCGCTCTCGACGAGCAGTCGCCCGACATCGCCCAGGGCGTGGACGCGTCGTTCGAGGTGCAGCACGGCGACGACGACCCGCTCGATCGCGTCGGCGCCGGTGACCAGGGAATGATGTTCGGCTACGCCTCCGACGAGACGGAGGAGTTGATGCCCCTGCCGATCATGCTCGCGCACCGCATCGCGCGGCGGCTCTCCGAGGTGCGCAAGGCGGACGTGCTCCCCTACCTGCGACCCGACGGGAAGTCGCAGGTGACGGTGCGCTACGAGGTCGACGAGCACGGCATCCAGCGACCGGTCGAGATCGAGCGCGTCGTGATCTCGACGCAGCACCGCGACGGGCTCGACCCCGAGACGCTGATCAAGCCGGATCTGGTCGACCACGTCCTGCATCCGATCCTGCCCCACGACCTCTACGACGAGAAGCGGCTCGAGGACAAGGAGTTCGTGTTCGTCAACCCGACGGGCAAGTTCGTGATCGGCGGGCCGATGGGCGACTGCGGCCTCACCGGCCGCAAGATCATCGTCGACACCTACGGCGGTGCCGCGCCGCACGGTGGCGGCGCCTTCTCGGGCAAGGACCCGACGAAGGTCGACCGCTCCGCGGCCTACGCCGCCCGCTACGTGGCCAAGAACGTCGTCGCCGCCGGCCTCGCCGCCCGCTGCCAGATCCAGGTCGCGTACGCGATCGGCGTCGCGCACCCGATGTCCGTGCTCGTCGAGTGCTTCGGCACCGAGGCGGAGGGGCTGACGCACGCCCGCATCGAGGAGCTCGTGCGCGACCACTTCGACCTGCGACCCGCAGCGATCCTCCGCGACCTCGAGCTGCAGCGGCCGATCTACCGCAAGACCGCGGCGTACGGCCACTTCGGCCGCGAGGACCGCGACTTCACGTGGGAGCGGACCGACCGCGCCAAGGAGCTCCGTGCGGCGGCCGGCCTCGCCGACCGGATCACGGCGTAGCGCGCCCGGCCGCGGCTAAGCTCGTAGTCCCATGGGGCTCACCGCGCCCGAGCAGCCACCCGCGCCACCGCCGCCCGCGCCGCCACCCCCGCCGCGGCAAGGGGTGCCCGGTTGGCTCGTCGGCCTCGGCATCGCGGCCGTCGCGCTCTACCTCTTCGCCGGCTGGGTCGGCGACATCCTCCCGGACTTCGCGAATCCCTTCCAGACCGAGACAGTCGACCGCTCCGGCCCCGCCCTCCTCACCTCCCTGCGGAACCTCGAGGAGTACCGCGCCGCCACCGGCCACTTCGAGGTGATCGTCGACGTCGAGCGCGACACGAGCTTCGTGCCGAGCGCGATCAAGGGCGAGCGGGTGCTGTTCGTGGCCGTCGGCAGCGTGGACGCGGGCGTCAGCTTCGCCGGTCTCGACGACGATGCGGTCGACGTCTCCGACGACCGGCGTTCCGCGACGATCCAGCTGCCGCCGGCGCAGTTCCACGACCCGCGCCTCGACCTCGACCGGAGCTACGTCTACGACCGCGACCGCGGCGCGATCGACCGGGTCACCGACCTGCTCGACAACGACCCGGGCGACGACAGCGAGCTCTACGCCCTGGCCGAGCAGAAGCTGGCGACCGCCGCCCGCGACGGCTCGGGGCTGCTGGCGCGGGCGGAGGCGAACACCCGGGCGATGCTGACGAGCCTGCTCCGCTCGCTCGGCTTCACCCGGATCGAGATCCGGTTCGCAGAGCTCTAGGCGGGCTCGAGCGGGCGGACGTAGAGCCCGGCGGCGGCCTTCTCCGTGATCGACCGCTCGTTGCCGCCGAGCGCGACCTTGAACTGGCCGACCGCCGGCTGCGCCTGGTGGACGACCACGTGCGCGCCGGGCACGAAGCCCTCG
>DASUOK010000106.1:0-10154 GCA_036276675.1 Gaiellaceae bacterium | reverse complement strand
GGCACGAAGCACGGCAAGCGCGTGCAGGCGCTCGGCGGCGCGAAGAACCACATGATCGTCCTGCCGGACGCCGACATCGAGATGGCGGCGGACGCGGCGGTCAGCGCCGCCTACGGCTCCGCCGGCGAGCGCTGCATGGCGATCTCCCAGGTCGTCGCGGTCGGCCACGCGGCCGACCCGCTCGTGGCCGCGATCAAGGAGCGCCTGCCGAAGATCAAGGTCGGCAGCGGCCTCGACGAGGGCGTCGAGATGGGCCCGCTCGTCACGCGCGAACATCGCGACAAGGTGGCCGGCTACATCGACGGCGCGCGCGAGCAGGGCGCGACGGTGGTCGCCGACGGCCGCGAGACGGCACCCGAGGGTGACGGCTTCTTCCTCGGCGTCTCGCTGCTCGACGACGTCACGCCCGAGATGGACGCCTACCGCGACGAGATCTTCGGGCCGGTGCTCGGGGTCACGCGCGTGGCGACGTACGACGAGGCCGTGAAGCTGATCAACGAGAACCCCTACGGCAACGGGACGGCGATCTTCACCCGCGACGGCGGCGTCGCGCGCCAGTTCCAGTTCGAGGTGGAGGCCGGGATGGTCGGGATCAACGTGCCGATCCCGGTGCCGGTCGCCTACTACTCGTTCGGGGGCTGGAAGTCCTCGCTCTTCGGCGATACGCACATCTACGGCCCCGAGGGGATCAACTTCTACACACGTGGCAAGGTCGTCACCTCGCGCTGGCCCGACCCTGCCACCTCGCAGGTCGACCTGGGCTTCCCGCAGACGCGCTAGGGAACCGCACGGTGCCGGCGGGTGTAGAGAGGGCGATGCTGCTCGTCCTGCTCGCCCTCGTGACGCTCGCAGGCGGCCCGGTCGGGGCGACCGCTGCACCGGTTCCGGTGCGGACATGCGAGCAGCGGATCGAGGCCGGTGACGCGCCGCTCCGCTTCCCGGGGCCCCGGAGCGGAGGTGTCTTCGCAGGACCGCTCGCGCTGTCGGGGCTCTTGCCGCGGACGCCGGCCGGGCTCGGGCCGCGGCACGAGAACGGGCGCTTCTCCGTCAAGGTGGGTGCGCTGCTTCGCGCGGGCAATCCGGTCGTGCTGTCGGTGCCGCGGCGGTACCGCGGCCGTCTCTTCCTCCATTACGCGAGAGGGGGGAAGGGGGAGCCGGTCGTGCGGATCGAACCGTGCCCGCCGTCGACGCCCGCCTTCTCGTACGAGGGCGTGGTCGGCTCCGTCACCGGCTTCAGTGGTGGCTTCGAGGTGACGCGTCCAGGCTGCTATCCACTCGACGTGCGTGTCGTCGGCGGCCGCTCCCACCGCGTGCGGCTCCCGCTCGGCCGGGCCTGCCGCTAGGCGAGCTCGAATCGCACCTGTCGGGCCACCACGTCCGCCAGCACGAGGCGGACGTCGACGCGGTCGCCGAGCGGGAGGTCGACGCCGACGCAGCGGGCCGTCACGGCGGGATCGGTGAGCTGCACGGTGCCGCCCTCCCCGTCACCGTCCACTTCGACCACGACCGCGCCGAAGACGTCGCCCACACGGTGCTCCAGCACCGCCGCCTCGACGGCGGAGAGGATGCCGGCCTCGTACTGCTGGGCGCGGCTCGTCGAGCGCTCCATCGCCTCCGGCAGTGCCGGTAGCGCGGCGCGCGCCCACTCCGGCACGTCCGCTCCGGCGCAGATCGCCACGCAGGTCTCGCCGACGTAGCGGTCGACGAGGCGCCGCAGCGGCGCCGTGGCGTGCGCGTACGGCGCACCGACGCCCGCGTGCACGGGTTGCCCGGGCGGCCCGCCGTCGAACGCCGCATAGCCCGAACCGCGCAGGAGCACCGTCGACTCGGCGAGGAAGGCCGCGTGCGTGGGCTGCGCCGGGTCGAGCGTGCGGACGAGGGACGCGTAGCCGAGCTCCGCCGGCCAGTCCACGCCCAGGGCGGCCGCCGTGCGCCGGAGGCGCGCGACCGCACCCGTGTCGGCCTCCGGCAGCGTGCGCAGGATCCCGATCCCCGCACCGAGCATCAGCTCGGCCGCGGCCTGGCCCGTCATCAGCGAGACCTGCGCGTTCCAGCCCTCGACGGGGAGCGGCACGCGGAAGGCGAGCCGATAGCCGCCCGGGCCGAGCTCGACCTCCTGGTCGGGCAGCGGTAAGTCGATGCCGTCCTGAGCGACCTCGCGCTCCTGGCGCAGGAGCCCGACCTCCCGCAACAGCTGCAGCGGCTCCTCGGCCGTCCCCGCGTCGAGCGCCCGCTGGACACCGGCGTAGTCCAGTTGCCGGCGGCTGCGGACGACCGCGTGCCGGACGTCGACCTCGACCCCCTCGCCTCCGGCGTCGACCGCCATCGTCCACACGAGCGCCGGGCGCGTCGTGTCCGGGAGCAGGCTGGCCGCATCCTCCGAGAGGCGCGGCGGGTGGAGCGGGACGTTCCGATCCGGCGCGTACAGCGTCTGGCCCCGCTCGTGGGCCTCGCGGTCGATGGAGCCACCGGGCGCGACGAAGCGGGCGACGTCGGCGATGGCGTAGCGCACGAGGTACCCCGGCCCGCGCCGCTCCACGTGCAGCGCCTGGTCGAGGTCGCGTGATCCGGGCGGGTCGATGGTCACGAACGGGATCGCCGTCTCGTCGGCGTCCGGCAGGCGCGGCGCGCGCGCCGCCGCCTCGGCGTCCGCGAGCACGTCGGCGGCGAAGCCGGCCGGGATGCCGAGGTCGTCGCGCAGGGCCGCGAAGGCCGCCGCGATGACGCGGTCGTCGGGCGGGGAGAGCCGGAGTCGTCGCTGCGCCACCGGCCCAGCCTAGTGCGCGGTTGAATCGGGGGAGCGCACCGCCGAGGATGAGGACGTGGACGCGCTGCTCGAACGGGGGGAGCTGCTCGCGCAGCTCGACGCCCTGCGGGCGGAGGGCGGCCGACTCGCCTTCGTGGGCGGCGAGGCGGGCGTCGGCAAGTCGGCGCTGGTGCGGGCGTTCTCGGAGCGTGTGGGCGGGCCGGTGCTGCGAGGCGCGTGCGAGAACCTGACGACGCCGACGCCGTTCGGGCCGTTCCTCGACCTCGGGCTCGAGCTCGACGACGAGCCGCGGCAGGTCGCGGTCGCGGTGCTGGACGCGCTCCGCACGACCCCGGTGCTCGTCCTCGAGGACGTTCACTGGGCGGACGAGGCCACCCTCGACGCGCTGCGCGTGCTCGGCCGTCGTCTCGACGGCACCTCAGCGCTCGTGCTCGCGACGTACCGCGACGACGAGGTCGAGAGCGACCATCCGCTCCGCGTCGTCCTCGGCGAGCTCGCAACCGCCCGCGGCGTGGTGCGACTGTCGGTGCCGCGGCTGTCGGTCGAGGCCGTCCGGGAGCTCGCGGAGCCCTCCGGCGCCGACGGCGACACGATCCACCGGCTGACGCAGGGCAACGCGTTCTACGTCACGGAGATCCTCGCCTCGGAGGGCGGGGAGCTGCCGGAGACGGTCCGTGACGCGGTCCTGGCACGTGCGGCCGGCCTGCCGGCGGCAGCCCGTCGGCTGCTGGAGGCCGTCGCTGTGGTCCCCGCGCGTGCCGAGCTCTGGCTGCTCGAGGCGATCGCGCCCCTCGAGCTCGCCCAGCTCGGGGACTGTCTCTCCTCTGGGATGCTGCACGAGGAGCGCGACGGCGTCGCGTTCCGGCACGAGCTCGCACGCCTCGCCGTCGAGAGCGCGACCGCGCCGCACCGACGACGGGCCCTCCACGGCAGCGTGCTCGCCGCGCTTGTGCCGACGGGCGACGTCGCACGGCTGGCCCACCACGCGGAGGAGGCGGGCAATGCGGCAGCGGTGCTCGCGTACGCACCGGCAGCCGCTCGCCGGGCCGCCGATGCATCCGCCCACCGTGAAGCCGCGGCGCAGTACGAACGCGCCCTGCGGCACGCGGATGCTCTCTCGGCCGGCGAGCGGGCCTCGCTGCTGGCCGCGTACGCTCAAGAGACCCACGTGATCGGGCGCCACGCGACTGCCGTCGAAGCCGGGGTCGAGGCCATCGCGCACTACCGGGCCCTCGGCGACACCCTGCGGGAGGGCGAGCTCCTGGCTCAGCTGCCCACGCCCTACATCTCCCTGGGTCGCAACGCGGACGCGGAAGCCGCGAGCCTGCGTGCCATCGAGCTGCTCGAGCGGCTCCCCGCCGGCCCGGAGCTGATCAAGGCCTACTGCATGCAGGCCTCGCTCAGGATGCTCGCTCGCGATAACCCCGACGGAGTCCTGTGGGGCCGACGTGCACTGGCCGTGGCCGAGCGCTTGGGCGACGAGGAAGGCCGGTCGTTCGCCCTGAACGTGATCGGCACGTCACACCTGATGGCGGGCGAGTTCGATCTCGGCGTCGGCTTCCTGCTGCGCAGCCTCGACCTCGCCCGCGCGCACGACAACGAGGGTCGAATCAACTCCGCCCTCAGCATGCTCGGCTCGGGACTCGCCGAGATGTACGAATTGGAGCGCGCTGAGGCCTACCTGAGGGAGCAGATCGCGTTCGGGGAGCCACGCGAGCTGTTCGTGGGCTACCCGCAGGCGTGGCTCGCCTGCGTCCATCTCTACCGCGGGCGCTGGGACGAGGTCGCGCCTCTGGCGCGCATCGCCGTCCACTCTCGACATCGGATCAGCGAGATCACCGGCTGGATCGCGCTTGGCCGCCTCCGCGCCCGGCGGGGCGACCCCGGTGCCTTCGACGCGCTCGACGAGGCGCTCGAGGTGGCGCGGCCGGGCGGGCACCTGCAGCGGCTCGGACACGTCCACGCGGCGCGCGCCGAGGCAGCCTGGCTCGCGGGTGACGAACGGCGGACCGTCGAGGAGGCCTCGGCGGTGTACGGGCTCGCGCTCGAGAAGCGTCACCTCTGGTTCGCGGGTGAGCTCGCCTACTGGCAGTGGCGGGCAGGCGCGCTCGAGGCGGCGCCCGACTGGGTGGCGGAGCCGTACCGGCTCCAGCTCGCGGGGCACGTCGCCGCGGCCGCCGCCGCCTGGCGCCGACGCCTCTGCCCGTACGAAGCCGCCAGGACGCTCGCCGACGCCGGCGACGAGGCCGCGCTCGTGGACCTCGAGCGCCTCGGCGCGCGGCCGGCCGCCGCAGCGCTCCGCCGCCGGCTCGGCCTGCGCGGCCCGCGCGAGACGACGCGCGAGAACCCGGCCGGCCTCACGAGGAGGGAGCTCCAGGTGCTCGAGCTGATCGCCGAGGGGCTGCAGAATCGCGCGATCGCCGACCGGCTCGTGCTCTCACACCGCACGATCGACCATCACGTCTCGGCCGTGCTCCGCAAGCTCTCGGCGCACACGCGCGCCGAAGCCGCGGCGCGCTACCGCGAAATATCGGTGGCAGCGGCGCCCAAGATAGGCGGTCCCGCCGATGTGAGCGCGCCCCGGCGTCCGTAGCGTCACAGGGGTCTACGAAAGGAGATCGATGGACACCTATGTGATCCTGCGCCGCACCGGCTGGCGTTCGGCGGCGGAGCTCGAGGAGGCCGCCGCACGCTCGCTCGCGGAGGGGGAGCGGATGGCCGACGACATCGCCTGGATCCGCAGCTACGTGCTCGAGGAGGGCAACGGCGTCGGCACGGTCTGCATCTACAGGGCGTCGAGCCCGGAGGCGATCCGCGCGCATGCGGCCGCCGCCGACCTGCCGGTCGACGAGATCATCAGGGTCGTCGACACGGTCGTGATCCGTCCCGATCCGGTCGCCGCAGCGGTGGCGTCATGAGCCGCCGCTTGCTCGCAGCGGCGCTCGTGCTCGGATTGCTGCCGCTCGCCGGCATCGCCCTCGCAGGCGGCGGCCAGTCCGGCCTCGCCGGCGCCCGGGCGGCGACTGCCGCGTTCCACGACCTCGAAGCGGCGAAGGCGGCCGGCTACGTCGCGACGGTGGCCGACCTGGCCGGGATCGAGTGCATCGCCCATCCGACCGACGGCGCGATGGGCGTGCACATGCTCAACCCCGATCTGCTGTTCGACGACGGCGTCATCGAGGCGTCACAGCCGGAGCTGCTCGTCTACGAGCCCCGGAACGACGGCACGCTGAAGCTCGTCGCGCTCGAGTACCTCGTCCTCGCCGAGGACTGGGAGGGCGCCTCGAAGCCGGCCCTCTTCGGGCAGGAGTTCGACACGATCGAGGTGGGCAACCGCTACGGGCTGCCGCTCGCCTACGCGCTGCACGCGTGGATCTGGAAGCCCAACCCGAGCGGGCTGCTGAAGCCCTACAACCCCCGCGTCGACTGCGGCTGACGGACGCGCCGCTTCGGGACACGGCCGGGGCCAGCCCCCGGCCGTGTCCGCTGCAGCTAGGCGGTGACGGCGGCAGCGTCGAGCTGCTCGCCGAAGCGGGCGCGCTTCACGAACTGGCCGATGCCCGGCTGGGCGACGACCTCGCCGCCGTCGACGATCACGTTGCCGCGCAGGAGCACCGTCTCGACGTCCCCGACGACCTCCGTGCCCTCGTAGAGGTTGTAGTCCGTCTTCGACTGCTGCCCCGCCGCCGTGATCGTGTGCCGCTTCTCGGGATCGAAGATCACGAGGTCGGCATCGCAGCCGACGGCGATCGTGCCCTTGCGCGGGTAGAGCCCGAAGAGCTTCGCCGGGTTCGTGCAGAGCAGCTCGACCATCCGGTTGAGCGAGATCCGGCCCTCGCCGACGCCGAAGTGGTGGATCATCTGGAGCCGGTTCTCGAGGCCGGGCCCGCCGTTCGGGATCGCCGAGAAGTCGTCGCGGCCGAGCGTCTTCTGCCCGTCCCAGAGGAAGGCGCAGTGGTCGGTCGAGATCGCGGAGAGGACGTCGGTCCGCACCGCGTTCCAGAGCACGTCCTGGTTCGCCCGGTCGCGCGGCGGCGGCGTGTAGACGTACTTCGCGCCCTCGAAGTCCGGCCGCTCGAGGAACGTGTAGTCGACGAAGAAGTACTGGGTGCACGTCTCGCCCCACACGTCCCAGCCCGCCTCCCGCGCGCGCATGATCGGCTCCACCGCCTCCCGACAGGAGACGTGCACGACGTAGAGCGGGCAGCCGGCGACGCGCGCGAGCTGGATCGCCCGGTTCGTCGCCTCGCCCTCCGTCTCCGGCGGCCGCGTCAGCGCGTGCCAGTGCGGCTCGGTGTGGCCCTCGGCCAGCGCCTTCTTCACGAGCACGTCGATCGCGTCGCCGTTCTCGGCGTGCACCATCACGAGCGCACCGGTCTCGGCGGCGACCTCCATCGTCCTGAAGAGCGTCTCGTCGTCCACCATGAGCGCGCCCTTGTAGGCCATGAACAGCTTGTAGGAGGTGATCCCCTCCGCCGGCAGCGAGGCGAGCTCCTCCAGCGAGCCGCCCTCGCGCAGATCGGTGACCGCGATGTGGTAGCCCATGTCGATCAGCTGCTTGCCCTCGGCCTTCGCCTTCCAGGTCGAGAGGGACTCGGAGAAGCTCGTGCCGGGGGCCTGGATGCAGAAGTCGACGTGGCAGGTCGTGCCGCCGCGCGCGGCCGCGCGTTGCCCCGACTCCACGTCGTCGATCGTCGTCGTGCCGCCGAACGGCATGTCGAGGTGCGTGTGCGGATCGACGGCGCCCGGGAGCACGTAGCTCCCGGACGCGTCGATCACACGATCCGCCTCGAGCTCGAGCGAGGAGCCGATCAGCGAGATCCGCTCGCCCTCGACGAGCACGTCGGCGACGGTGGTGTCGGTCGCCGTGACGACGCGACCGCCCTTGATCAGTACGGACATCGCAGATCTCCTCTCTCTCGCCTACTCGCCGGCTCTACTCACCACCAGGGGTCACCTCGACCTCGGGGGCCTCCCAGTCCGACCCGTTGACGTCGACGCCCTCGTCCTCGAGCTCGGCCACGGCCGCCTCGGCGTACTCGGTCGTGTAGACGCCCTCGCCGGGATCGTTCTTGACGACGCCGTAGTCGGTGGCGATCTGCACGGTGGTCGCGTAGTCGTCCTCGTCCATGACGCCGATGCCGTTGTCGTTCGGCCAGATCAGCTTGTTGATCTCGTTGACCATCCAGGCCTGGTGCCCCTCACCGAGCGTCGGGCCGGCGTCGAGCACGTACTGCGTGCAGTCGTCCGGATTGTCCCGGCAGTAGACCCAGCCCTTGAAGGACGCCTTCAGGAAGCGCGTCGCCACGTCCTGGTTGGCCTCGTCGGCGATCCACTCCTCGGTGACGAAGATGCCGTCCTCGAGCGCACCGGTGCCGAGGTCGGACATGAGCATGACGTTGAGGTCCTCGAGCGTGTAGAGCTCGCCCGTGTCCGGGTTCTCGGTCTCGAGCACCTGCGCGAGCTCGTTGTACGTCATCGCCGCCGCCGCATCGACCTCCCGGTTCAGGAAGAGGTTCATGTCGAACGGCTGCGCGACGATGTTCACGTCCGAGTCCGGGTCGAGCCCGTTCTTGTTCAGGGCCGCGAACAGCTTGTGCTCGTTGCCGCCGAGCCAGACGCCGACCTTCTTGCCCGCGAGGTCGGTGATCTCCTCGAGGCCGGTGTCGGCCCACGTGATCTCCGTCATCCCGGAGCGGGCGAAGACCTGCGCGATGTTGACGATCTCGCCGCCCTGGTCACGCGTCGCCAGCGTGTTGTCGAGCCAGTTGATCCCGAACTCGGCCTGGCCGCCCAGGACGACCTGCTCGGGGACGATGTCCGGGCCGCCCGGCTTGATCGTGACATCGAGGCCCTCGTCCTCGTAGTAACCCTGCTCCAGCGCGGCGTAGTACCCCGCGAACTGGCCCTGCGTCACCCACTTCAGCTGGAGCGTGACCGCCGTCTGCTCCTGCGGCTCCTCCGCCGTGGTCGTCGCCTCGGTCTCGTCGCCCGCCGCCGCCGGCTCGCCGTCGTCGTCGTCGCTCCCGCAGGCGGCCAGCGCCAGCGTGAGCACGAGCACCGGGAGCGCCAGCCACCACCATCTCCGTACCGTCAAGACGTCCTCCTTCTCCTCTTGCCCTTATTCGACCCGTGCCGCGGGCTGCCATCTCATCGTCAGCCGCTCCGCGAGCGCGACTGCTCCGTAGAACGCGATGCCGAGCACGCTCGCCACGACGATCGCGGCCCACGCCTCCTGGAAGGCGAAGATGCCTGCCGACCGTCTGATCAGGATCCCGAGCGCCTCCTGCGAGCCTCCGAAGTAGTCACCGACGATGGCGCCGATCATCGCGAGTACGGTCGCGATCTTCAAGGCCGAGAAGATGAACGGCAGCGCGGTCGGGATGCGGACGCGCCGGAAGATCTCGAGCTCGCCGCACGCGTACGAGCGCATCAGCTCGATCGAGCTGGGCCGGACGCTCGTCAACCCGCGCAGCGTGTTCACGAGCACGGGGAAGAAGCAGAGCACGGCGGCGATCACCATCTTCGAGAGCGGGTTGAGCAGCCCGAACCAGTTGTTCGTGATCGGGGCGAAGGCGATGATCGGGATCGCGTTCGCCGCGATCGCGTACGGCATGATCGCCCGCCCCAGGCCGCGCCAGCGCGCGAGCAGCAGCGCGACGAGGATGCCGGCGGTGGAGCCGATCAGGAAGCCGCCGAGCGCCTCCTTGAAGGTGAACCAGCCGGCGCTGACGAACGTCGCGCGGTCCTCCCAGAGCGTCTGCAGGATCTCCGAGAGGGGCGGCAGCAGGAAGCTCTCGACATCGGCGCCGCGCGTGTAGCCCTCCCAGACCGCGATCCCGAGCAGGAAGACGGCGAGGGCCGGCACCCACTCTCGCAGGCGGCCGGTGACGGCGGCCGCGCTCAGGTCGTCCCCTCCTCCGCCGCGATCAGGCGCTCCTCGAGGTGGTCGTCCTCCTCCGCCTCGAAGCCACCGCCCTGGCGCAGCGTGCGGCGCACGTCGCGGATCAGCTCGGCGAAGCGCGGCTCCTCGCGGGTGCGGAACGTGCGCGGCTGCGGCAGGTCGACGTCGACGATGCCGGTGATCCGGCCCGGCCGCGGCGACATGACGACGACACGGGTCGAGAGGAACACAGCCTCCGAGATCGAGTGCGTGACGAAGACAACGGTGGAGCCGCTCGCCGCCCAGATCCGCAGCAGCTCGAGATTGAGGCGCTCGCGCGTCATCTCGTCGAGGGCGCCGAACGGCTCGTCCATCAGGAGCAGCGCCGGCTCGAACGAGAGGGCGCGGGCGATCGAGACGCGCTGCTGCATGCCGCCCGAGAGCTGCCACGGATGGTGGCCCTCGAAGCCGGAGAGCTCGACGAGCTCGAGCATCTCCTGCACG
>DASUOK010000105.1:0-3955 GCA_036276675.1 Gaiellaceae bacterium | reverse complement strand
ACCTCCAGGGCCTGGTGGAGCTCTCGACCGACCGCACGCGCGAGGGCGAGCCCTTCGACGGCAGCCTCGCCGGCGGCGAGGGCGTCGTCCTGACGCTCAGGAGAGCTCGATCACGCTCCTGATGCCGTCCTGCGCCTCCATGAGCTCGAAGCCACGATTGACCTCGTCGAGCGTCAGCCGGTGCGACACGAACGAGTCGACGTCGATCTCGCCGGCGAGCCACCTCCGCACGAGCTGCGGCACCTGATCCCGGCCCTTGACGCCGCCGAACGACGAGCCGGCGATGCGGCGGCCGGTGATCAGGAACCGCGGGACGACCTGCAGAGTCTCGCCCTTGCCGGCCACCCCCGCGATCGTGCAGAGGCCCCAGCCCATCCGCGCCGCTTCGACCGCCTGCCGCATGACGGCGACGTTCCCCGTCGCCTCGAAGGTGTAGTCCGCTCCGAAGCCGCCCGTCAGCTCGAGGATCCGCTCCACCGCGTCGGGACCGCCGACCATCGTGTCGGTGGCGCCGTGCGCGGTCGCGAGCGCGAGCCGCTCGGGCGACAGGTCGACGCAGACGATCCGCTCGGCGCCGGCGAGCCGGCAGCCGATCACGGCTCCGAGGCCCACCATCCCAGCGCCGAAGACGACGCACGTCGAGCCGGGCTCGACCTTGGCCGTGTTCAGCGCGGCGCCGACCCCGGTCGAGAGCCCGCACGCGAAGAGCGCCGCACCCGCGAGCGGCGCCTCCGGATCGATCTTCGCCAGCGCGATCTCGGGCATGACCGTGTACTCGGCGAAGGTGGAGGTGCCCATGAAGTGCCGGATCGGCTCGCCGTCACGCGAGAGCCTCGTCGTCCCGTCCGGCAGGTACCCCAGGTTCTGCTGCTCGCGGATCGCCAGGCAGAGGTTCGTCCGCGGGCTGAGGCAGTGGACGCAGTCGCCGCACTGGGGCGAGAAGAGCGTGACGACGTGATCGCCCTCGGCGAGCGAGCGGACGCCCTCGCCGGTCGCCTCGACCACGCCTGCGCCCTCGTGCCCGAGGACGGTCGGCGCGTAGCCGGACGGGTCCGCGCCCGAGGCGGTGTAGAGGTCGGTGTGACAGACGCCGCACGCCACCAGGCGGACGAGCACCTCCCCGGCCCGGGGCTCGGCCAGGTCGAGCTCCTGCACCACCAGCGGCGCTCCGAACGCCTCCAGGACCGCAGCCCGGATCCTCACGCTGCCCGCCCGTGCCAGGAGGAGAGCAGAGCCGCCTCACGTTCGGGCGTGAGGCCGACGCCCTCCACCGCGGGCGCCGTCGCGGCGCCGGCGATCGTCTCGGGCAGCGGCCGGAAGCGGAGCCCTGCGGCGACTGCGCGCGACACGTCCGTCCCGTGCAGCCCCGCCAGCGCCGGATCGGCGATCCACAGCGGCAGCTCCATCCACTCGCCCACCTCGTGCTCCTGCAGGAACCCGTCGGGAACCCAGGTGACGTCGGCACCGGCGAGGAGCTCGGCCCACGAAACGCCCTCGTTGGTCGCGTTGTAGGTGCCGGCGAGGCCCTGCTCGGCCGCCGCGACGATCCACTCCGCCAGGTCGCGTACGTCGACGAACTGCACCCGCCGCTCCGCCGGGCCGGGCGCGAGCGTCTCGCCGCCTCGCGCGAGCCGCTGCGCCCAGTAGGTGAAGCGGCCGGTCGGGTCGTGCGGGCCGACGATCAGCCCCGGTCGCACGACGAGGCCGCGGTCGCCGAACACGCGCACCACCTCCGCCTCGCACAGCGCCTTCAGCGGCCCGTAGTTCGAGTAGTCGGATGCGAGCTCCTCGATGGGCGCGTCGCCGAGCTCCGCGACCGCGCTCCCTTCGTCGGGCCCGGTGGAGAAGTCGGCGTAGGCGGAGATGCTCGAGACGAAGACGTAGCGGCCGGAGGTGCGCAGTAGTTCGGCGGAGGCCCGCACCACCGACGGCACGTAGCCTGACGGGTCGATGACGGCGTCCCAGGCGCGCCCGGCGAGCACCGACAGATCGCCGGTGCGGTCGCCGCGCAGCCGCTCGGCCTCGGGGAAGAGCTCCGGATTCGTCTCGCCACGGTTGAAGAGCGTCAGCTCGTGCCCGCGCGCGAGCGCGGCCTCGGCGATCGCGCGCCCGAGGAACTTCGTGCCGCCCAGGATCAGGACGCGCACAGCTCGTCCAGCGCGCCGAGAAGCCGGTCGACCTCGGCGGCGGTGTTGTAGTGGACGAAGCCGGCGCGGACCGCCCCCGTGGCCTCGAGGCCGAGCCGCCGCATCACCTCGACCGCGTAGTAGTCCCCGTGCCAGACGAGGAGATCGCGCGCCGCCAGCTCGACCGCGACCTCCTCGGCCGAGCGGCCGGGCAGGTTGAAGCAGAAGGTCGGCACCCGGCCCTCGGTCGTGTGGAGGCCGTACAGCTCCACCGGCTCGGGCAACCCGTCCAGGAAGCGCTGCCCCAGCTCCCGCTCGTGCGCGACGATCGCCTCCCAGCCGAGCGAATCGACGTAGTCCACGCACGCGACGAAGCCCGCGAGCAGCTCGTGCTGGAGCGTCCCGTGCTCGAAGCGACGGCCGACAGGCTCGTCCGGCGCCGGCCGCACCTTGTACGGACGCCACGACGCGAGCAGCTCGCGCTTGCCGAACGCGAGCCCGAGGTGCGGGCCGAAGAACTTGTACGGCGAGCAGAGCAGGACGTCCACGTCCCACTCCGTCACGTCGATCGGCCCGTGCGGGCCGTAGTGCACCGCGTCGGCCCAGGCGAGCGCGCCGGCCGAGTGGGCGAGCGCCACGATCCGGGCGACGTCGGGCGTGGTGCCGACCGCGTTGGAGGCGATCGGGAAGGCGACGACGCGGGTGCGCGTCGAGAGCTGCCGCTCGAGGTCGTCGAGGTCGAGCGTCAGGTCGTCGTGCACGTCGACGAAGCGCACGGTGACGCCGAGGTCGTGCTCCAGCTCGAGCCAGGGGGCGACGTTCGCATCGTGGTCGAGCCGGGTCACGAGGATCTCGTCGTCGTGCCGGAGGTTGCGGGCGAGCGTCCGCGTGAGCAGGAAGTTGAGCGCGGTCATGCTGGGCCCGAACGCGACCTCCTCCGCGTCGCAGCCGAGAAAGCGCCCGGCCGCCGCGTGCGCCCGCTCGACGAGCTCGCCCGTCCGCACGCTCGTCCCGTAGGGCGCGCCGGTGTTGGCGTTGTCGGCGCGGAGGTACGCCGCGATCGCGTCGATCACCTCGTCGGGGCACTGCGTCCCGCCGGGGCCGTCGAAGAACGCCTGTGGCCGGTCCAGCGCGGAGAAGCGCGCCCGCACCGCCTCGACGTCGAGCACGGCGACGCTCACCGCACCTCCTCGCCGTTCACGAGCCAGCGGTAGTCGGGCTCGACCGTCAGGGACGCGCCGACGAAGCAGTCGCGCTCGGCACGGGCCAGCAGCTCCCGCACGTTCTCCGGTGCCGGCTCGAGCGTGATGTCGAGCTCGACGGCGATCTCGACGAACGCGTAGCGGTCGTCGGAGCTGCGCTTCGTGACCGTGCCGTTCGCCTCGGCGCTCGAGGCCAGCTCGAGGCCGGCCCGCTGCGCGTGGTGGCGCAGGCTCGTCAGCGTGCAGCGCGCGAGCCCCGCGAGCACGAGGTGCTCCGGCGTCCACGCCTCCTCGCTCGGGATCGCCCTGCCGCCCTCGTCGCTCCGCGCCGACCAGTCGCGGTCGACCGAGACGGCGTAGGTGAACGTCCGCGCCACGCGGGGAACCTACAGGCCGCGTCCCCGTACCGGTGTCGTCCGGTCCGGCGCCTACTCTGCGGTCCGTGCAACGGCTGCGGACGCTCAGCGAGGCCGAATGCTACGCCCGGTGCTACGGGGGCCGCAGCGACGAGGCCGTGCGGGTCGTCAAGGTCGCTCCTCGCCACGCCGACGTCCGGGCCGCGTCGGGCGAGCTCCTACGCGCGCTCTTCGAGGACAAGCTCGACGCCAGGGAGCCCGAGGCCGCCTA
>DASUOK010000104.1:0-3901 GCA_036276675.1 Gaiellaceae bacterium | reverse complement strand
CGGGGTGGCGCTGGCCCACGGTTCGGCCTGCTCCGTCTCGACGGCCGGGGCCGGCTTCGGGCGCGTTGCCGGCAGGCCGCCGCGGCCGGACGACGCAGCCCCGATCGCCTCGGCCACCTCGCCGAGGGCCTGGAAGTTGTGGCCGCTGACGAGCGCGTCGCAGTGCGGCAGCGCGGCCGCCATGCCGCCGGACTGCGGGGAGAAGTCCCCGGCGCTCACCCGCGGGTTGACCCACACGATCCGGTGGGCGAGGCGTGCCAGGCGCTCCAGCTCGCGCCCCACGAGTAGCGGGTCGCCGCGCTCCCAGCCGTCGGAGAGGATCACGATCACGGCGCCGCGGGCCATGCCACGACGTCCGTGCCGGTGGTTGAACTCCCTCAGCGCGTCACCGATCCTGGTGCCGCTCGACCAGTCGGGTGCGGTGGCGGCGGCACGCTGGATGGCGCGCTCCGGGCTGCTGGACGCGAGCGCGCGGGTCAGCCTGGTCAGGCGCGTGGCGAACACGAACGCCTCCGCTCTGGGGCCGCTGCCGGCGGCACAGGACAGGAACTGCAGGTACGCGCGTGCGTAGGGCTCCATCGAGCCGGAGATGTCGCAGAGCAGCACGAGCCTGCGGCGGGCGACCCGCCGGTGCCGGCGCGCGAGGCGGATGGGATCGCCCCCCGTGCGAAGGCTGCCGCGCAGGGTCCGCCGCAGATCGATGCGCTCGCCGCGGCGCCCCTTCTCGTAGCGGCGCAGGCGGCGCAACGGCGTTGCGAGCTCGAGCCGGGACATCAGCTGGTAGAGCTGCGCGAGCTCGTGCGGCTCGAGGGCGTCGAAGCTCTTGCGTCCGAGCCGTTCCTCGTCGCTCGCCAGGGCCACCGGCACCTCGACCTCGGGCGCGTTCTCGTCGGCGTCGTGCGTGCCGGGCGGCGCCGACGACACGTTCGGGTCGAGGCCCTGCCGCTCCGCCTCGCGCGGCGCGGCCCGGTGCTGCGATCTCGGCCGGTCGTCCGCGGGCGAGGCGACGGTCCGGGCGTCCTCGAGGTCGAGGTCGCGGGGTTCGCTGCGATCGCCGAAGATCGAGGAGAACACGGCGTCGAAGGCCTGGACTTGCGCCGGATCGGACACGAACACCGCGCGGGCTGTCCAGTACAGCCGCCGGCGCGCGAGCGGCCGGACGAGCGTGAGCGATCGCGCGAAGTCGGCCGACCGCGACGGCGTGACCGGCAGGCCGGCGTCGTGGAGGCGCCTGCTCAGTGCCCCAACGAAGGGCGGCAGGTCGAGCTCGATCGTCTCGACCCCGAAGTCAGTCACCGGAGCGCACGAGCTGCTCGAGGCCGGCCGCGCGGATCACCTCCTGGTCGTCGCTGTACTTCAGCACCGACCCGAGGGTGAGCTCCACGGCCGCGGCGTCCAGGCGCTCGATCCCGAGGAGGCTCAGCGCCGCGAGCCAGTCGATCGCCTCGGCGATGCCCGGCGGCTTCTGGACGTCGCTGTCGCGCAGGCGCGAGATGGCGTTCGCGACCTGCACCGCCAGCGTCTCCGACGCGCCTCTGACGCGGCGGCGCACGATCTCCACCTCGCGCTGCGGGGTCGGGTAGGCGATCCAGTGGTAGAGGCAGCGGCGCTTGACGGCGTCGTGGAGGTCGCGGGTCCGGTTGGAGGTCAACACGATGATCGGCGGATGCGTGGCGCGGATGGTGCCGAGCTCCGGGATCGTCACGGCGGCGTCCGCGAGCAGCTCGAGCAGGAAGGCCTCGAAGTCGTCGTCGGCGCGGTCGATCTCGTCGATCAGCAGCACCGCGGGCCTCGGACCGGGGTGCTCGAGTGCGCGCAGGAGCGGGCGGCGGATGAGGTAGTCCGGGCCGAACAGCTCCTCCTCGCCGAGTGTCGAGCCGCGCGAGTCGGCGAGGCGGATGCTCAGCAGCTGGCGCGGGTAGTTCCACTCGTACAGCGCCTCCGCCGCGTCGATCCCCTCGTAGCACTGCAGCCGGACGAGGGGCGTGTCCAGCACGAGCGCGAGCGCCTTGGCCGCCTCGGTCTTGCCGACGCCCGCCTCGCCCTCGAGCAGCAACGGCTGCGGCAGGCGCAGGCTCAGGAAGATCGAGGTCGCCAGGCCCTCGTCGACGAGGTAGTCGACGTCAGCGAGGCGCCGCGCGAGCGTCTCGATGTCTGGCACGAGCCGGCGGATCTCGCCGGCCGCCTCGCCCGTGACCTCGTGCCGGCTCACGGCCTCACTCCGCCGCGACGGCGAGCCCGTGCTGCGCCGCGAACGTGCCCGCGCACCCCTCGCAGCAGAAGTAGATCGTCTCGCCCTCGAACTCCACCGACGGTGTGTCCGCGGCGGCGGCGACCGTCATGCCGCAGATCGGATCGACCGCGAGCGCCGGCCCGCCGGCCGCGACCGGGGCGCCGGAGCCACTCGCGGCGGGAACGGCGGACCGGTCGGGCGCGGCCGCAGGCTTCCCGCGGCGCACGGCGACGACCTTCGCGAGGATCGACAGGGCGATCTCAGCGGGGGCGCGGGCGCCGATGTCGATGCCGGCGGGGACGTCGATCGACCCCAGGTGCTCGTCGGAGACCCCGTCGGCACGCAGCTGCGCGAGCACCCCGGCGCCGCGCTTGGAGCTGGCCACGAGGCCGACATAGGGCACGTTCGCCTCCAGCCCCCGGCGCAGCACGTGCAGCTCGTCCCGGCCGTGGGCCGCGACCACGAGCGCGAGATCCTCCGGCGACGGCTCGGGAGCCCCGGCGTCCACGCGGACCAGGTCGAGCCCGAGCTCCGGGCCCAGGGTCAGGAGCGCGGCCGCGATCGGCGTGTCGCCCACGACCAGGACCCGCGGCGCCGGCAGCACCGGCTCGAGGAAGATCTCGATCGCGCCGCCCGAGAGGCACGTGTTGCGGGCCGTCACCGCACCCTCCTCGACCGGGACCTCCCGACCGGTGTGCGGGTCTTCACCGAGAGGCCCGTCGGGAACGAGTCGCAACAGCACCGCCTCCTCCGTCTCGATCGCCTTGAGCGCGTACGCGCGCACGCTCTGCTGTGCGCAGACGCCGCCGATGAACCCCTCGAGCGTCCCGTCGCCGAGCACGAGCGCGACGTCTCCGGCCTTGACGCTCGTCGGGCGCTGTGCCCGGACGACCGTGGCGGTCACGAACACCGTGCCCTCGGCGGCGAGCTCCTGGGCTCGCCGCGACACGGCGGCGCTCATCATTGCGGCGGCTCGGGACGCCCCTGCATCGCCGCCCAGACGCGGGCGGGGGTGCACGGCATGTCGATGTGGTCGACGCCGTGGCTCCGGTACAGCGCATCGAGGACCGCGTTGACGATCGCCGGCGGCGACCCGACGTTCGGCGACTCGCCGACGCCCTTCGCCCCGAGTGGGTGGTGGGGGCACGGCGTGACCGTCTCGCCCAGCTCGAAGTCGGGGCACTCGAGCGCGGTCGGGATCAGGTAGTCCATGAACGACGAGTTGAGGCAGTTGCCCTCCTCGTCGAAGGAGAGCAGCTCCATCAGCGCGATGCCGACGCCCTCGGCGAGGCCGCCGTGGATCTGGCCGTCGACGACCATCGGGTTGATGCGCACGCCGCAGTCGTCGACCGCGATGAAGCGCCGGACCGTGACATGGCCGGTGTCGGGGTCGACGTCGACGACCGCGATGTAGGCGCCGTACGGATAGGTGAGGTTCGGCGGGTCGTAGATCACCTGCGCGTCGAGCCCACCCTCCATCCCGGCGGGCAGCTCCTCGCCGCTGTACGCCCGCGCCGCGACCTCCTCGATCAGGGCGCCCTGCTCGGGGTCTCCCTTCACGTACCAACGGCCCTTCTCCCAGGCGAGGTCGTCCGGATTCGCCTCGAGCATCGTCGCCGCGATCAGGCGTGCCTTGTCGCGCACCTTGCGCGAGACGACCGCGACCGC